>DKXC01000004.1:8513-10827 GCA_002492045.1 Micrococcaceae bacterium UBA7136
CACCGGCCTGCGCAGCTCAGAATCCACCTACTCAGACCTCTTCAACCTGGCCCTGCTCCTGCTCTGGGGCATCCCGGTTCAGGCTGTTGTAGGTGGCATCTCAGTCTGGATGAAACTCAACCCCTGGATGGTCACCGCCCACTACATGCTCTCCGCCCTCATGATTGGCCTGACCGCCATCTACCTCAACCGGGTCTACCGCTACTTCGGCCCCAGTGCCCAGGCCGAAGAGCTAAAGGCACAGGAGCTACCCGCCGCCTCCGGCCTCATGAAGGCCCTGGGCTACCTGGGCGCCAGCCTGGTCTTCCTCCTGCTGCTAGCTGGCACCGTAGTCACCGGCACCGGCCCCCACGCCGGGGACGCCACCGCCGCCCGCCACCTCTTCGACCCGGTGGTCGTAGCCCGCAACCACGGCCTGCTGGTCTGGATCTACTGCGCCAGCCTGCTGGTCTTCTACCTACTAGCCCGCAAGCACCAGTGGGCCCCCGCCCTAGGACGCTCCAGTCTGCTAGTGCTGGTAACCCTGCTGATTCAGGCAGCCATCGGCTACACCCAGTACTTCAACGGCCTGCCCGTCCTGCTGGTAGAGGCCCACCTACTGGGCTCAGCCCTCTTCACCCTGGCCGCCTCCTCCCTGGCTGAGCGACAGCTGACCCTCTCCTCAGCCAAGCAGCGAGACCTAGCCCGCCAGCGACTGGTCGGCTAAGACAGCTCCCCTGTTAACGAAAGAAGCCCTCCTCAGTTGAAGAGGGCTTCTTCTATGTTCACAGACTAGAAGCTAGCCAGTACCGACCCACCCACAAAGGGGTCAATGGCCAGGGCCAAGAAAAGGATGGTCAAGTAGGTGATAGAACCATGGAAGACCACCATGGCCGTCCGGCTGGTCGCCTGCTCAGCCAGGGCCAGGCGGTGCAACTTATGGCAGTGGTAGAGGAACCAGCCACCCACAGCCAGAGCAGAGAGGGTGTAGACCCAGCCAGCCCCGCCCAAGGGAACCAGCAGCAGAGAGCAGATCACCATGGCCCAGCCGTAGAGAACCACCTGCACCGAAACACTCTTGGCTGAATCAGTGGCCCCCAGCATGGGAATACCGGCAGCCCGGTAGTCCTCGGCATACTTCATCGACAGGGGCCAGTAGTGGGGCGGGGTCCAGAGGAAAATCACCATAAAGAGGACCACTGCCGCCCAAGACAGGGAGTTCTCAACCGCCGCCCAGGCGATAAAGACCGGCATACAACCGGCCAGGCCGCCCCAGACAATATTCTGCTTAGTCCGCTTCTTCAACCAGAGAGAGTAGAAGACAACATAAAGGAAGATAGCGAAAACACCCAGGGCAGCAGCCAGGGGGTTGACCAGGAAGTAGAGGTAGATGATAGAGACAACCGACAGGACCCAGGCAAAGACCAGAGCTTCCTGGTCTGTCAGTTCACCGGTCACCAGGGGACGCTTCTCGGTCCGCTTCATGAGCCGGTCGGCCTCCCGGTCAATGTAGCAGTTAAAGGCACAGGAGGCGCCAGCTGCCAGGGAGCCACCAATCATGGTGTGAACCATAAGCCAGAAGTCAGGGAAACCCCCGGCCGCAAAAATCATGGTGGGGGCAGTGGTCACCAGCAGCAGCTCAATAATCTGCGGCTTGGTCAGCTGCACGTAGGCCTTGATTTTGCGTCCCCAGCCGATCTTGCGGTGTGACTGAGCAGGAGCTGGCAGATCCAGCCGACTCTCATTGACGGTCGTCATCCCGTACCCTTCATCTCAGACGCACCTAAGCGTCAAAGGCTTCTTCTCTAACTCTCCATTCTATGCCAGCAGCCGACTCTAGGCAGAAGAGAAACGCACAGAGAAGGCCAGTAAAGAATCAGCGAGCAGCTAAAGACTGTCAGAAGCCGGCCCGGTGAACTATCCTAGAGATTAGGGTTCATACCGCCCTTGGGCCACCCCGGCCCCTAGTAGCGGGGGAAACCAGTAAAGAGCAAAGACGCTAGCTCTGGTCGCTAGCAGACAAGGAGAGGACCGCTTGTGCCGGATCTAAATCAGAAACTCGAATGGACTGAAAAGGACCAGAGGGCAGTCGACACCGCCCGCATCCTGGCCGCAGACGCCGTAGAAAAGGTTGGCTCCGGCCACCCCGGCACCGCCATGAGCCTAGCCCCCGTGGCCTACCTGCTCTTCCAGAAGGTCATGCGCCAGGACCCCAGTGACGACCGCTGGCTGGGTCGCGACCGCTTCATCCTCTCCCCCGGCCACACCTCCCTGACCCTCTACAACCAGCTCTTCTTGGGTGGTTTCGGTCTGGAGCTCGAAGACCTCAAGGCCC
>DKXC01000061.1:0-5126 GCA_002492045.1 Micrococcaceae bacterium UBA7136
GGTGGGACTTTTGAATAAGCCTCTATCAGCAGCAATCTAAAGAAGGAGAGGGGCTCTAAGCGCTTTTCAGTTCACCTAGCAAGCGCAAGCTCACCGTCCCCAGGAGGGTCTTTCAGCTGGGGGAGGTGAGATAATGGGGGTAGAAAACCCACTACACACCCCCGTCCGAAAGGGATACCCATGTCTGAAGAAGTTACCCCCGTCTGCCCGGCTTGCGGTGAAAACTACTCCTACCAGCAGGGCGACCTCTGGGTCTGCCCCATGTGCGGCCACGAATGGGCCGAGACCGAAGCCAGTGAAGAAACCGAGCCCCAGACCTCCCAGGTGCTGGACGCTGTCGGCAACCCCCTAGCAGACGGCGATTCTGTCACTATCACCAAGGGCCTCAAGGTCAAGGGTGGTGCCGATATTAAGGCTGGCACCAAGGTTCGCGGCATCCGCCTGCTAGAATCCCCCGTCAATGGCCACGACATTGAAGCCAAGGTGCCTGGCGCTGGCCAAATGTACCTCAAGTCCTCTGTTGTGAAGAAGGCCTAGGAAAAGAATGAAGAAACCCCTGCCCCTAGTTGCCCTCTCCCTGGCAGCCCTCCTGGCCTTGACCGCCTGCGGCTCCAAGAGCCAGCCGGAGGCTAGTGCCCCAACCAGCAGTGCCACTAGCGCTTCTGCTAGCGCTAGCCCCTCACCCACCGTTGAACCTAGCCAAGAGCCCACCGCTGAGCAGGCCACCCAAGAAGCTGCCCCCGAGCCTAGCCCGGAGCCCAGCCAAGAATCCACCGAAGAACCCAGCCCGGAGCCCAGCCCCGAAGAAACCGAGGCCTTCCCGGGCGAAACCAGGACTGAATCAGGCGTCACCTTCTTCGTACCCCAGGGCTACAGCCGGGACGAATCCCCTTCTCAGGGGGAAATCTTCGCCTACCAGTACACCCACTACCAGAACGAAGAACATACCGAGGCTGATGGCCGTCTCATGGTGGGTACCCCCTATCAGGCCCCCAGTGACAAGACCATCGAAGAGGTAGAGAAGGAACTGATTGAACGGCTCTCACCGGCCTGGAAAATCAAGGAAACCCTCAATACCCGCACCTACTACCTGCGCTACGACGGCTCCACCCAGGTTGTCCGGTCTGAGGTGCGATTTGCCTCCGGTAGCCACCCCGGCTACATCATGACCTACCAGCGGGGCGACCAGATCATGCACTCGGCCATCCTGCTAGAGAACGATAACGCTGATCTGCTGCACAAGATTGAGGACTCTATCGGGTTTGCCCAGTAACTAGCAGGCAAGCTAGCCCCCTGTACTAGCAGGGGGCTTTCTTAGTTCTCAGAATCCTTAAAGAGAGCCAAAGACCGGCTGACTTCTGCCAGCTCAGCTAGCTCCTGGTCTGTTGCGTAGGGGACAGGCGCAAGGAGGAGCTCATTGACCTGGGAACGGAAAATTCGGCTGACGTTCAGCGGCTCAGAACCCTTACCAGCCACCAGAGCCTTAACCGTTAAGCCGTAGGAGAGGACCACCAGCTGGGTAGATTCCAGTTCCAAATCTAGGCCAGCCTTAAGCTCCCCCTGGCGGTCCATGAGCTTAAGAACCTCCCGGAAGAGCAGCTGCAACTGCTCCAAAGAGCCCTGGGCAATAGGGGCAATCTCAGGGAGGGCCGACAACTCAGCAATCATACCCACCGTCACCTTAGAGGCCTCTAGGGCATAAGGTTCTAAGGGCAGGAAGCTCTCCAAGAACTGGACGGAAGCCAGAGCAGAAGGCTCGGAGGCCAGGTAGGCCTGGAAGCGGTTGTTGGCGTCCTCATTGATGAGTTCTAGGGCGTAGTGAACCAGTTCCATGCGGCTGGCAAAGGAGCGGCTGAGAGAACCAGTGGAAATGCCGGCCTGGGCTGCCACATTGCGGATGGTGACCTTACTAATGCCCTGCTGGCTCAGGATAGACCAGACAGCCTGGGCAATGGCCTTCTTGCGTTCGTCAGAATCAATAATTTTAGGCATGGCGGTAGCTAGACCCGATATCCTCTCGTTCTAGATCTTCCGGGTACTCGATGGTTACCAGTAGGTTCTCAAAATGTTTCAGCAGGGGAGAGGCCAGTTCAAGTGATGAGATATCTTCTCGTCGAATCAGGTAGAGGCAATCAATACCCCAAAGTAGGGCCACCAGCTTCTCTGCCTCTAGGTCAATATCGACCCCCTCCTTGAGGTAGCCGTGGGCCCGAATCTGGCTGAGCAAGAAACGGTAGGCGTAGAGGAAGTCAGCCTCATGTTCCTGAACAATGGGCAGGGCCTGGGGGAAGGCTTCAATCTCTGCCAGGATGCCAGCTAGCACCGAGCAGAAGATACGGCCGTCCTCAGAGAGAGGGGAGAGGTAGCCCATAAGGTTCTCGGCCTCAAAGATGAAGCTGCCTTCAAGGGGCTTTTCGGTCAGGGCCCGGATAAAGCGTTTGCCGACGTAGTCCACCGCGTAGAGCATCATCTCGTCGAGGGAGGGGAAGACATGGCGGAGGGAGCCGGTAGAGATACCAGCTTCGGCTGCGACCGTTCGCACGGAGACGGCACGGATGCCTTCCCGCTCGACAATAGCCCAGATAGCTTGGGCTATTTCCTGTTTGCGTTCCTGATGATCAATGAGTTTTGGCACGTCACAATCTTAGGACACTTGCTCCTTCAAAAGTGGAATAAAAGGCTAGTAACTTGCTCACAAACCTGTCTAGTCTGTTAGGACAAGTTTAAGTTGAGAGGGGGAAAGTCTAGGCAGACAGGTAGGCAGCCAGGTGACGACCGGTAGCTGTAGCTGCTTCTACCAGCTGAGAAGGGCTGCCGGCAAAGACCAGCTGACCACCGGCAGAACCAGCACCCGGGCCCAGATCTAGCACCCAATCAGAATGGGCAATAACCGCCTGATGGTGCTCCACACAAATCACCGTATGGCCAGCATCCACCAGCGAATCGAGTAAGTTCAGGAAGGTCTCAATATCGGCCAGGTGCAGCCCAGCGGTTGGCTCATCAAAAATGTAGGTACCCCCAGACTCACCCAGCTGGCTAGCCAGTTTAAGACGCTGACGCTCACCACCAGACAGGGTAGAAAGAGGCTGGCCCAGGCTCAAATAGCCCAAACCCACCTGAGAGAGCCTGTCTAGAATCTTGAGGGCAGCCGGAACCTTAGACTCAGGCTGGGCAAAGAAATCTAAAGCCTGGTCAACCGAGAGGTTAAGCACCTGGCTAATATTCTTGCCGCCCAGCTGGTAGTCCAGGACACCGGGGCTAAAACGCTGGCCCTCACAGGCCAGGCAGGTGCTGGTCGATTTTTCCATGAAACCCAGCTGAGTTTCAATAACACCGGCCCCCTTACACTCGGGGCAGGCACCCTCAGAATTAGCAGAGAAGAGAGCAGGCTTAAGGCCGTGAGCCTTAGCAAAAGCCTTACGGATAGGCTCTAGTAGGCCCGTGTAGGTGGCCGGGCTAGAGCGGCGCGAACCCTTAATAGGGGCCTGGTCAATATAGGTCAGACCAGTATCAGCTAGGGCCGGGTCTTCCAGTAGGCAGGTCACCAGGGAAGACTTACCAGAACCCGCCACCCCGGTAATGGAAGTCAGAACGCCGGTAGGGATAGAGACATCCAGGTTCTGCAGGTTATTAAGGGAAGCCCCACGAACCTCTAAGTGGCCGCTAGGCTGGCGGGTCTGCGACTTGAGGCCCTGCCGGTCAGACAGGTGACGGGAGGTCAGAGTATCAGCCTGGGCCAGCTGGCTGTAAGGCCCCGCAAAAACCACCTGGCCGCCCTCTGAACCAGCGCCGGGGCCCATATCCACCACAAAGTCGGCAATAGCAATAGTCTCAGGCTTGTGCTCCACCACCAGCACCGTATTACCCCGGTCCCGCAGCTGCAGCAGAAGCCGGTTCATGGCCTGGACGTCCTGGGGGTGCAGACCAGCAGTTGGCTCATCAAAAACATAGGTGACATCGGTCAGGGGCGAGCCCAGGTGGCGGACCATCTTGGCCCGTTGGGCTTCACCACCCGAGAGGGAGGCTGCCGAACGAGACAGGGCCAGGTAGCCCAAACCAATCTGGACCATAGACTCCAGCAGATGGGTCAGGGACGCCAGCAGGGGTGCCACCTCAGGGGCATCAAGGGCCCTAACCCAGGCCAGCAGGTCAGTCACCTGCATGTCACTGAGCTCAGCAATATTCTTACCGGCCACCCTAGACTCCAGGGCAGCAGCCGACAGACGGCTACCCCCACAGGCCGGACAAGGAATAAAGGTCACCGCCCGGTCCACAAAAGCCCGAACATGGGCCTGCATAGCCTCCTTCTCCTTTAGAAAGCAGAGACTTCTGCAGACGAGGCACCAGACCCTCATAGGTCATATTGATGCCAGCAATCTTCATCTTGGTCGGCTCCTTATAAAGGAAGTCAGCCAACTGTTGGTCACTAAAATCCTGGACAGGGACGTCCGCCGGGTAGAGACCAGACTCAGAATAGAGACGACCCGACCAGCCCGAAGACGTATAACCGGGCACCTTGAAAAAATCCGGGTGGCTCATGGGCAGGGTCTTATCGTAGAGCTGATCCAAATCCAGCTGACTGACCCGGCCCAGGCCCTCACAATCCGGGCACATGCCACCCTGGCGGGTAAAGGTCACCCGCTCAGCCTTCTGCCCATTGACCTTGCGGGCACCAGAAGCCTGCACCGTGGCCTGATTAAAGGAGAAAGCCGTGGGGGAGCCCAGGTTAGGAGAGCCCAAGCGGGCAAAGAGCATCCGGAGCATGGGCAGGGCGTCCGTGGCGGTACTCACCGTAGAACGGGGATCAGAGCCCAGCCGCTCCTGATCCACAATGATGGCACTGGTCAGGCCCGCTACAGCGTCCACCTGGGGCCGGTCCTGGTGAGGCATAAAGCCCTGAACAAAGGCAGAATAGGTCTCGTTAATGAGCCGCTGACTCTCAGCCGCAATCACCCCAAAAGCTAGGGAGGACTTGCCAGAACCAGAAACGCCGGTAAAGACCGTCAGCCGCCGCTTAGGGATAGAGACCGTAACATCCTTAAGGTTATGGTGGCGGGCGCCCATGACCTGAATAGTCTGGTAGGCGTCGGCCGGATGCTGACTGCTGGGCTGGGTCTTCATGGCTT
>DKXC01000061.1:5423-6207 GCA_002492045.1 Micrococcaceae bacterium UBA7136
CATGGCTTCCTCTCGAGACGCAAAAGTCAGTGACCAGTCTACCCGGCCCTTGCCTTTGCTCACCTGCCTGGGAGAGAATGAAGCTATGGCTACTACTCATCTTGAAGGCCAGCCGGTAGAAACCGCTGGCAACCTCCCCGCCCCCGGTGCCCAGGCACCCGACTTCACCCTGACCTCCGCCGAACTGGCTGACGTCCAGCTGTCAGACTTTGCCGGTAAGAAGGTCATTCTCAACATCTTCCCCTCAGTCGACACCGGTATCTGCGCCACCTCCGTCCGCCGCTTCAACAGCGAAGCTGCCGGCCTAGAGAACACTGTGGTGCTCTGCATTTCTCAGGACCTACCCTTCGCCCTGGGCCGCTTCTGCGGTGCCGAAGGTATCGAGAACACCCAGACCCTCTCAGCCTTCCGCTCCAGCTTCGGCCAGGACTACGGCCTAACCCTGACTGAGAGCCCCCTGGCCGGTCTGCTGGCCCGCTCCGTCATTGTGCTGGACGAGCAGGGTAAGGTTCTGCACAGCCAGCTGGTTGACGAAATCAAGACCGAACCCGACTACGAGGCCGCCCTAGCTGCCCTCTAAAGATCTTCTCTCTGAAGCCCCGGACGCCTACACGGTGCCCGGGGCTTTTTGGTTCTAGAAAACCCAGTTAGCCAGGATAATGCAGACCGCGCTACCGGTGGCCAGGCTCAGCAGCATGTTCTTGCGCCATAGGTGAAGTCCGGCGGTGACGGCCGCCCCGGCCAGGTAGGGGAGGGCCGTCTGGGGTGAAGAGTAATCAATTTC
>DKXC01000104.1:0-2733 GCA_002492045.1 Micrococcaceae bacterium UBA7136
TTATCCAGGTCAGCATCAACCAGGCCCAGCGTAAGCTAGAGCGCTAACTTAGACTCAAAAGTTCAAAAAAGCCGCCTACCGGCCCGGGTAGGCGGTTTTTCTATGCCCAGCCGGTAACATAAGGACATGACCAGCGCACCCACAGCCCCCACCCAGACAAAACCCCGGCAGGCCGCCAAGAACCCCCTGGTTAAGGCCTGGATCCTCTGGGATGCCGGCAACGCCAGCTTCAACGCGATTATGACCACCTTCGTTTTCGCGGTTTACCTGACCAGCTCGAGCTTTGGTAGCACCGAAGAAACCTCCCAGGCCCTCTCCCTAGGGCTAGCCATCGCTGGTTTTCTCATCGCTCTGCTAGCGCCCGTCTCTGGTCAGCGGTCTGACGCCTCAGGTCGCCGCGGATTCTGGCTGACCGTCAACAGCCTGCTACTGGTGCTCATCATGGCCCTCTGCTTCTTTGTGGCCCCCAGCCCCAGCTACCTCTGGCTGGGCGTGCTCCTGCTATCTGTCGGTAACCTGGTCAATGAGTTCGCGGTAGTCAACTACAACGCCCTACTACCCTCTATCTCCAGCAAGAAAACCATCGGCAAAGTCAGCGGCCAGGGCTGGGCTGCTGGCTACCTGGGCGGTATCGTGGCCCTGGGCCTGGTCCTACTGGGCTTTATCACCCCCGGCCTGCTGGGCATCCCCGAGGATAAGGCCTATAACATCCGGGCGGTAGCCCTCTTCTCAGCCCTCTGGGCCCTGGTCTTCTCCCTGCCCTTGATTATTCGACTCTGGAACCGCCCCCAAAAGCAGAGCAAGGAAGACCGCACCGACCTGCTCTCCTCCTACCGCCAGCTCTGGGCCACCGTAGTACGGCTCTACCGACAGGCCCCCAAGACCCTCTACTTCCTGCTGGCCTCTGCCGTCTTTAGGGACGGCCTCAACGGCATCTTCACCTTCGGCGGTGTGCTAGCTGCTGGCTCCTTCGGCTTTAGCACCAACCAGGTTCTGCTCTTTGCTATCCTGGGCAACCTGGTCGCCGGGGCCGGCTCCCTGGCCGGTGGCTACCTGGATGACCTACTGGGCCCCCGCCGGGTGATTATCTTCTCTCTGACCGGCCTGGTGCTAGCTGCTATCCCCCTGCTACTAGCCCCCAGCCAGGGCATGTTCTGGGCCTGCGGCCTGGCCCTCTGCACCTTCGTCGGCCCGGCCCAGTCTGCCGCCCGCTCCTACCTAGGACGCCTCACCGTGCAGGGCCAGGAAGGCGAGATTTACGGGCTCTACTCCACCACCGGACGGGCAGCTAGCTTCCTGACCCCGGCCCTCTTTGGTCTCTTTGTGGCTGTGACCGGCCAGCAGATTTGGGGCATCCTGGGTATTGCCCTGGTGCTGCTGCTGGGTCTGCTGCTCATGCTGCCCATCAAGGACCCCCAGGCCCGCTAGTACAGGCAGAGAGTCTTATTATTCGACAGCGTTAGGCTTGCAGACTCGCGCTCGCCGCCGCCCTCTCGCCTCGCCAGCTCGGCGATTCAGGCCAGCCCCCGAGCCAGCGGCTTCGCCACGAGTCTGCCTTCGCCTACCCTACAAATAATCCGTTGGCTCCTGCTAGCCGCTAGTCGTCCTCGGTCAGTACCCGCAGGGTGCCCAGAATGCCAGAGTTCACCAGCTCCCGCACCACCTGCTCAAAGTCCTCCCGCGGAATCTCCCCGTAAAGCTCAGAGGCCCGCTCAAAAAGCTGGTCCTGGCTCAGAGGCTCAGCCAGCAGGTTCCAGAGGTCCCAGGCAATAAGGGAAACCTCCGACAGCCTGCCATCCGCCGTCAGCAGGTAACTGCCCTCCGCCAGGGCCAGGCCCTCAGACATACGCCCCCGCTGGTAAAGTAGGCGGCCCCGAATAGCCCCCTGCAAGAAGTCCTGGCCCGGCACATGCTCATAGTCCTGCACCCGGGGATCTAGCTGAATCTGCCCGGCCAGCAGCTGCTGGAAGAAGGGCAGGGTGTCCGCAATTTCAGAATAGGTCAGCTCAATGACCCCGCCCAGGCGGTTAAGCAGGCCAGCCAAATCAGCCAGGCCCCCCGGCATCCGCTGAACAGCCGAAGACTGCAAAATCACATCAAAAAGACCCTGCCGCAAATCCACCCGCTGCCAGCTAGGCTCAACCTGCCGATCCTTAACCCGGTTGAGGACCACCAGATGCTGCAACCGGTAGGTTTCCCCCTCCCCCGCCAGGGCCAGGCCCTCAGCAGCCGGGTCCTTCTGCACCTTGGGCTTGCCCACAGTTTCAATCACCGATAAGGGCTTAGGGTAGGGCCGAATGGCAAGCCCCTGGGGGTCCACCACAGCACTCTCATCACTCAAGTAAACAAAATGCTGCCCCAAGAAACGGGAGGCCGTCGTCTTACCCGTCCCCGAGGCCGCCACCAGGGCCAGGGCCCGATCAGAGCCGGGGTCGCCCAGGGCCGCCGCATGCAGCAAAAAGAGCTCACCACCCAGCTCCTTCAGCATGTGCATGGTCACCTCAACCGTCAAGGTCTCAGCAGCCTGGGCCGGGTTCTTCGTGTCAACCACCACCACCTCGTTACCCGAGATATAGTCGCGGATGGTCTCCTGCCGAGGACGCTGGCCCAGCACAATCAGCCGATAAACCTGCTTAAGCTGATCGGCAACATCCTCATAGAGCACCGGCTTCAGGGAGGCCCAGGCCGCGCAGGCCTCCTCCCAGAGCCGGGGGTTGGGGTCTTCAAAGACCA
>DKXC01000104.1:3022-4780 GCA_002492045.1 Micrococcaceae bacterium UBA7136
GGTTGGGGTCTTCAAAGACCAGCAGGATAGGCACCTGGGCCGGGCTGAGTAGCATTCCGCGCATGGGGGACTCCTGGGGTGGTTTTACTGGCCCTGGTCGCCAGGGATCAGGGTACGGTGAAAGTTAAGGTAGCTACGAGAGGCGGTCGGGCCGCGCTGGCCCTGGTAGCGGTTGCCGTAAGCCCCAGACCCGTAAGGATGGGCGGTAGGGCTGGTCAGCTTAAAGAAGCAGAGCTGGCCCACCTTAGAACCCGGCCAGAGCATAATGGGCAAGGTCGCCATATTCGACAGTTCCAGGGTCACATGCCCCGAAAAGCCGGGGTCAATAAAACCGGCTGTCGAGTGGGTCAGCAGGCCCAGGCGTCCCAGGGAGGACTTGCCCTCAAGCCGGGCCGCAATATTATCGGGCAGGGTCACCTTCTCGTAGGTGGCACCCAAAACGAACTCGCCCGGGTGCAAGATAAAGGGCTCATCTGGGGCTACTTCAACCAGCCGGGTCAGATCCTCCTGGGGCTGGCTGGGGTCAATATGGGGGTACTTGTGGTTATCGAAGAGCCGAAAGAAGCGGTCTAGGCGCACGTCCACCGAGGCAGGCTGAATCATGGCCTCATCGAAGGGTTCTAGGGCGATACGGCCGCTTTCAAGTTCTTGGCGGATATCCTGATCTGAAAATAACACCCTTAAAAAATACCCCACCTGGCAGAGACCACCTAGTATTAAAGGCACTCGCAGATACTCCCCCGGCAAGAAAGGGTAGCCGTGTTCCCTCTGGTCTTATGTAGCCTCATTCTGATTGTGACCCTGGCTGTGAGCGGCTGGGCTAAGGCTAAGGAGCCTTCCAGTACGGTGGTGGCCCTCATTAATCTCAAGCTGGACAACTGGATTCCGCTCAAGCTGGCGGCCCGTACCGTCCCCTGGGGTGAACTGGCTCTAGCTGCGGCCCTGCTCCTGCTACCGGCTTGGGGTCAGGTAGCGGCAGCAATGGCGGCCCTGCTCCTTTTTGTTTTTTACTGGCTGGTGATTGCCCGGGCCCTGGCCAGTGGCAACCGGGCCTCCTGTAATTGTTTTGGTTCGGCCTCTCAGGCCCCGATTTCTGGTTTTACCCTGCTGCGCAATAGCGCCCTGGTGGCGGCGGCTGTGGGTACCCTGCTACTAGCCTTTGATTCTCAGGCCTCTACCCTGCAAGTGCTGCTGGGCCTGGATGCCCAGGGTTGGCTCTGGCTGCTGGGGGCGGGCCTGGCTTCTGTGACCCTTTGGGCTATTTACCGGTCTGAGCTGGTTGATGCCCCCAAGACTGAGGAGGCCCAGGCTACAACCAGCCAGGCGGGTGGGGAGCTGGCTGACTATCAGCGGGCCCCTATCCCCTTCGCCCCCCTCTACCAGCCGGGTGAGGACGCTAGCGAGCTGGGCCAGCGGGTAACCCTGCGGGATTTGGCCAAGACTCAGGCCCGCCTGCTGGTTTGGGTCTCCCCTATCTGCCACCACTGCCACAAGATTGTGGAGGAGATTCCCGGCTGGCAGCAGCAGCTGGATGTGCTAACCCTGCACCCGGTGGTGTCTGAGCCTGGCGCTATTAAGCAGCTGTCTCTACCTGCCGAGCTGGAGATCCTGGTTGACCCCAACTATGACACCTTGCACCTCTTTGGGTCTGGTACCCCGGCGGCCGTCCTGCTGGGGGCGGACGGCCTGCTGGCTGGTGGCCCGGTCTTTGGGGCTAAGCCGGTGCGGCAGCTGGTCGAGGATATTCTGCTGGAGCTG
>DKXC01000045.1:0-1853 GCA_002492045.1 Micrococcaceae bacterium UBA7136
CCTATACTTCTAATTGGCTGCTGATTTGGTCGGGGAACGACTACTTTAATCAGACTTCTCCTGAGCTTTTCACTAATTTGTGGTCTCTGGCGGTGGAGGAGCAGTTCTATCTTTTCTGGCCTATTGTGCTGGTTTTGGCCTTCATGTTTCTGTCTTCTTGGCGGCAGCGGCGGGTTGTTCCGGCGGCCCTAGGTTTCCTGTCTTTGGCCTTGGCCGCGGGACTGTCCTGGGCTGGGGCGGGTACGGCCCGGCTCTATTACGGTACGGATACCCATCTCTTTGGGCTTATGCTGGGGGTTCTGCTGGCTTTTGCCCTGCCCTGGTCTATGTATCCTCCGGCTGATTCTAGGCTTTATGCCCATATGGGCTGGGGACGGGGGCCGCTGGGCCTGGTTCGAATGGTTCTGGGCTGGGTTTGTTTAGTTCTGATCTTCCCCCTGGCTCTTATCTTGCAGGAGCAGAATGCGGCCCTCTTTATGCCTTGGGGTCTGCTGGCTTCATCCCTGCTGGGGGTGGGCCTGGTTCAGGCTCTGCTACCAGATTTGCAGGGGGCTGGTAGCCGGGCTCTACGGGGTTTGCTGTCTTTGGCTCCCTTGCGCTGGGTTGGTCAGCGTTCTTACGGTATTTATCTTTGGCACTGGCCGCTCTGGGTGCTGGCCCACTATCTGCTAGGCCCTAATATGGCCCCTTGGCTTGGTCTTGTCCTGATTCTGTTGACTTTTTTGCTGGCTGGGCTTTCCTACATGTATGTGGAGGAGCCGGTGCGCCGGCTGGGCTTCCGGGCTGCGGCGGGGTCGGCCTTCCGTGCCCTGCTGGGCCCTGCTCCCCTGGCTGCTCGTGTCTGGACTGGCCTGTCCCTGCTCATGCTGGGGCTGACCTCCTGGGCTATTTCTACGGCACCGGCCATGACTCAGGCTCAGGCCCTGGTGCTGGCGGGGGCCGATTATGCTCAGAAGCAGAAGGAATCCCAGGTGCCCCCCTCCCCCGCATCTTCTGGGCAGGCTAGCGCTTCGGCTCAGCCTTCTGCAGCCGCTAGCCCCAGTGCCCAGGCTTCTGCCTCAGCTGCCGCTGGCAAGGTGGATGCTCACCAGGTCAGTATTATCGGTGATTCTGTTGTTCTAGCTGCTTCCCCAGCCCTGGGTGAGCTCCTGCCGGGGGCCCAGGTGGATGCGGAGGTTTCCCGTAACAGTGGCCATGCCCTGCCCCTGGTAGAGGCCCAGGCTAAGGACGGTAGTCTGCGCCAGGTGCTGGTGCTGTCGGTGACCGCTAATTCGACTATCACCACCGAGCAGCTGGAGCAAGTACTAGAGCTGATCGGTCCTGACCGTAAGCTGGTACTGGTGACCGGTGTGGGCCCGGCTAACCTGACCTGGATTGCGGCTTCTAACCAGGTTATTAAGGATTTTGCGGCCGGGCATCAGGGCCAGGTTTTTGTGGCTGACTGGCAGGCTGCGACCGCCGGCCATCCTGAGTATCTGAGCCCGGACGGCGTCCACCCGGTTGAGGCTGGCTCTCAGGCCTACGCCCAGGTTCTGAAAGAAGCCCTGGCCCGGACTCAGGGAGAGTAGCTTGTATTCGTATACAAGCTACCAAGTTTAGGTTTGCTGGGTAGCAAAAAGGACGGAAGCTAGTTCGCGCTTCCGTCCTTTTCTCTTGCTATAAACCTATAAGTCTAGTAAGCACCGTCCTGAGCAAAAACTGCTTTGACGGTTCGTCCTAGAATCAGAAGGTCACCAGCAAAGGACCAGTTCTCTACATAGTAGAGATCCAACCGGATAGATTCTTCCCAGGAAAGGTTGGAGCGACCAGAAACCTGCCAGAGGCCGGTGATACCGGGCTTGACCAGCAGACGG
>DKXC01000045.1:1989-3778 GCA_002492045.1 Micrococcaceae bacterium UBA7136
CGGCTTGACCAGCAGACGGCGGTAAGCATCCTCTTCATATTCTGCAACTTCAGCAGCCACCATGGGACGGGGGCCAACCAGAGACATATCGCCGATAAAGACGTTCCAGAGCTGGGGAAGCTCGTCAATGGAGTATTTGCGAATAAACTTACCGATCGTGGTAATGCGGGGGTCATTCTCCATCTTGAAGAGTAGAGCCTTGCCACCCTGCTGGGCAATCAGTTCTTCCTTGATCTCTTCTGCGTTGGTGACCATGGACCGTAGCTTGTACATCTGGAAGGGATTGCCGTGATAACCAATGCGCTCATGGGTGAAGAAGGCCGGGCCGCCGTCCTTCTTGATAAGCAAGATAATAGGCAGCATGAGAGGTGCTAACAGAATCATACCCAGGCCAGAAGCCACAATATCTAGGGAACGCTTGGCAAAGGCTTGCATGCCGGTGAGTCGAGGAGTATGAACGTGAATAAGGGGCATACCGTTCATAGGCTGGGTGTGAATACGGGGGCCAGCAATATCGGTCATGGCAGGTGCCATGATCAGTGCAACGTGAGCAGCTGCTAGGGCCCAGCCCAGCCGACGCAACTCAGCTGGGTTGAGGTTATGGCCGGTTGATACAGCTACTGCGTGGATGTTATTTTCGCGAACGACCCGCAAGACTTCCTTTGCGTCGGGCGAGTATCCCAGGGTAGGGATACTGCTGTCAGCAAGCCTAGATCCTTCTTCTGACCTGGGCAGGTAGGCAGCAACAGGCGAAAGGCCCGAGTTCTTGGATTCTACAAGGGTGCGGTGAAGGTGGTTACCAGACTCGACATCGCCAACAATCATAACGCGGGAGAGGGCACGGCCTCGGGCACGCCAGTTAACCAGACGACGACGGCTAAACCAACGGCCGAAGAGCAGCATGCCAATGCCGATAGGGTAGGCCAAAAGGACATACATACGGCCGAAATCAGTTTTAGTCAGGTAGGAGATGATGATAATAGTGGCAAAGAAGTAGGTGCTGGCTTTCATCACCAGACGGTATTCTTCACTACCTAAGCCCAGGTAACGGATGTTTCGAGTATCTGCCAGAGAAAGCACCAGAAGCCAGGCCAAGCCTAGGACAAGACCCATACCGGTGTAGCCAAAGGGAATATTATGTTCGCTATCAATCTGCTGATTGGCAAAGCCGAAGCTGATAACATGCACCAGGGTAAGGGTAATAGCGATAGCGAAGGCATCTACCAGGTAAAGGCCTGCCTTCACTTTGGGGTGCCAACTACGCCTGTTACGAGTTTCTACCCATCGTTCCTGCTGAGGTAGATCAGCCACTTCCTTCATGCCTATGCACTCCCCTAAGTTTCTCTCTAAAAAGCTAAGTCTTCCAAAATATAGAATTGACCTAGTATCTAAGGATACTAAAGCCCCTTCTTATCCCTCCAGTCCCAGACTTTATTAATACAGCAGACCTTGAACACACTCAGCTAGCTGACAATGGTCCTTACCCAGTCTTGACCTGCCAGATAGCGGGCTAACTCGTCTACTTCTTCCCGGGTCACTTCCCTCAAACTGGTCAGTAGTTCGTCCAGGCTCTGGAAGATGCCCGAGTCCAGTTCAGCCCGGCCTAGCCTGCTCATACGGGAACCAGCGTCCTCAGAACCAAGGATGGTTGCGCCACCTAGCTGGCCGATGACCTTGTCTAGTTCCTCCTGGCTAATCCCCTTCTGGGCTAGCTGGCTAAAGGTAGCCTGCATGAGCTCCTGCACCTGGTCAGCCTTGGCAGGCAGGCAACCTGCATACATGCCGAAGT
>DKXC01000045.1:4097-6845 GCA_002492045.1 Micrococcaceae bacterium UBA7136
TAGGCCCCGGTAAAGGAGAAGGTGGAGTAGGCCAGGCCTCGTTTTTCTCTGATCTCTTGGAAGAGCCGGGAGCTCATTCCCCCGCCCAGGGCAGAGTTGAGGACACTCATGGCGTAGCGGCGGTCGTCCCCGGCAATGAGCCCGGGGCAGCCCATGACGATGTTGGTCTGCTCAAAGCCCTTGGTCAGGCTGCGGGTTTTTTCCCCGGGCACCACTAGGCTCTGTTTCCGGATGCGGCGGGCAGCCGGTAGGGCTCCCTCAGCCAGTTGCCAGCCCCTGGATGAGAGGGATTCTAGAACAGCGTCCACGATCTGCTCATGTTCCAGGCTACCCGCGGCCGAAATGACCAGCCGGTCAGGAGTGTAGAACTTTTTGTAGTGCTCCCAGACTTTATCCCTGGCCACTTCAGTAATCTCTTGGGGAGTGCCACCGATGGGACGGCCCAGAGGGTTATGACCCATGAGCTGCTCAATGAAGCTCTCAAAGGCAACATCGGTGGGGTCGTCCTGGTCCATGGCGATTTCCTCCAGGATGACGCTCCGCTCCTGTTCCAGCAGTTGGGGATCCAACTGGGCGCTGGTGACCATATCGGCGATGACGTCGATAGCCATGCGGGTGTCTTCATCCAGAACCCGGGCGTAGTAGCAGGTGTGCTCCTTGGCCGTCAGGGCATTGGATTCGCCACCCACCTGGTCGAAGGCCTGGGCGATATCCAGGGCCGAACGGCTACTAGTTCCCTTGAAGAGTAGATGCTCTAGGAAGTGGGTGGAGCCCAGCATACCTGGGGCTTCGTCCCTGGACCCGACACCGACCCAGAAGCCGATGGAGACGCTACGCTGGGAGGGCATGCGCTCAGTGATGACGCGGACTCCGCCGGGCAGGATGCTGCGGCGAACCTGGTTACCCCCCTGGCCCTCGTAGATAAGACGGCCGGTGCGGTAGTTAAGTTCTTCGGAAATCTTTTCTATGTCAAGAGAAAGAATTGAAGGCATCAGACTCCTCTTCCCATAAGGTCAAAACAAATACTATTCGACACCACCCTTACACAGTGAGCAAAATTGAAGGTTATAAGCATATATCACTACCATCCACGTTTTTTAATCTCCTGGTAGACGAAATGAGCCCAAGCCCGCGCCCCAATATCATTCATATGCCCAATATCATCTGCCCTGAAAGATTTTGGAAGAACACCATTGCTAATATCTACTTCATCCTGTTCAGTTATAGAAGCCCGAGCTACAGAAAAAGCCTCTTCCGGATTCTGAAGTATCCAGTCAATGGGTCTAATAAATATTTCTCCAAATTCTTGTGCCAGCAAGGAGTTCAACTCATCCACCGATTCCCGAGATTTGGACCCCGAGGGGTCCGTAGTCCAGGGCGGAACATCCCACACAAACTGGCGAGCCCCAGGGGTTGTGTTTGTATTCAAAATATCCTGGATATTCTGTACAGTCTGCCAGCCAGGCACCCCTGTATCGATATCATTACGACCAAATCCAACGATAAGTGAGTACCTACCCCTAGTCCCCTCTGTGAATACGTCAGTGGGAGTGCCAGGATCCAACTTGACAACATTCCATGATTCTACCTGAATATCCTCCCCAGGAAATTCACGATAAAAATATGTATCTTTAGCTTTACGGTCACGCATAAGATACCCCTTGACCCCCATGATTGAACAGGGATAATGCCAAGCGTTGGCTGCAATGGGGTTGCTTGGCGTACTCATTTCGGTAACTAGGGCAGGCTCTGAAGCCGGGATCAGACCATCCTTAAATCCTACTTTCAGTTCTAAGGCGCCAGCCCTAAAAGCACCAGCCATAGAGGTATCTCCAGATACACCTGCGCTTATATGGGTGTACCCAGTAAGGCCGCTCAGCTCTTTAGCAGGATAACCACTTGCTGTAAAGGAATCACCGTAGTGTGCCCATTTGCTTGGATTTGATCCCGGCTCAGGCGTACTTGAAGGAGTCAAGCTACTGGATTCGGGGGGGGGAGCAAGACGTTCTATTTTCTTCTGAGCGCAAGCGGAGGACCCTAAAACCGACGCAGAAGAGAACCCAAGGATTAGCAAACGGCGAGATAACTGAGGATACATAGCTGAATCTTCCCTTTCATCTACTAAGAAATACGAGGGGCGTCCTGAGCAACCAAATCTAGCTCATGCTGGCTAATGCTAGCTGCCAGCTGAGTATCGTTAAGATTGCCTGAAACATTCTGGTGGTGCAGAGCAATCTTTTGGGTACGGGGGATAGAAATAAAGGTCATCCCCTGATGGTCGATCTTCCGAGCCTTAAGACCGGCTCGTAGAGCAAGCACATTGACCCAGATATCATCAGCCTTGGGGCTCTTTTCCAAAAAGTCTTCGCCAGCCTCTGCAATTGCCTTTTGCAGGGCAGGAGGGAAGACCGTACCCGCTCCAGTTGTGATGAAGTTTGAGTAGAGGGGCTCGTTCACTGTGCCAGGGATCCACTGGCGGTAAGGCAGAAGCTGCCCTTGCGTATCCAAAGTGAAGCGGTGGGTACGGTAACCCAAGAATTCACCGGGGTACTGGATAGCTGCTTCATGCAGGTAACGGAGCCACTCCTTGGGGTAAAGCAGGTCGTCATCTGCAGTTACGAGAAGGTTTTCTTCCCCTCGGGTCTCTAGGCTGTAGGGATAGGCCTTCTTGTGGGGGCCGTAGTTTTTAGTGCGAAGAATTTCGAGTCCGCGAGCCTGCAAGCGCTTCAACTCAGGATAGTTATCGAC
>DKXC01000045.1:7146-33201 GCA_002492045.1 Micrococcaceae bacterium UBA7136
ACTCAGGATAGTTATCGACAGAGAAGTCTTCCTCATCTACCCAGAGAATAAAGCGGGAAGGCTTAACTTCGCCCTGGGCCAGGGACTCAATGGTGTACCAGACGGTCTTGAGACGATCTGAATAGGAAGTCAGGGAAATAGTAATGGGAGAATTTCCCAAGACAGAAGACTTAGAGAAGAGGTTGAGTAGCCGTAGACGCCCCATCGCAGCTGATTTAAGAACAATCTTAAGAGGACGAGGGTAGGTTAGGTCAAGAGATAGCATGTTTGTCGCACCTTCACTATTTCAGTATTTTAGCTTTGCGAAGAAGAGCCCGTGTTGACCGGCCCAAGAGAGCGAAGTCTTCTGCACGAGCGAAGTAGAAGTGATGGATTTTGAATCCGTACTTAAGCTTGAGGAAGAGGATATTGCCGAAACCGGCTAAACCACTACCTACCAGGGTTGAAAGAGCTGCTCCCATACCACCGATGTGGGGAGTAAGGGTAACTAGAACCAGGAGGTTAAAGACAGCTCCGATAGCCATAGACCAGCTTCTCAGATCTGGATGGCCCCGGCCGGAGAGGCCAGCACCAGCAACAGAACCGGCTGATCCGAGGACAGCTGCTGCCAGAAGTACCCAGACCATGGGCGCTGCTGCCTCAAAGTCTCGTCCAAAAATAGGACCGATCCAGAGATGAACACTTGCAGCAATCGGCAGGGAAACCAAGAAAGTGATAAGCGCCGTTACCCGGGCAGTAAGAGTAAGCCTCCTATCAGCCGCCTCTGCGCTTTCTTCTGCTCCGCTGTCTCTAGCATCCAAAGCAAAAATAACATTTCGAATGGCATTGGATATAACCAGCGGAATCTCACCGATTGTAACAGCTACAGCGTAAAGGCCCTGTTCTTGCAAACTGGTCAGTTTAATCATCAAAGTCTGGTCAATGCGGGAAAGCACGATACCAGAAAGAGAACCGAACCAAACTTTTCCGCCATACCCCAGCAGCTCAGAAGCCGGCTGCTTTCGCTGTCTGACCTTCTTTTGCTCTCTAGTCATTTTGACTAGCATCGGTAAGTAAACGCAGGCTCCAAGAACGGGGGTAAGGAGGGTTACGATAACTGCGCTCAGAACTGTGAGGTTTCCAGTCCAGAGCAGAATCAGAATAGCTAGCAGACGTAGGAGGGAAAAAACTCCCTGCTCTAGGGCTTGCAGATGCCATTGTTGGGTTGCTGCTACCAGAGCCCGAGGAATCGTAATTAGCATATTGGGTACAAGAGCTAGGGCTGTAAGAACCACCAGGTTCTCGTACCAGGGGCCATGGTCTAGGGCTAGGTAGGGGGCGGAGAAGTAGAGTACGAGGGCACAAAGGACAGAAAGTCCCAAGAGAATAAGGCTAGTTAGCTTGAGGATAGACCCTCGGCGCCTCACATAGCGAGCAGCATGAAAGGTGAGAGCTTCGGGTAGGCCAAAAGCACCCACAGCTGTAGCAACCAAAACCAAAGAAGTGATACCGCCCAGAGCACCTCGGCCTTCGTCCCCCAGGCTATTGGAGAGAATAGGAGCTATAGCGAAGCCAGCAATCGGCGCAATTAAATTACTCAGGAGCGAGTAGAAAACACTCTTGTGGATGTTCTCTTTCTGCGACCCTGTTTCTGTTTCAGCAGCATTTTCCCCTGTACCTGAGTTGCCTGGCTGGTTTACTTCCAGGTGCCGGGGCTTGTAGGGTTGTGCCATTTAACTGTTCTCTACATTCAAAGTCAGGGTGTCGAATAGGGGAATCTCTCTCCTATTCGACACCCTTTCAGGTTTACTTATTTCTTGTTCTTCTTACCTCGTTTACCAGCAACGCGGGAGCCTTTCGCGCTACTACTGTTGTCTTCGTTGTTGTAGTAGTAGTCCCGACCGTAGTACTGGTAGTAACCGGCCTCAGAGCCAGTAGTGGGAACCTTATTAAGAACAGTACCCAGAATATCGGCCTGAACCCTCTGGAGATTGCCCAGAGACTTGGCAAGTTCTTCGCGCTTGGTACCGTTTGCCTCAACAACCAAAAGTGCACCATCAAATTTGGTAGCCAAAATTGCTGAGTCAGTAACAGGCAAGAGCGGAGGAGCATCCAAGATAACCAGACCCTGCTTGGCCAAGGTATCGATCATCTGGTTAAAGGCTTCAGAGCTCAAGATTTCTGACGGGTTAGGCGGAATCCTACCAGCAGCCAGGATGTAGAGGTTGGGGTAACCCTCGACAGTCTGTAGAACGTCCTCTACATCTGCTCGACCAATGACAACGTCGGTGACACCGACTTCGCCAACCAGACCAAAGCTCTTAGCTACAGTGGGGCGACGGAGGTCAGCGTCCACCAGGAATACAGGCTTACCAGACTGGCTGAGAATAATGGCCAGGTTGTCTGCCACTGTGGATTTACCGTCAGAAGGCAGAGAAGAGGTAACAACGATACGGCGAGGAGGAGTATCAGGATTCTTAAACTGCAGGTTAGTACGGAGTTCCTTCAGAGACTCTACTAGCTGGAAGTCAGAGCGACGGGTAGTCTGCCCGTCAACAGTAGGCTTGAGTACTCGTGAAGTGGAGAAAGTCTCAGAGAAGGGAATAGTACCAAGTACCGGAACCTCAGGACCGGTGACTTCCAAGAGAACATCGATTGAACGGATAGAACGGTCACGAACGGACTGAATGAAGAGGTAAACAGCAGCCACACCGAGACCCGCTAGAACACCCAGAAGAGTGTTCATTTTGATGTTCGGTGCAACCGGGCTAGTCGGTAGGTTTGCCGGTACGTAAGCTGCAAAGCTCATAACGGATGTAACCGAGAAGTTACCAGCAGAAGAAGAACTGTTGTTCCCAGAGTTCTCTACTTCCTTAACGTTATCCCCTAGCGCTTGGATCCAAGCATCCGCAAGATTTCTAGCAACCTCTGGCTCCTGGGAACGGACCGTTACCTTGATCTGCGCGGTGTCCAAGGGAACAGCTGCTGACACCATAGAGAGAGCCTCTTCAGGTGACATCTGGTAGCCAGAAATCTCCAGAGCCCGTTCAGCTACTTTACGGGAGGAAGCCAGCGCCTGGTACTGAGTAGCCTTAGACTTGGCGAGGGTATCAGCCGCAGAAGCCAGGGCGATACTGCCGGTATCACCAGTGGTCACTACACCAGTTGCATCTGATGCATAGAGCTTTGGTTGCACCAATGAGACACCAAAGGCTAGGAGCCCACCGATGATCGTAGCAACAACCATGATGTACCACTGTCGCTTGAGGGTTCGGATGAACCCTTCCACAGCTCCCTTTGACTTCTCAGAAGCTGAATCCACGGGGGGGTTCGATTCACGCATAGAGATCTTTCCGTTCAATTTCCAATTACTTGCGGTTAAGCCTGAGCGGCCCGCTTACGTTCAATATCTACGATAGCATCTAGGGCTCCAATAATTTCCTGGACGCTCTCGTTATAGACAGTCATGTCTTTTCTAAAGGGGTCTTGGATGTCCAGATTATTTTCTGGAGTATTGACAAGGGACCTCCGTTGCGAGGCTTTCCGTGCCAGAGCCCGCCACCAGGCTGAAGGGGTCTCTCCAGTGATTTCTTGGATATCAATCTTTCCCAGCAGCTGGGCGAACTCCTTGATAGTGAAAGTCCGGTTGAGCAAGCCTGGTGCTTCTGCCAGTACCTGGGCGCGATGCGCGAGCGTCGCGGTAAGCACCACATCGTACTGCCTAACCTCTTCTTCCACTAGCGGCCGAGGACGATGCCCCTCTAATGAGATTCCCTGCTCTTCTGCTAGAGATTTGATTTCATCAGTTGGCTCCAGCGCCTGATTTATGCCAGTGCCTCCGCTTGCTACAAGGCTTGACTCAGGGAGCTTTTCCTGCAGGTAGGCCTGAGCAAAGGCCGATCTGCAGATATTACCTGTACAAACAAAGTACCAAGAAGATTTCTCATGATGAATCATAGATTCTAACCTACTTCCCTAAATTCAGAATCTTGTTCTTTGAGATACCTTGAATCATTCCTATAAAATCCATAGCTACTAAGCCCAAGCATAATCAGGATTAGATAACCACTAACCGAGTTACTAGAGAATCCACTCTGCGTATTATTAGAAACAACAACAGCTAGCGCACCAATAGCAACCACAAAGCCAGTAATATTCTTCATGTTCCTCAAGGCTATGAGCAGATGGAAGAGCAACAAGCCCAGCCCAAATATGAGCCCATAGTGAACGCCCTGGATAAGGTAGGCATTCTCCAAAGAAGAACCTAGCTGACCAGAGGACCTAAAGTCTCGGTCACCGGGATAGCCACCGAAGATAAACAGGTGGTAGTTTCGCCAGACCCAGCGATAGGCTTCCACTCTGAGCTCAGTAGAACTACCATCGTTTTCAACCTTGCTCAAAAGACGCTCGCCAGCATTTGTTGTCAGAAGCATGACCACGCCTGCTGCCACCATCAGTCCAAGGTTGATTAGCTTATAGAAAATCTTATAGTTAGATAGGATAATAACCAGAATTGAGATTGCAATAGAAATTAGAATCGAAGCTCTACCCGTTGCCAGAACCGCCGAATAAAGCAACATGGAAATTGCCCCAATTTGCACAAAGGGCCTTTTAATCAGGATCGTCAAAGCAATTGCAGCAGAACAGAGACTAGTAAATTCTAGGTGCCCTTCTACCAAGCCAATGGCACTACCGGTGGTAGCGTCCTTAACCCACCAGCTAACATTCTCTGCATACTTTTCATAGACGACGCGCATCCCAGTAGCATCCTGCTGAATAGAGATGAAAAACTGTGGAATCATCATGAGCAAGATAGCAAATCCCATAGTCCGAAGAGCCTTATAGCCTTCGCGCAAGATAGCCATCTTAATCAGCAGGTAAAGCAGAAAAGGCGGGGTGTAAACAACCAGCATGTTCGATATGGTATCGACAAACGGCGTGAAGGGAGAAAAAGTATTAATAAGCATAATTGCCATCAATACTGAGAATCCAAAAATCTCAAAGACTGATTTCTTAAATGTATATGCCATCCTAGGCCAATAAAGGATACACTGTACGATAAAAGCTACGACAGCCATGTATCCCGCAAAGTGAAAACCTGGAATCAGAGCATTAGATGCATACGTCGGCATCGCGAGACGCATCAAGATTGGAAGGGAAGCTAAAATAGCTGGCCGTGAAGAAAAAATTAGGCTCAAGATAAAACAAACAACGAGCCAGATAGCCAAAGTTGCCATCTCTTAGACTGCCTTCCGGTAAATCTCTTGTAGTTGCTCAGCGATCTTGTCCATCGAACAGTACTCAGCTACAAATTTCTGACCAGCCCGGCCCATCGCTGCCCTGGCCTCTTGGTCTTCCAGTAAATGACGCAAGGGTGACAGAAGTGCTTCCAAGCTATCGCCCTGGGCTACCAGTCCGCTACCGAAGCGCTCTACCTCTGGGGCTAGTCCACAATCATCTAGAACTACCACGGGTAGACCAACTGTCATTGCCTCAATAACGGTCATACCATAAGGTTCCTCAACCGCTGGCAAGACATAAATCTGAGACTGGGACATACGTGCGACAGTTTGGTCAGCAGGTAAAGATCCTTCCCAGCGAATCCGGCCATCGGCATTATCCTCAGATAAACGCTCGAGTACCGCCATACCCTGCCCCTCATCAGGACCAACTAGGGTAAAACGCGCCCGAGGAAATTCACGGGCCAGTTCTTGAGCAGCCTGAACAAAGACAAGAGGACGCTTCCGTTCCTGCAAGCGGGCCAAGAAAAGGACTTCCGGTCCCTCTACATCCTGCTGGGCTTCCAAATCAGAAAGAGGAACACCATTACGTAGAATATCCATGGAAGCCACAGATAGTTCAGGGTCTACAACCAGTAGGTCATCGACTTCCTTCTGAGTCAGCGCAATCACCCTGCGGGCACCACGTAGAGCCCGACGAGTCATCAAGGCATCAAGCGGTTTAGCAAGAAGTCGGTCAGAGGCATCAATAGTGCCATGCGTATGAAGAACAGTGGGCAGGCCCAGAGACTGCACTAAAAGAGCAGCCGGAAGAGTCACCAAGTCGCGTGACATATGGATATGCACAATATCGGCTGTATGAGCAGCCTTCCGTAACCAGGAGAAAAGGCCGGGAGAAGTCAGACCAGCAAAACCAGTTCCAGGTACCAAAGAACCAGCTGAGAAAAGTTTAACAGGAACCCCATCGTACTCATCAGGCAGGTCCTTGCCCCAGCCCTGGGCACCAGCAGCCAGAAGCACCTGGTGTCCGGCCTCAGCTTGGGCCTTCATCAAGTTAACTGCTACTCGCAGGGGACCGCCCAGGGAGCCGTCCGGGGTTACCAGAGTAACCACATGTAGAATCTTCATCGGCTAGCTTCCCTTCCTCAACCGAGAGCCTTGTACACGGCAACGCTTAGTCTATTACATCTACTAGGTACTTACCTAGAACACGCCAGAAAAAATACCGGCAGTCACTAGGCCAGCGGTCCTAACTAAAACATGTAGCTAGAACCGCTGGAGCACAGGTTTATTTCTTATTTCTTGGGCTGATGAGGGCTAACAGCTCCCAGCGGAGCCAGTACCTTAGAGCCAGAAGGAACATCCTTAGTTACCAAGGCCATAGCACCCACAACGCTATCATCACCTACGGTCACGCCACGAAGAATCGATGCCCTAGAAGCAACCCAGACCCTATCCCCAATCACGATAGGAGCATTGTCAAACTCAAAATTATCGTGGTTAAAGAGGTGGGATCCAGTACAGATGTAGGTGCTCTGGCTCAGGCAGGTATTAGATCCAATGGTTACAGGCTCCAGGTTCAGAATCCAGGTATCAACCCCAATCCACGAGTTGTCCTTGACTTCAAGTTTCCAGGGCCAGTGAATAGTAACATTATGACGAATCATAACCCCCTTGCCGATCTTGGCACCAAAGGCCCGAAGAACAGCATTGCGCCAAGAATAAGGTAGCCACCAGCGCTGCAGGAAGGTTCCTTGAACCAAGAGCCAAAGAGCCTGGATTACCTTAGGGCGCCCCTTATCATAGCCATAACCCTGGAAGCCAGATAGATCTTTCATTCTTTCTCCTTAGAGACCCAGCTTGGCTGCCAGATGGTCAGCCAGACGAATAGAAATAGCAATGACGGTAAGAGTCGGACCAGCCATACCAGCAGTGGTAAAGGCACCTGTAGTAGACAGGTAAAGGTTAGGTGAAGACCAGAGCTTGAGGTTCTTATCAATCACAGAATTCTCGGGGCTCTCACCCATACGGACTAGACCCATCTGGTGAGTAGCATCCACCATGGGGCGAGTCAGCATTTCCTCTAGGGTAGGAGGCTCATAGGTGGCAAAACCAGTAGCGTTAATACCCTCAGCCAAAAGCTCCAGAGAACGGTGGTAGTTACGACGATCCTCTTCAGGAATGAAGTGCTGGACATCCAGACGGGGAACGCCGTAAGCGTCCTTCTCTACCTTAGAAAGTACCACCCGCTGATCTGCCCGGGGGCTCTGCTCAGCATCAAAACGAACCCGGTAGGTTCCCTTCTTAGAATAACGAGTGAAGGAAGGCAAGGTACGAGAATCCAGGATACGGTCACGCAGCCAATGAATACCAAAAGCAGCAACGCTAGGCAGTCCCTTAACTACGTTCAGAGTATGGGCCTTGGGGTCTTCCAGCTCAGCATAACGCCGGTGCATACCGGTTCCCTTGAAACCACCAGTCTTGGTCAGCATCTTGCGGACCAAGGCAAAGGAGCTCAAAACAGGGTCGCCATGTTCAGGGTTTCGAGGCTCTTCATACCAAATCGCAAAGCCCATGTTCAGCAGACCCTCGCGGCGACGGACCTCCTCGTGCAGCTGCATATTACGGCGGACCCAAACACCGTCATGGCTCTTAATGTAGGTAACAGCGTTACCTTCAGAAGCAGGATCCTTGAGGGTCAGCTTACCGACCTCACCAACAGGGTGAATAGTGTAGTAGCGGCCTACCTGGTCCTGTTCATTACCGACCTGAGAGTTAAGTAGCAGACGAGCAGTCTCCAGACCGCCCATAGCCAGTACAATCTCTTCGCCGCTTACAGTCAAGAAACGGCCGGGCTCAGACTGAATCTTAAGCTCGGTAATCCGTCTGCTTTCGGGATCCTGGATTACCTGAGTAACGTTAGCGTGGTGCAGTACCCGGACGTTGCCACGAGGAGCCAGTTCTTCAGTAACAACCTTGCCAAAGTTCACCGGAGGTCCCCAGCGCCAAATACCCTGGGTATTGACCAGGTCAGACTCCCCCATCAGATGCTGAGGGGCACCCGGGATAGCCTGGGCGGCGGTGTACTCCATATTCTTAACACCAGCTGCTACAGTTGCACGCTGGTAGAAGGGGTTGAGGTCCTCCCGGCTAATAGGCCAGCCCTTAAAATCTAGGTCGCCTGCCTTCCGGTCCTCAAAATCCAATGCATCGAAGGGATAGGTTCGGCCACCCCACTGGGTTGAGGCTCCGCCTAGACGTTTAGTACGGGCCTTCTCCATAGGCTCAACGTCCTGAGAACGGCTATCTGCTTTCAGGCTATCGTCGTGTTCCGGCGAACGGCCTAGGGCACCGCCTTCAATCAAGAGAATATCGACCCCGGTGGGCGCTAGCTCACGCGCTACAGTAGCGCCAGCCGGGCCGGTACCAACAATGACCACAGTACCGGTTAAATGTGAATTTTCAGGTAGTTCACGGGCATCGATGAAACTCATAATAGTCTCTAACTCTCTAGTAATTTCTGGACAGACTTAAGGTCTGCTTCTGATACACCGCGCTCCAGCGCAGCAAGATTTTCAGTGACATGAGCAGGTCGACTCATGCCCAGCAAGACGGCATCAATAGCAGGATGTCGGTAGGCGCCCTCTACCAGTGCAGCCACTGCCTTAGGCCGGTTGAGACCTCCAGCAGTCACCCGCGGCAGTAGGGAACCGTCACCCAAAACAGCCAGGCCCACCAGGGTTACGTCCTTCTTCAGTGGCAGGAGATTATCAGCGATAGTGGTATTGCCTAGGTTAACGGGAACTTGCAACCAGCTCAGACCAGGAGCTAGAACAGCAGCTAGGGCATCTTCCTGGCTACGCACAGAGGCACCCCAGGCCTTAATCATTCCCCGCTCCTGCATAGAATTTAGTTGCTCTAGCAGGGCAGTCTGTTCAAAGTCACTTGCTTTAGGTTCATGCAAAAGCAGAATGTCTAGTTCATCCCGCCCCTGGCGACGCATGCAGTCCAAGGCAGCAGACTCAACATAGCCAGGTGCAAAACAGGTAGAGGCCGTGGTAGCAGCCTTAAGACCTTGGAGCCCCACCTGTCCAACATGCTTGCGAGCAGAGATAATACCCCGAGGAGTCTTAAGCAACCCCACCTTGGTCATTACAGCAACATTGTCCCGGTGCTTGATGGCTCGGCCTACAATTCGTTCGCTAATGCCACGTGCATAGACATCAGCTGTGTCGATTAGGCCCAGACCCATATCCAGGGCACGGTTTAGGGCCTCTTCGCCTTCCTTAATAGAGCGCTTCTGCCAAAAAGCTCCCAGCTTAGCTGTGCCCATACCTAGGGGGGCAAGCTCAAAGTCACCTAGACGAGTAGGAGTAAGAAGCTCGCTGCGCATATTATTTATTACCTTCCAGTGCCTGCTCTAGGGCTGTCTTCCAGTTGTCCTCAACAATCTTCGGGTTCATTTCTTCTCCCAGTAAACGGTAACCAGCAGCACCTATCTGATTAGCTCGCTCAGGCTGGTCCATCAGCTCTTCGATATAAGAAGCCAGTTCCGCAGGTGTCTCCCCTACCAAATAGGCTTCCTCATCAGATCGAGGAATACCAGCAACACCCAGGGGGCTAGCTACAACTGGCAAACCAATGCTGAAAGCATCCAGAACCTTAGTCTTGATACCGGTTCCAGACTGAACCGGCGAAATAAAGATGCGGTACTTGCTTAGCTCTGCCTGCAAATCGTCCACATAGCCCTTGAAAAATATTGGACTTCCTGCGAACTCGGCTTGAACTTTCGGGTCAATCTTGCCTATAACAGTCAACTCAAGGCTCCGGCCTCGCTCCTGTAAGACGGGCAGAACCTGATCCCTGAAGTAACGCAAAGCGCCCAGATTGGGGCTATAGTGCATAGCACCCAAAAAAACCAACTGATTAGCAGGGTTATTACCTGCCGAAATCAGTTCCCCCTGAGCGACAGCCATAGGTAAATCATAGACCTTGACGCCTGCTCGCTCAGCTAGAATCTGGGCTTCTTCCTTGCCAGTTAAGGCAACGGCCTGAGCTTCCTGGGCAATCTGAATCTCCCGCTGGTAAGCGTTCTTAGCTTCCAGTCCCAGGAGTCTTCCTGCTAGACCTTCCGCTAGAGGCAACAGGGGAGCAGGAATCTGTTCCCCAAAATAGCCCAGTACAGAGTCATTATTCGCTTGGAAACTCTCAGAGCTATACCGTTCAGAGAGAAGATCATCTAGATGCATCACTATCGGCAGACCGGTAGACTTTGCCAGATTCCAGGTGCGGATACCATCACCAATAATGGCCCTAGCACCGAGCTGCTGGCAGAGCTGAGCTACTTGACCTTGGACACCGGATGAATCAAAAACAATTTCGTTAAGAGTTTTACCGGAAACAAGAGCCCTAAGAGCGCGAGGGGGCAAAGTCTTGACGGAAGGAGTTTCAATCCGATGGACCGGGCAGCCCAGCCAAGTGGACGGTCCCTGGTCCTTGGTCAGAGCAAGGATTTCAAGAGAATAGCCGATAGCCTGCAAGGAACGAACAGCTGTCTCGAGAACAGTGATTCGGCCTGTTCTCGTACCCGTCACATCCCGGGCAGAAAGCAGAATAAGTTTCTGACCAGTCACTTACTTCAAAAGCCCTTCAAGCATAGTGTAGTAGTTCTCAATAAACTTCTTCTTGGAGAACTTCTGAACATGTTCAGCCAAGAGGCCCTTATGGTAGTCATAGAGCTCAGGCTTAGTTAGCAACTCCTCAACCTTGTCGGCCAGGTCCTTGGAGTTACCGGGTTGAAATTTCAGACCAGTATTACCGGCAGCCTCAGGTAAACCACCTGCGTTAGAAGTGACAGTTACACAACCGCAAGCAGCCGCTTCCAGGGCTACCGTACCGAAGGTCTCAGGCAGAAGAGAGGGAACTATAGCAATTGAATTCTTGTTCAACTCAGCAACGATATCTTCGCCAAAGAGCTTACCGGTGAAGTTCACGGAGTCAGAGATACCCAGACGCTCAGCCTCATAGCGTGAGTTTTCGCCCTTATCATCAGCACCAACCACCGTCAGCTGAATATCGTGTCCGCGCTCCTTAAGTAGCTTGATAGCTTCAAAGAGCACCAGGCTGCCCTTCTCCTTACTCAGACGCCCAACATAAATCAGGGAGTTACGAGGACGTTCATCGGTATTGGTTACCCTGAACATGTCGTCGCGATAGCAGTTATAGATAATCCGAGTAGGGTCAGGAATAGTAGACGCTGTCGACTGAGAATTAGAAATCATGGTCGTAGCGGTTCTAATCAGCGCATACTTAGCCTTGAGTTTGAGATTCTGCAAGGTGGTGTAGGTCTGAGTGGGATCCCATAGATAAGACCTAAAGACAACAGCCCAAGGACGCCGATAAATAATCTGGGGCCAGTAAAAACGCATCACCGGGTTGTTATGGAAAATAACATCAGCCCATCGAACCTCACGCATCAAGTCCTTGGGGCTAGGTTCACGTACCACCCTAAAAGGGAAGCTCTTCTCTTCACCCGGGATCTCGGGAGTCCGAGTCACTACCACAACTTCGGCCTGGTAACGCTCAACAAAACCAGTAGCCAACACTTCAGCAGTGGTCTCAATACCTCCGATAGCGGGGTAAAAACCATGCGCAAAAATCAAAATCTTCATTAGCTTTTCCTAACCTTCCAGTCCGACGCCTTGACGAATCTTTGACCGGAAACTAGCCCACGATAACCGCTCTGCTTCAGCCTTGACCTGCTCATAATAAGGACGCTGGGGGCTGTAGGTCTGCTCATGCATTTGTAGGGCATCAACCAGAGGCTGTACACGGCCTGCTTCGACAACCGTTCCTACCTCAGCAGGCAAATCCATATCGTAAACACCAGTGTTTTCGGTACCAATGATGCGACAGCCGGCGGCGAGAGCCTCACCATAGACCAGGCCAAAGCCTTCCACTAGAGAAGGCATAACGAAAGTATCGTGACGAGCCATCGTCTGTAGTAATTCGTCGTGTTCCTGACGTCCCACAAAATTAACGTTCTCAACACCGCTGGCAAACTCTAGGATGGCAGGATCAGTTCGAGAAGTGACTACCGTTAGCTCAGAATTAGTGAGTTTCGCTTGCCGCCAGGCTTCCAAAAGAAGGTGCAGACCCTTACGAGCAATACCTTGACCTGCAAAGAGGAACTTACAGCGACTGCTTTCTTCCCCTACCCGGTTAAGAGCAATATCAGGGACACCATAAGGAGCTACATGAATCTTCTGGGCATCAAGGCCCTCAGAAATAAGACTGTTCTTCGTGATGGTAGAAGCGCAAAGGAAATTATCTGCAAGCGCAGCTTCCTTCAGATGATGTTCCATCATCCGTGGATCCAGCGCCTCTGCTTCTTGCTGCCAATTACCAGCATCGTGCAGTTCATCAATGCCGTTAATAAGCTGGGTAAGGTATTCAGGGGCTACCTGGTAGACAAACAGGGTCTTCTTTACAGAAGAGGCAGCCTCCTTAAAAGCCCAGTAGGCTGCACCAGAATAAAGTAAAAGATCTTCCTGAGGATGTTTCCTAGCTACTTGGGCGATGGTCTTGCCCAGCTGCCGTTCTACGAAAAGGGTAGGAAAATCAGTTGATCGGTCAATTCGCCGCTTGACTTCGTAGGGCATCTGCGCCAGGAAAGCCCTATACGACTCTTGCACCTGGGAAGGACTAATCCCCTCAATCTTGCGGTGCCCCAGGGTGGGAAGCGATATGCCCTTACCCTCGTAGTAGTCTGTGACAAAGCGAGTGAGTTCTCCAGCCTCAGCCAGAGCAAGCGGAACCTGATAGAAGTCTCGGTCCCGATTCAGGCCAACGATATATCCCATTTTTCCCTTCTTACTAGGGTCTCCCTAAACCCTATATCTAGACTAGCAGAATAGCTTTATTTACAGACGAAGAACTAAATTTAGTTCCCCTGTGAGGTTCAACGCTCCCCTCAAGCAGTCAGAGAGAAAGTGGCACAGGTACCTTAAGGCCCCTGTGCCACTCGCGACTATATAGAGGAATCTAGTTAGGCTTTACTTCCTAAAGTAGAGATAACTAGCCGAAGGATCTTAACGCCGACCTACGCCCTGGTAGGCCCAGCCCTGAGCCAGCCAGCTCTCACGATCCAAAGAATTACGGCCATCAATCACAACCGCACCGGTCTTAGCCTGAGGCGGCTGGGCAGTAGTAAACTGCTTCCACTCAGTCAGGAGCAAAGCCACATCTGCATCAGCCAGGGCATCTTCCCAATCAGCCGCTAGGACCAGGCCGGGGTAGAGCTGCTGTGCCTTGTCACCAGCCTTAGGATCAATAGCCACCACCTGGTAGCCAGCATCGCTCAGCCTGGTAGCAACATCCAAAGCAGGAGAATCCCGCAGATCATCGCTCTCAGGCTTGAAAGCCAGACCCAGAACAGCCACCTTCTTGCCCTCAACCTCAGGCAGGAGCTGCTTAACCTGGTCGATAATGCTCTGCCGCTGGTGCAGGTTAATCTCGTCCACAGTAGTCATCAAATCAATGACATCGGTAACGCCCAGTTCAGCAGCCCGAGCTTTAAAGGCTCGAATGTCCTTAGGTAGGCAGCCACCGCCAAAACCAACACCGGCATTGAGGAACTTACGGCCAATACGATCGTCCAGGCCAATAGCATCAGCCAGCTCAGTAACATTAGCACCGGCGGCGTCGGCCACCTGAGCTACAGCGTTAATGAAGCTAATCTTGGTCGCAAGGAAGGCATTAGCTGAGACCTTGACTAGTTCAGCGGTCGGGTAATCAGTGACAATCTGAGGAGTCTGTCGGTCAAGAATCGCTGCGTAAATCTCATCCATGACCTTGCGTGCCAGATCAGCTTGGGCAGGATCTGCAGGCAGGCCATAAACCAGACGGTCAGGAGTGACCGTATCAGCAATAGCATGGCCTTCTCGTAGGAACTCAGGGTTCCAAGCCAAAGTAGCCCCAGTAGCCTGGAAGGACTCCTGCTGGCTCAGAGCCTGGGCAGTACCCACCGGAACAGTAGACTTACCAATCACTACATCATCAGCAGACAGGTAAGGCAGAAGAGAGTTAAGGGCTGAATTCAGGTAGGTCAGGTCTGCCCCTGCACCGTCCTTACGCTGAGGAGTACCCACACCAATGAAGTGGGCCTTAGCGCCTCGCGCTTCAGAGAAATCAGTAGTGAACTTGAGCTTACCGCTCTTGAGACCTTCTTGTAGAAGCTCATCAAGGCCAGGTTCATAAATGGAGGCAAAACCGGTATTGAGGGCATCAATCTTAGCCTGATCAACATCAATACCTACCACCTCATGGCCCAGAGAGGCCATAGCTGCTGCATGAACAGCACCCAGGTAGCCACAACCAATAACTGAAATTCGCATTTCCCTTATATCTCCCTATAGTTAGTCTCTTGTAAGACCAGGGGCAGAGTGTCTAGAGCCTCTTGAGCGCCCCAAGTATTCCATATTTTGTGAGCTCTATAGCCCAACAAGAAGAATTTAAAATCTCTTTCCTCAGGCTAAGGCCCTCCGTCCATAGTCTGTGACCAAGAGCCTTAGCTAGAGAATAGAACCCGTCGAGAAGCTAAAGCTTCTACTCGCCCTCGCCTTCAGCTTCATCAGCCAGGACGGGAACCAGGGACAGCTTGCCGCGGTCGTCAATCTTAGAGATTTCGACCTGGACCTTCTGACCAACGCCCAGAACATCCTCGACGTCCTCGACCCGCTTGCCCTCGTTGAGCTTGCGCAGCTCAGAGATGTGCAGCAGGCCGTCCTTGCCGGGGGTCAGGGAGATGAAGGCACCGAAGCTGGTGGTCTTAACCACGGTACCCAGGTAGCGCTCCCCCACCTCAGGAACCTGAGGGTTAGCAATAGCGTTAATGGCAGAACGGGCAGCCTCAGCAGAGGGGCCGTCAGTAGCACCAATGTAGACGGTGCCGTCCTCTTCAATAGAGATGTCAGTACCGGTGTCTTCCTGGATCTGGTTAATCATCTTGCCCTTGGGGCCGATGACCTCACCAATCTTGTCAACCGGAATCTGAACAGAGATAACCCGGGGTGCGTAGGGGCTCATCTCGTCAGGGGCATCAATGGCAGCAGTCAGGACCTGCAGGATGTGCAGGCGAGCCTCACGAGCCTGGGTCAGGGCACCAGCCAGAACAGAGGCAGGGATACCGTCCAGCTTGGTGTCCAGCTGGATGGCGGTCACGAACTCGCTAGTACCGGCCACCTTGAAGTCCATATCACCCAGGGCGTCCTCAGCACCCAGGATGTCGGTTAGGGCTGCGTAGCGGGTCTCACCGTCTACCTGGTCAGAGACAAGGCCCATAGCAATACCGGCAACGGGAGCCTTAAGAGGCACACCGGCATTGAGCAGGGAGAGGGTTGAGGCACAGACAGAGCCCATGGAGGTAGAACCGTTAGAGCCCAGGGCTTCAGAGACCTGACGGATAGCGTAGGGGAACTCCTCGCGGGTGGGCAGAACGGGGGTGATTGCCCGCTCAGCCAGGGCGCCGTGGCCAATTTCGCGGCGCTTGGGTGAACCTACACGGCCGGTCTCACCGGTGGAGTAGGGCGGGAAGTTGTAGTGGTGGATGTAGCGCTTGGACTTGACCGGGTAGAGGGAGTCTAGCTGCTGCTCCATCTTGAGCATGTTGAGGGTGGTAACACCCATAATCTGGGTTTCGCCGCGCTCAAAGATAGCAGAACCGTGTACCCGGGGCAGAACCTCAACCTCAGCGGTCAGCTGGCGGATGTCGGTCAGGCCGCGGCCATCAATACGAACCTGGTCAGTCAGAATCCGCTGGCGGACAATCTGCTTGGTCAGGGCGTTGAAGGAGGCGTTGACCTCGTCCTCACGGCCCTCAAACTCAGCACCTTCAGCAGCCAGGGCTTCTACAATCTCCTGCTGCAGGGCGGCAGAGGCTTCTTCCCGCTCCTGCTTGCCGGCGATGGAGTAGACCTCGGTAATCTTGGCGGCGTAGGTTTCCAGGGCGGCGTCTACCTCGGGGGCCCGCTCACCAAAGGTGGGAAGATCTAGGGCGGGCTTGCCGGCGCGGGCAGCCAGATCAGCCTGGGCCTGGCAGAGGGCAGCAATGAAGGGCTTGGCAGCTTCCAGACCCTGGGCTACGACCTCTTCGGTGGGGGCGACAGCCCCGTCTTCCTTAATGAGCTTCCAGGAGTTGTCGGTAGCTTCAGCCTCAACCATCATGATGGCTACGTCTTCACTACCGTCTTCCTTGGTGACGACGCGACCGGCAACAGCCATGTCGAAGACGGCGTCCTCCAGCTGGGAGAACTTGGGGAAGCAAACCCACTGGCCATCAATCAGGGCCATACGGACGCCACCGATGGGGCCAGCGAAGGGCGCACCAGAGAGAGTGGTAGAGCAGGAGGCAGCGTTGATAGCAACGGTGTTGTAGATTTCGTCCGGCTCAATGGTTAGGACGGTGACAACCACCTGAACCTCGTTGCGGATGCCCTTCTTGAAGGCAGGACGCAGGGGGCGGTCAATCAGGCGGGCAGCCAGGATAGCCTCGGTGGTGGGGCGGCCTTCACGGCGGAAGAAGGAGCCGGGAATCTTACCGGCTGCGTACATGCGCTCTTCGACGTCTACGGTCAGGGGGAAGAAGTCGAAGCCTTCGCGGGGGCTCTTGCCAATGGCGGTGGCTGAGAGCAGGGTGGTTTCGTCGTCAATGGTGACCAGGGCGGAGCCGGCGGCCTGCTTAGCTAGGCGGCCGGTTTCAAAGCGGACTACCCGCTGACCAAACTTGCCATTATCAATAATGGCTTCGGCAAACTGAATTTCGGGACCTTCCATGGTTCCTCGCTTTCCTTGTCTTGCCCTGCTGTCGGCCCTCGATTGAGGCCCACAGGCGTCGTCTCCTGTAAACCGCTACCGATGACCGTAGGGGGCAGGGCACTTATTTCTTTCTAAGGTCTTCTGATCAGGCAGAAGAGGGGGTTCATAAGGTGAGGGCCTTTTCGCTGCTCCCTCCCCTAGGGGCTGGCTAGCAAGAAGACCCTCACGCTTAAGTATTTATCGGCGGATACCCAGACGCTCGATGAGTGAACGGTAACGCTCGATGTCGACGCTCTTGAGGTAGCCCAGCAGGTTGCGGCGGCGACCAACAAGAATCATCAGACCACGACGGGAGTGGTGGTCGTGCTTGTGGAACTTGAGGTGTTCGGTCAGGTCGCTGATGCGACGGGACAGAACAGCAATCTGCACCTCGGGTGAACCGGTGTCACCCTCGTGAGTTGCGTATTCCTTCATGATTTCCTGCTTGATCTTAGGATCAAGAGCCATGTTTTAACTCCTAGAGTTAGTGCCGTGTACGGCCCGGTCAATATTTTTACTGCCGGGTTGAGGACGCTGACGGTAACCAAAGCTACCGGCGTCGCTGCAGGCAACTGCCACGGACTACAGTCGTCTACTCCCCTAACTCTACCGCACAAGTCCAGCTGCCGGAAGATAGGGGCCACTGCTAGCTTGCTCACCTGGATTCATACAAACCCTTGATTCTGAATATATTCAGAACTAAGCTGGCTTTATGCCCTCTATTACCCAACAATTCCAATCATCAGAGCTCAGTCGTTCCTCCCAAAAGGTCTTTGAAGCAGCCAGCCAGGAACCCGTCCGTATCACCCGCAGAGACGGGGAAAACCTCATTCTCATGACCGAGAAAGAAGTAGAAAGACAAGAAACCCTCTTCGCACTCGCCGCCCAACTAGTGGCCCTGTCCACTCGCACGCTCTCCGACGAAGACCTAGTAGCCGACATGAGCCTACATTTTCCCTGGATTCTAACTCTCAAAAATCAGGATAAAAAGGCCTGCGCCAGGGATATCATCAATGACTCCCGGGCAAGCTTTTCCCTGGGCAACCCCACCATTATCTTGGGCACTCTCAATGCCTGGCATGATACAGCCCAGGCGGTAGCAGCAGACTATCCCCGGATTAGTGACTACAGTCAAGATATCCGTCTATCAGCTTTTGAGCGTCCCTAAAAATGGGCAAGAGCGGCAGTACCGAAATCTAAGCAGAGGCGCAAGAATCTGGTACTTCGTTGTAGAAAAAGAAAGGGCTGTTTATATCACTGAGATTTTTACAGCCCATCCCAAAGCAACCCAGTAGGACTACTTCTGCTCCCGGCCAAAGGCTAGGGAAGCCAGGGCAGTAGCCCCGGTAACGGTGCAAACAGCAGGCCAGGGGCCAATCTTCTTATGCAGGGCATGGGAGTAGCCAAAAGCACCCAGGTAAACAGCGGTCAGCCCCAGAGCCCGGGCTCTACCAGCGTTCTGCTGCCAACCAGCGAAGGCGGCCGCCCCACCGGCAGCCAGGGCAACCCCGCCCAGGGCCCGAACCTGGGTCAGCCGGGCAATCTTATAGCCGCCCATGAGACCAGCAGAAGCAGCGGCGGTAGGAATCAGAACATTCATGGAAGAACCTCCATCGGTTGTGTCAGCAAAGGTTACCTCCAGCCTACCGGAGTCACTAGCGCCAAACCCACCCTGTCAGCCAGAATAGGGGCATGGAAAAAAATGAGACCTTCCAAAAGGAAAAGACCAATGTGGAGTCCTTCGACCTGGACCACACCCGGGTGCTGGCCCCCTACGTCCGTCTGGCAGGACGCAAGGAACTAGCCGGTGGCGACACCCTCCTCAAATACGACATTCGCTTCTGCCAGCCCAACCAAGAACACCTGGGCATGAAGGCCATCCACTCGATTGAGCATATGACCGCCCACCACATGCGCAACCACACCGACGCCCTGATCGACTTCTCACCTATGGGCTGCCAGACCGGTTTCTACGCCCTGACCCTGGGCCTGGAGCTAGAGGACTTCCTGCCTATCCTGGAGGCCAGTTTCCAGGACATCCTGGCTGCCGCTGAAGTTCCGGCTGCTAATGAGGTTCAGTGCGGCTGGGGTGCCAACCATTCCCTGGCCGAGGCCCAGGATGCCGTCCGGGCCTTTTTGGCTAAGCGGGATGAGTGGGAGCAGGTGATGGCCTAGTGACCGTCTTGCAGCTGCCCGCTGGCTTTGAGCAGGCCCCCATTATTCAGGTGGCCATGGACGAAGAAGCCGCTCCCTTCCTGGACCGCACCCAAGAGGCCGGGCCCTCTCTCACCCTGGGTGAAGCTGTCTTCTACCCCCGCCTGCTAGTGCAAGAAGGCAAAGAAACACCCCTGCTGCTGGTTCGCTCTAAGATTGGCCTGGTCAACGCAGCCTCAGCCCTCTCCACCGCCCTGGCCCTGGTGCCCTCCCCCCGCCTGGTCATCTCAGCCGGTACAGCAGGTGGCCTACGGGCCGATGTGGAAGTAGGCGACCTGGTTCTAGGCACCGACTACACTTACACGGACGCCGACGCCACCGCCTTCGGCTACGCCTTCGGTCAGGTACCCGGTATGCCAGAGCGCTACTCTAGCGACCCGGCCCTGCTGGATAAGGCCCGGCAGGCAGCCCAAGCCTATACCGGTCAAGGCCGACCCCTCTTTGGCCCCATGCTGGCCGGTGGATCCTTCGTCACCGCCCACAATGTCAAGGACACCCGCCAGCTCTTCCCCCAGGCCCTCTCCACCGACATGGAAACCACGGCCCTAGCCCAAATCTGCTCCAGCCGGTCCCTGCCCTTCCTAGCCGTCCGGGGAGTCTCAGACCTCTGCGGCCCGGCCGCCGACCAGGACTTCCACATGGATGCCCCCATCGTGGCTGAGCGCAGCGCAGTGCTGGTACTGGATCTACTGACCCGCTAAGCGGCCAGAACCTGCCGGGCCTCCTCCACGTCCTGATGCATCTGCTCAATCAGGGCCTGGGGGCCCCGGTAGGCCACCATTCCCCGCAGATAGGCAACAAACTCTAGGGTGACCCGCTGACCGTAAAGGTTAAAGCTCTCTACCGGCTCCTGGGGCCGGTCAATGACATGGGCCTCCACCTGCCGCTGCTCAATACCCTCAAAGGTGGGGTTGGTGCCCACTGAGACCGCCACTGGGTGACGCACCCCGGCCTGGTCAGTCAGCCAGCCAGCATAAACTCCGTCAGCAGGGGCCAGGCCCATGGAATCCAGGGATAGGTTAGCGGTAGGAAAACCCAGTTCACGTCCCCGGGCCAGGCCGTGAACGACCTCCCCGGTCATGTAGTGGTAGCGGCCCAGCAGGTTAGCGGCCTCTTCAACCCGTCCCTCAGCTAAGAGGCTGCGAATAATAGTAGAAGAGCAACGGCGGTCGTCCTGGGCCTTAAGGTCTTCAACCACCAGCACCTCAAAACCATACTTTTGGCCCAGCTGCCGCATGGTGGTCAGGTCACCAGAATTATTGACCCCAAAACGAACATCATCACCAATGACAACCACCCGGGCCCCCAGGGTCTCAACAAAGGTGGAGCGAACAAAATCCTCCGGGGTTTGGGCTGCAAATTCCAGGTTGTAGTGCAGCAGCAGGTAGACGTCCAGGCCCAGGGCCTCCATAAGCTGACTGCGGGCCTGCTGGTCCATAATCTCCTGGTGGTCCTGACCGTAGCCATGAGCCAAAGCCGGATGAGGATCAAAGGAGATAGCTACCGACGTCAAAGAGCGCTCCCGGGCCGTATCAATCAGGGTAGAGAGCACCTTCTGGTGGCCACGGTGGACCCCGTCAAAGTTGCCGATGGTTACAACGGTAGGGCCCAGATCCCGGGGGACCTCTTCAAGGGCAGTAAAGTGCTTCACGCTTCTCCTTCGCTGACTACCTGACTATCTTACGCCTTCTGGCCTGCACCCGGGCGGGTTTTATAGAGCCAGGCCAGGCCCACCATAGGCAGAAACAGAGGAATATAAGCGTAGCCAGCCCCAAAATGAGACCAGACTGAGGCCAGCTCAAAATACTGGGGCTGTAGGTAAGAGAAGGCACCCACCAGCAGGACAGCAACCATTTCAATGGAGACAGCCAGCAGGGAAACCTTCCAGGCCCCTTCCCCCTTCTTGGCCAGGGCAATCGTCGCCAGCAGATAGATCAGGGCGGAGAGGGCAGAGAGGCTAATAGACAGGGGGGCTTCATCGAACTTACGAACCAGCTGGTAGGCTGAGCGGGCCCCGGCCGAGAGGGTAAAAACGGCGTAGATGACCACCAGCAGACGGCCAAAACCCTTATTCGTGCTCTTGCTGAAAGTTTCTGCTGCTTCTTGCATTTTTCTCGCTTAGTAGTAGTACCAGAGCATGTTCATCCGGTGAACCATGACAATGAGCACCGGGCCGGTCAGGCCCAGCACCAGGGTAGACCAGCGGGAGCGCTCCATGAGGGACCAGATAAAAGTACCCACCGGGATAATCATGGCCGTAATCAGGTAGCCGTAGTATTCTAGCCAGTCCCCACTCGGCCCCTCAGTGACAGCCTGCATAATCATAGAGCCAACCAGGTAGACCACCAGGAAGGCCTCCAGCACAATCACTGAACCCTGGGTGTAGTCGTCGGGGGCAAAACCCCGCAGGAACTGGACCAGGCAGAGAATAAAGGAGAGGCTGCCCAGCAGTAGGCAGAGCCAAAACCAAAGATCAAGACCAAGAATCATGAGGGCTTCTCTCCTGTTTCAAAGACCAGGATGGGGGCGGCCTGGAGCTTACCCCGCCGCCGCTTATTCTCAAGCAGGGCCAGGAGCCGCCCGTCCGGGCCTAGGGCTGCGGTAGTCGTCTCCTGCTCTGAGGGCGCCAGGGGACGCCCGTAGGCTAGGTCTCGGGCTTCAGCCTGGCTGACCGTCCGGGTGGGGAAAAGCCGGGCCACAGCCTCTTCCATAGGAATCAAGGGCAGGGGCCGGTCAGCTTCCTTAGCCTCAATAAGGTCTTCCAGGCTAGCAGCCTGGGCCAGGTCAATCTGGCCAATGGCGGTACGGCGCAGGGAAGTCAGGTGGGCCCCGGTTCCCAGGGCCTGGCCCAAATCACGGGCCAGAGCCCGGATATAGGTTCCGGCTGAGCAGGTGACAGTGACCTGGCAGTCCAGGACCCGACAGTCGGTCAGGGGGCCAAGCTCCTTACCAGCTTCTTGACCTTGCTCCTGGCCGCTAGCCTCCTGATCGGGCAAACCAGGCAGGGCACCGGTTCGCACCTGAACCTGGGCCGGGGTCACCGAGTGCAGGTCAAAGGAGTAGACCTTAATGGGCCGGGCATCCAATTTGACCTCTTCCCCGTCCCGCACCCGCTTGTAGGAGCGCACCCCCTTGACCTTAATGGCAGAGACAGCAGAGGGCACCTGCATGATGTCACCGGTCAGCTTGGAAATTTCAGCCTCAATAGCTTCCCGGGTCACCTGGTCTAGGGCACCGGCCGGGGCGGTAGCCGTCACCGGCCCCTCAGCGTCCTCTGTCAGGGTAGAGACCCCCAGGCGGATAGTGGCGGTATAGGTCTTATGCTCCTCAACCACCCAGGTCAGCAGGCGGGTAGCCTTATTGAGGCCCAGCACCAGTACCCCGGTGGCCATAGGGTCCAGGGTGCCAGCATGGCCCACCTTGCGGGTGCCAGCCAACCAGCGGAGCTTAGCCACCATGTCGTGGCTGGTGACGCCAGCTGGCTTATCTAGAACGATGAAACCGGAGGGGCCGGTCTGCTGTCTCTGCTTGGCCACAGTTCTACTCGGCTTCGTCAGTCTCAGAGGTCTTGTAGGCGTCTGCCCCACCAGCGTACTCAGCACCCTCTCGGGCGGCAGCCAGTTCGGCGTCCTTGGCCTTAGTCTTGCGCAGCAGATCCTCAATATGAGCGGCATTGACCGGAACCTCGTCAGGGACGAAGGTCAGGGTGGGGGTCAGGCGGGCGGTGATATTCTTGCCCACCTCAGAGCGCAGAATACCCTTGGCTGATTCCAGGGCGGCCTTGGTGGAGGCCTGTTCCTGCTCGTCCCCGTAGACGGTGTAGTAGATGGTGGCGTGCTGTAGGTCGTTGGTGACGCGGGCGTCGGTAACGGTGATGAAGCCTAGGCGGGGGTCCTTGATACGGCGTTCTAGGGCCTGGGCCACAATTACCTTGATACGGTCGGCTAGGCGGGCGGCGCGTGCCGGATCTGCCATGATTCTCTCCTTGCTGTAAGTTCTTTTCTTTAAGTGTAGAGGGTGGGATAGCTCAAACTAGCCACCCCACCTTTAATGCGCTAGACACCGGAAGGCTAGCTAGAAAAGTATCTACCTAACCAACCGGTGTCTTCGGCTCAGCGCCAAACTTTACCAGGGTCAAGAGCGGTTCCTCCCGGCTCGCGGCGAAGCTGCTGGCTCGGCGGCTGGCGTGAATCGCCGTATGAGCGAAGCGAAGCAGGCGAGAGGGTCGCAGCGAGCGCGAGTCCGGGGAACCAGCTCAAGGCCTTACAAGTTTAGACGCGGGGCTTTTCCTGCATCTCCCAGGTCTCAATGACATCGCCTTCCTTGATGTCGTTGAAGGAGCCCAGGCCGATACCACACTCGAAGCCCTCACGGACCTCGGTGGCGTCGTCCTTGAAGCGACGCAGGGACTCGATGGTCAGGTTGTCGGCTACCACGGCACCGTCGCGCACCAGGCGGGCCTTGGAGTTGCGCTTGATGATACCGGACTTGACGATGGAACCTGCGATGTTGCCCCACTTGGAGGAGCGGAAGACCTCGCGGATTTCGGCGGTACCCAGCTCCACCTCTTCGTACTCGGGCTTGAGCATGCCCTTGACAGCGGCCTCGACTTCCTCGATAGCCCGGTAGATGACGGAGTAGAACTTCATCTCGACGCCCTCGCGCTCAGCCAGTTCGGCAACTCGCTCGGCGGGGCGAACGTTGAAGCCGATGATGATGGCGTTGTCGACGGTAGCCAGGTTGACGTCGTTCTGGGTGATGGCACCAACGCCGCGGTGGATGACGCGCAGCTGAACTTCGTCGCCACCGGCCTCGATCTTCATGAGGGACTCTTCCAGGGCCTCAACGGCACCGGAGACGTCACCCTTGATGATCAGGTTGAGGGTGTCCATCTTGCCTTCAGCCACGGCGGCATCGAAGGATTCCAGGGTGACGCGCTTGCGACGCTTAGCCAGCTGGGCGTTGCGGTCGGCGGCTTCACGCTTTTCAGCGATTTGGCGGGCGGTCCGCTCTTCCTCAGTAGCCAGGAAGGTGTCACCGGCGCGGGGCACGGTGTTGAGGCCCAGTACCTGGACGGGGCGGGAGGGGCCAGCCTCTTCGACCTTGTTGCCGTTCTCATCGAACATGGCTCGGACGCGGCCGTAGGCGGAGCCTGCCACGATGGCGTCACCGACGCGCAGGGTACCGGACTGAACCAGAACAGTAGTTACAGCACCACGGCCCTTATCCAGGTTAGCTTCGATAGCTACACCGCGGGCTTCCTTGTTGGGGTTGGCCTTGAGCTCTAGGGCACCGTCGGCGGTCAGGGTAACAGCGGCTAGCAGCTCGTCGATGTTCTTCCCCTGGCGGGCTGAAACATCAATGAACATAGTGTCGCCACCGTATTCTTCGGGGACCAGGCCGTACTCGGTCAGCTGACCGCGGATCTTGTCGGGGTTAGCCCCTTCCTTATCGATCTTGTTGACGGCAACCACGATGGGCACACCGGCAGCCTGGGCGTGGTTGAGGGCTTCAACGGTCTGGGGCATAACTCCGTCATCAGCAGCAACGACCAGGATAGCGATGTCGGTAACCTTGGCACCGCGGGCACGCATGGCGGTGAAGGCCTCGTGACCGGGGGTGTCGATGAAGGTCAGGTAGCGTTCTTCGCCTTCAACCTCGGTGTGGATCTGGTAGGCACCAATGTGCTGGGTGATGCCACCGGCTTCGCCGTCAATGACGTTGGTGTTACGGATGGCGTCCAGCAGGCGGGTCTTACCGTGGTCAACGTGACCCATGACACAGATTACAGGTGGTCTTGGAACGAGCGTGCTTTCTTCGTCCTCCCCATCTTTCAGGAGTTCTTCCAAAACATTGACCTTCTCTTCTGGCTCTGCGATACAGTTGAATTCCAATGCGATTTCTTCTGCCTTTGCATAGTCAATCTCCTGATTTACAGTCACCATCACACCTTCCAAAAACAGTTTCTTTACAATCGCAGACGGCTGAATTTTCATTTTATCTGCAAGCTCCTTGATGGTCATCGTCTCTGGGAGAACAATTGTCTTGATGCTCTCTTCCTTCTCCACTGATGGTTGTGGTGCTTGCCTATTCGGTTTCTGGGACATCCTTGCATTGTTTCTCTGATTGTTCTTTCCGCCTGGTCTTCCATTGTTAGAACGTCCAAATCCTTTTTCGTTCTCGCGATCGCGATCACGCTCTTTCTCTTTATCATAGCGCTTANNACCGTGGTCAACGTGACCCATGACGGTAACGACCGGCGGGCGAACTTCTAGGACCTCGTCGCCTTCAGCCTCAGCTTCAGCAGCCAGGTTAATGTCAAAGGATTCGAGCAGCTCACGCTCTTCATCTTCGGGGGAGACAATCTTGACGACGTAGCCCAGTTCAGCACCCAGCAGCTCAAAGGTTTCTTCGTCCAGAGACTGAGTCTGGGTAGCCATTTCACCCAGGTGAATCAGGACGGTCACCAGGGCTGCTGCGTTGGCGCCAATCTTCTCGGCGAAGTCCATGAGGGAGGCGCCACGGCGCATACGAATCTCGGTGCTTCCGTCACCGTGGGGGACGGCTACACCACCGATGGTAGGCTGCCGCATCTGCTCTTCACGGCGCAGGGCGGACTTAGTCTTGCCCTTCTTGCGCTTACCGCCGCCGCGGCCGAAGGCACCCTGGGCGTTACCGCGACCACCGCCGGGGCCACCACGACCGGGGCCACGGTTAAAGCCGCCGCCACCGCCGCCACCGGGGCCACGACGGGGGCCACCGCCGCCAC
>DKXC01000045.1:33496-33671 GCA_002492045.1 Micrococcaceae bacterium UBA7136
GCCGCCACCGGCGGGAGCACCAGCACCTGAGCGGGCGCCAACATTGCCGCTCATCTTGGTGGGCATCATGTTGGGTGAGGGACGGTTGCCACCGGCTGCGCCAGCTGCAGGACGGGGGGCTGCCGGGCGGGGACCGCCATTACCGGCAGCTGCCGGGCGGGCGTTACGGCCGCCA
>DKXC01000013.1 GCA_002492045.1 Micrococcaceae bacterium UBA7136
GACGCTGCTGCGGGGGCAGAAAATCGTAGTGAAAGTGGGTGTCTAAGAGCACGGTAGCCTAGTCCTCGGCAGCCCTGGGTTCCCCCAGGGAGGGCGGGACCGGGAGCTCTTCCATACCGGCCAGCTGGCGGATGACCTTACCGGCCAGCATCTGGCCCATAATGGGCGGCATGTAGCTCATAGAGCCCAGGGTCTGCCCCTTAGTCCTGGCCCCGGCAACCTTCTCCACCTTGAAGGGCAGCTCGGTAGAGAAAAGAACCTCAAGACCGTAAATCTGCCGCTTACGGCACTCAGACCGCACCACCTTAGACATAGAGCAGTTGTAGGTTCTGCGGATATTGGCGAACTGCAAGAGGGTGGGGTCTAGACGGTTAGCTGCCCCCATAGAGGCCAGCAGGCGGTAGCCCCGTTCGGTGGCCCACTGGTAGATGGCTAGCTTCTGGCTGATGGTGTCGATACAGTCAATGACGTAGTCGGGGCGGGGGAACTTATCCAGGGTGTCAGCCAGATTGTCGGGGGTTAGAAAGACCTGCTGGGCGGTGATGGTGCAGTCGGGTTGAATCTCCCGGATCATCTCTTCCATCACCTGGGCCTTGACCCTACCCAGGGTGGAGGTGAAGGCGATGGCCTGCCGGTTAATATTGCTCTCTTCAACCACATCCCGGTCGAGCACAATCAGGTTCCCGACCCCGCCGCGGGCTAGGGCCTCGGCGCAAGCAGAACCCACCCCGCCCAGGCCCAGGACCATGACGGTGGAGCCCTGGAGTTTTTCTAGGCCCTCATCCTTGAGGAGCAGTTTGAGGCGGGCAAAACGTTCACTTTCAAGACCCACGGGGGCCTCCTTCTTTCCTTGTTTGATTCGGTCAGTCCACAGTAAAAGCCCCTGGCTTGTGGATACTGACCCTAGAAGAACATCATAGGGCAGGATTCCACAAGCCAGGGGCCTTATGAGTAGCAGGCGAGCGCCAGACCTAGCCCTTGGGCACCGGCGGGCCCAGAATCAGCAGGACACTAAAGACCAGGACCAGCCCGGCCAGCAGAAGCAGACTAAAGACCAGAGGACGGCGCAGGAAGGCAGCCAGGGCCTTCTCAGCTAGGCTGACTGGCTCCTGCCCGCCGGGGGCCAGCCGCCAGTCATCCGCCAGCAGGTCCCGGCGCTTGAGGTAGATTTCAAAGGGGACGGTGGCAAAGGGAACCAGGGTCAGGGCCAGGCCGGTGGCACCCAGGGGCCCAGACCACTTCTGGTTGATCCAGACCATGACCGTTACGGCCGTGTAACTGAGAAAAATAAAGCCGTGGATACCACCGGCCACCGGCACCAGGTTGGTCAGGCCACTAGCCCGCATCACCAGGGCTGTAATGAGACCGGCCCAGGTGACCATTTCGGCGGCGGCAAAGAAGGAAAAGAGCCTGCGGGGGCCTGGGAGGGAAGAAGCTGCCATTGGCTGACCTTTCAGAAGGAGGAAAGTAAGATACTTCTTACCTACATTAGTGCTCCTAGCTGGGAATAGGTGGGAGGCTGGCGTCCGTGACCTGGCTCAGGCCCTAGCCCAGATTTAGGCTTCCTGCTCCAGCAGCTGCCGGGCCTGGTCTTCAATATCAGCAGGTCCGCAGCCTACCGGCCTGGGGGCCAGCACATGGAAGTTCAGGTCAGCAGCCAGACGGCTAGCGATCTTGACGCCCCGCACACTATGGCCGTGCTTATCCAGCCTGGGGGAGAAGACCGCCAGGCCAGCTTGGCCCGGTACCGCCCCCAAAATACCGCCGGAGACCCCGCTCTTAGCCGGAATACCCACATCGGTAAACCAGGAGCCAGCCGCATCGTACATGCCAGAAGCAGCCATGACCGACAGGATCATGCGGGCGTTAGCGGGGGAGAGCAGCCGCTGGCCGGTCACCGGCTGTACCCCACCTGAGGCTAGGGTGGCGGCCATAGTCGCAATGTCCTTGACCGTCACCAGCAGGGAGCACTGGGCCGTGTAACCGGTCACCACATTGTAGGGGTCAGCCTCAATAACCCCGAAGTTCTTGAGCATATGGGCAATAGCCATATTGCGGTGGGCAGTCTCAAGCTCAGAAGCATAGACATGGTAGTCCACGCTCAGCTGCCGTCCGGCCAGGGCCGAGAAGAAGGAGCGGACAGCCTCAACCCGCTCAGCTGAGGAAGCCTTGGGCGAAACGATGAGCTGGTGGATGGCCAGGGCACCGGCATTAATCATGGGATTCTTAGGCAGGTGGGTGGCCTCGTCTAGGGACAGGTGGTTGAAGGCCTCCCCGGAGGGTTCTAGCCCCACATAGTTGGCTACCTGCTCTGGGCCTAGTTGCTCAAGGACCGCCCCGTAGGCGAAGGGCTTGGACATGGACTGGATGGTGAAGAGAGCTTGGTCATCACCGGCTGTATAGATATCCCCTTCGGTGGTGACCAGGGCCAGGGCCAACTGCTGGGAGTCCACCTGGGCTAGGGCAGGAATATAGTCGGCGTTAGCGCCGCCGTCTTCGGTGCGGTAGCGTTCAAGAACCTGGGAGAGGTAGGCGGGGATTGCTGAAGTCATGCCCCTATCCTACCGGCTAGTGTGAGCTACTATACTCATTTACATGACTCATAAGATCTTTGACATGCCGGTCGCTGACGTCTGGCCCCACTACCTGGCTAAGGTGGAGCGCAAGGGCCAAGATACTGCCCTGGTAGAGACCGTTACCTGCTGGCTGACCGGCTACAGCCCCGCCGATTTGGCCCATCACCTAGAGGCGCGGACTTCCTTCCGTGACTTCTTTGCTTCGGCTACCCTTAACCCTGGCGCGGCCCTGATTACCGGTTCTATCTGCGGTTATAAGGTACAAGAAATCCAAGCCCCCCTCATGCAAAAGATCCGCTACCTAGATAAGCTGGTGGATGAGGTAGCCAAGGGACGTCCGCTGGAAAAAATCCTGCGCTCCTAATCTCACTCGGGAGTGGCACAAGCTGGGCCGAGGCCCTGTAACTCCTTGAAGGGCATCATGATTTAAAAGAGGTCATCGTGTGTTCCGGTACGCAGAAAATAGGCATGGGTTTCGCTGGTTCTCCAGATTAAAAGCCAGTCACCGGCGTTTGCCACATGACATTCTTTGGCGCCTGCCCAGTTGCCTTTAAGGCTATGCATTCGGTGGCGACGGCGCAGTTCCTCCATAGAACCCGGTGAATTTTCCAGAATTAGCTCGGTGACCAATTTTAGCTGTTCAAGATCGATTCGCTTCCTCTGAAGCTTTTTAACATCTCTTGCAAAAGCTGGCGTGTACTCGGGAAGAAGCACAGTTAGATTCCTAGGTCGTTAAACATGTCCTGGGCATTCTTAAATCTGCTGATACCTTCCTTCTCCATCGCAAGCGAATCAGAAATGGCTTCTTGAGTTTCAGCGTTGGGCTGGGGGTACTCCAAGGTAAGCGGTATGCGTTGCTCACGCACTACCTGGCGGTAGAAGGCGCGAGTGATGGACGAGAGGTCTAAACCAAAGTCTTCGGCAATACGGGCAGCTTCACGCTTGGTCGCTTCGTCAACTCGCACGGTTACAGTCGAGGTCGTCATACAAATTCACTCCTTTGTTGTACACCCAGTGTATGCCCTACAAGCCCCTCCGGGAAGCCCTAGTGCCCGGCAAAGACCATATTGCCACCAGGGCCAGCTCTTGCCCCATAGCCGTGAAAGTGGAGAACAGAAGAAAGGCACTAGCTCTCCTGCTAAGGGGCATTTATTCTGTCAGCCTGTCTAAGACCTGCCTGAACCATACCTTTTCAAAGGCACTGTGGTCCTGGCTCGCTAAAGCAAACTCACACCATTTCCTGACTTCCTTATTTCCCGGTCTCTTGAGGGCTAGGCGGTAGCAGCAGCGTGGAGCTGCTCAGCAAGAGTGCTAGCCTGGATAGTTGTTACCCAGCGGGTGACCGGGCGCAGGGCAAGGCCGAGCGGACGGTGCAGCAAGCGCATAGAAGCGGGCAGGGTTGCCTCGGGGGTGCGGAGCCAGCTACTGGTCACCTGAGCAAGAGTCCCTGACTCTTGGGGGAACAAACTAACCTCAATAAGCTGAGTGTTGGACCGTGGCTGCTGGGGAAACCCTAACTCATAGGCTACCCGGTAGTCGGTCTGGGAGTGGGAAAGCAGGGTTTGGCGGATGCTTTGGGTGAGTGTCTCCTTCTGGACGCGACCAAATTTCTTGACCTGGTCAAGGTCCGTGCTGTAACCAAGCCAGGCCCCGCCTGTGGGGTCTGGCTCCACTAGGTCTAGAGACGGTACCCAGCGAGTAAGCTGTGTCGGATCCTTGATAAGGTGCCAGACGCTTTCAGCCGGAGCTGGAATAAAAATCTGCCGGCTTGCTTCTAGCTGCCTGCCGTCTGTCTTGGAGGCCCCAGCTTGCTCCTCGAAGGCTGAATGGCCCGCTCCCTGGGCACTGAGGGCGAGCGCCTGACGGACCTGCTCTGGACTGACCCCGCAGCGACCAAGCGCTTCTGTGATGAGGCCGGTGGACTCATCGAGAAGTGCCAGGGCAAGATCCTGCGGGGCGGGGGCCTGCTTGAGGAGCCTCTGAGCCCGGTCAGTGACATCAAAACTGGCCAGATTGGGTAGGGGCTGGCGTGCAGGCACCTCCTGCATGCCCAGGGTGGCCAGCAGAGATGACTCGAGAGAAGCTAGCGCCTGCTGGGCTTTCTCTTTGGTTACCCCAAGGTTACGCAGAGCTGCCCCTGTTGCGCCCGCATCGAGAGTCAGGGCCACGAAAAGGTCCTGGGCGTCGATGAGGGCTGACCCGCGGGCTGCTGCGGCGGTGCGAGCTGAGGTCAGCAGGGCCAGGTAATCGGCCCAAGGTGAAGCGGTGCTCATGGTAGCTAGGGCGCCTTTCTGCGAGGTAGGGGAATGGAGGGGTCGATGCGTTTGGCGTATTTCTTATGAACAGCCTGCCTGCTTACTCCTAGACAGTCGGCTATGGCCTGCCAGCTCATGCCGCTGCGCAGGGCTGCTTCGACCTGCTGGTGTTCAAGGTTGTCGGTTAGTGAGCGCAGGGCGGCTAGAGCCAGTAGGCCCCGCCGGGGGTCTGTGGTGTCTGCTGCCTGCTGGGTTGTTTGGGGGAGCTCCATGGTGTCAACTTTAGTTGCTAACTAAAAAAGGTGTCAACCATGGTTGACACCCTTCGGGGGGTAAGATACAGCCCGGCAACAGGCCAGTAAACCGTTAGCTAGTTAGTAGCTGCTTAAGCTGCCGGGCCGCCACCCGTCCCGCCCGGTTAGCCCCCACCGTTGACTGGCTGGGCCCATAGCCCAGCAAATGAACCCGCGGCTGGGCTGCCACCTGGGTACCGGTCAGGGCAATAGCCCCCGCCTCATTGGCCAAACCCAGGGGAGTCAAATGATCCACTGCCTGCTTAAAGCCGGTCGCCCAAATAATGGCGTCCAACTTCTGAAGACCACCATCAGCCTCCAGAACCCCGGTGGGTGTAACCTCCCGGAAGATAGGGCGACGAACCAGCACCCCGCGCTCGCGGGCAGCCAGGGCATAATCCGTCCAGAGCAGGCCTGTGTAAGAAACCACCGAGCCGGTAGGACGCCCAGCCTCCACATCAGCAATCACCTTATCAACGGCCTGCCGTCCGCTCTCAGACGTGAAAGGCCCCTCATGGAAGACAGGCTCACTGCGGGTGTACCAGAAGGTCTCAGCTACCCGGGAGACCTCCTCCAAAATCTGTAAGGCCGAAATGCCGCCACCCACAATAGCCACCCGCTGGCCGGTAAAATCATCCAGCTGCCGGTAGTCGCGGGTATGCAACTGGGGGCCGGCGAAGGTCTCCTGGCCCGGGTAGTAGGGTAGGAGCGGCTTATTCCAGGTGCCAGAAGCATTAATGATGGCCCGCGCCAGGTAGATACCGTCACTGGTCACCACCTTAAAAGGGGAGGTCTGCGGGGAATCAGCGTCCAGATAGGTTACAGACTGGACGGTCACCGGCCGACGAATAGCCAGCTGCTGGGTAGCCTCAAAATCAGCAAAATAGGAAGGAATAGCCTGCCGGCTAGGCTCCGAGGGGTCAGGGGCTGGGCGAGGAAAATCAGGTAAATCAAAAATATTATTGACCGTGGCCATGGTCAAAGACTCCCAGCGGTGCCGCCAGGCCCCACCCGGGCCCTCCTCCGCATCCAGCACCGCGTAGGTCAGGGGAGCGGACGGCTGAGTGAAGGCGTTAGCGAAGCCCAAGGCCGCCAGGTGGTAGCCGGCAGATAAGCCCGCCTGCCCGCCACCAATGACCAGCAGATCCACCCGGTGTCTAAAGAAATCCTGCTGCACTCTAAGCTCCTGCCTTTCAGACCCTTCAGATCCCTTGTCTATCTTCTTCAGGATACTCCCACCGCTAGAATGAGAAAGAAAAACATGCTCGCCGACGAGACAGAAGGAAGGTCCCATCCCGTGACTGCCCAGCACCTGACCCTAGACTTGATCGTGGTTGGCTTCGGCAAGGCCGGCAAAACCCTGGCTGCCACCCGGGCAGCCGCTGGCGACAAGGTTGCCCTGATTGAACAAGACCCCGCCATGTACGGGGGAACCTGCATCAATATCGGTTGTGTTCCCACCAAGCGCCTGCTGACCGACGCTGCCCGGGGCCTGCCCCAGGACCAGGCTGTCGAGTCCCGTAATGCTTTTATTGCCAAGCTCAATGCCGCCAATAAGGCCATGGTTGAAGGCAAGGGGGTGCTGGTGCTAGACGGTTTTGCCAGCTTCACCGGCCCCAAGACCCTAGCTGTCGGTGACGACCTGACCCTGACCGCCCCCATCATTGTCATCAACACCGGGGCTGTCTCCCGGGCCAAGGCTGAAGGCAAAATCCACAACTCCACCTCCATCCAGCAGGTAAGCCAGACCCCCGCCAGCCTGGCTGTTATTGGGGCAGGACCCATCGGCCTGGAATTTGCCACCCTCTACAACTCCTTCGGCTCTCAGGTCACCGTCTACCAGGGCAGCGGCCCCTTCCTGCCCTCCCTAGACCCCCAAGCAGCAGCAGCCGTCCAGGCTGAACTAGAATCCCAGGGCATCAGCTTTGAGGCTCGGCGGGTTGAGGACCCTGCCAGCCTGCCCCAAGACCTCATCCTGCTAGCCACCGGCCGGGTATCGGCCCTCGAGGGCCTCAACCTAGAAGCTGCTGGTGTAGCCTACAGTGCCCGGGGCATCCAGGTGGACGACCACTGCCGCACCAGTGTCCCCGGCATCTACGCGGTAGGCGACTGCACCGGCGCCCCCCAATTCACCTACCTCTCCTACGAC
>DKXC01000060.1:0-3706 GCA_002492045.1 Micrococcaceae bacterium UBA7136
ACTAGCATCGGCTTTTCTCTTACTCTCAAAGACCCTGCCGCCTCTTCCACCGGGGGAGAGGCAGGGTCTTTCTTTCTGCCCGCTAGACTAGAGGGCATGAAACTTATCTCCTGGAACGTGGATTCCCTCAACGCTGCCCTGACCTCCGACTCGGCCCGGGCCCAGCTCTCCCGCGACGTCTTCGCCAGCCTCTCAGCTCTTGCCCCCGACGTGCTGGCCATCCAAGAAACCAAGCTGCCGGCTAAGGGCCCCAGCGCCAAGCACCTGGAGGTCCTAGAAGGCTACTTCCCCGGCTACCAGCTTGCCTGGGTTTCCTCCCAGGAGCCAGCCCGCAAGGGCTACGCCGGAACCATGTTCCTCTACCGCCCAGATTTGACCCCCACCGTCCACTACCCCCAGCTGTCGGCCCCCAGCACCATGGATCATGAGGGCCGGATGATCACCCTAGAGTTTGAGGATTTCTTCGTCACCCAGGTCTACACCCCCAACGCCTCTGACGGCCTGCGTCGCCTAGCGGAGCGGCAGGTCTGGGACAGGCTCTACGCCGATTACCTGGCAGAGCTAGACCGCTCTAAGCCGGTGCTAGCTACCGGCGACTTCAACGTGGCCCACCAGCCCATTGACCTGGCTAACCCTGCGGGCAATAAGCGCTCGCCGGGCTTTACGGACGAGGAGCGGGAGGGCTTTAGTAACCTGCTGGCCAAGGGCTTCACTGATACTTTCCGTCACCTGCACGGGCCGGTAGAGGGGGCCTATAGCTGGTGGGCTCAGCGGTCTAAGACGTCGAAGATCAATAATTCTGGCTGGCGGATTGACTACTGGCTGGTCAGTGACCGGCTGGCTGAGAAGGTTCAGGCCTCTGAGATGGTGGATTCTGGGCCCCGCCAGGACCATACCCCGATTTTGCTTGAGATTGACCTTTAGAATTTCTTAATTTCAGGCCACCCTGCCACCAGGGCCCCTTCTATCCCCTCAGATTCAGGGGAGGAAGGGGCCCTGTAGCATATTTTGCCTTGAGAAGGGCTTATATTACGGAAGAAAAATCAGGGGTAAATAAACTTGATGTGATTATCCCTACCTCCTATACTTTCACAATAAGCAGCTCTATGTTGAGTAGCGCACACACATTTGCCCTAGAAGTCGAGGTTCACTGATGAAGCTCCAGCAGAAGGTATCCGTCTCATGATTAAGTATGTGATGAGACGAGCCGCAACCTACCTGGTCATGATTTTCCTGACCACCTCAGCCGGTTACCTGCTGGCTGTCTCCACCCTGAACCCAGCCCTGCTGGAACAGGAGAAGATTCCCCGCCCCAGCCCCGAACAGGTCCAGGCTAACTTTGCCTCCCTGGGGCTAGACCCCAGCCTGTCCGCCTGGGACCGCTACACCCAGTGGCTGACCAATATCTTCCTGCACTGGGACTGGGGACGCAGCCCCAACGGCGCCTACATTAACGTTGAGTTCGGCCAGCGTATCTGGGTCTCTACCCGTCTCTACCTGGCTGCTGTTATTCTCAGCATCATCATCGGTGTGGCCCTGGGCGTCTACTCAGCTGCCCGCCAGTACAAGTTCTCTGACCGGGCCATCACCGGCTACTCCTACCTGGTCTACATCCTGCCCGCCCCGGTGGCCTACTTCCTGGTCCAGATGGGGGCTGTGGCCATCAACTCTGCTGCCGGCCAGCGCGTCTTCTTCGTGACCGGTATTTCCTCCCCGGGGGTAGAGCCAGGCTGGCCAGCCTTCGTGGATTTGGCAGCCCACTACGTTGTGCCCACCTTCTGTATCACCATCATGAGCTGGGGTGGCTTCCAGATTGCCCAGCGTCAGTACCTGCTCGACAGCATTAACGCTGACTTCGTGCGAACGGCTCGGGCCAAGGGCTTGACCCGTAACCAGGCTATCCGCCGCCATGCCCTGCGGGTCTCCTTCATCCCCGTGGCCCAGTCCATTGCCTTTACAGTTCCTGCGATCTTTGCCGGCGGCTTCTTCGCCGAGGCTATCTTTGCCTGGCCTGGTATTGGTCTCTGGTCTATCCAGGCCATCGGCGCCCAGGACGTCAACGCCGCAGCCGCCACCCTGGCCTACGGCTCCTTCCTCTTTGCTCTTGGAGCCATTATCGCTGATATTGCCACCACCGTTGTCGATCCCCGAGTGAGGATCTCATGAGTTCACAGCCTTCTCTCGACATGAGCCCAGCCACGGGCATCTTGACCACCGTTGATTTGAACAAGGGTGAGTTCGAGATTATCTCCAAGCGCAAGATTATCTTCCGCCGCTTCATGCGGAACCGCACGGCGGTTGCAGGTCTGGCGATTTTCCTGCTGGTGGTTGCCTTTGGCTTCCTGGGCGGCCTGGTTTCTCCCTGGGATACTACCTCTATTGATCCCCTTTATATCTCAACCGGCCCTAGCGCCGTCCACTGGTTTGGCACTACTAGCGCTGGTACCGACCTCTACGCCCAGATGGTAGAAGCAGTCCGCACCTCAGTGCTGATTGGTCTGATCGTTGGCGCTGTCTCGGTGGTCTTCGCCGCAGTCTACGGCTGTGTCATGGCTTACTTTGGGGGCAAGGTCGATAAGGTCATGCTCTTCTTCCTAGAGACCATGATCATGGCCCCCAGCATCCTGGTGGTGGCCATCGTGGTCAATGGCTCCGGCGGCGAGCAGATCAGGCAGAATGTCCCCGGCTGGCTCCTGCTGACCATCGTTCTGCTGATCTTCAACTGGATGTACACGGCCCGTGTGATTCGTTCCATGGCTATGTCCCTGATTTCCCGGGACTACGTCAAGGCAGCCCGCTACATGGGTGTTCCTCCCATGAAGATTGTCTGGCGGCACCTGGTGCCCAACATCGGCTCCCTGCTGGTGCTAGAGTTCACCCGCGGTATTAGCGCAGCTATTCTGGCTGAAGTCTCTTACACCTTCATCGGAATCGGCGTTAAGTACCCCAATTTCTCCCTGGGCTCCCTGATTTCTCAGGCTTCTAGCCAGATCAACACCCTGCCCTGGATGTTCTGGATTCCCCTCCTGTTCTTCTTCCTGCTGGTAGGGCCCCTCTCCCTCATGAACGACGGCCTACGCGACGCCTTCGACCCCACCTCCCTGTCCGTTGGCAAAGTTAAGAAAAAGAAGAAGTAAACGATGAGCACTACACCTGTACTGAGCGTCAAGGACCTCAACGTTAAGTTCAATACCGAGAACGGTATTGTTCACGCGGTGCGCGGCATCAACTTCGACCTCTATGCCGGCAAGACCCTGGGTATCGTGGGGGAGTCAGGTTCTGGTAAGTCAGTGGCCTCTATGGCCATCATGGGCCTGCACCCCACCACCGCTGATATCTCCGGTTCCATTCTTTATAAGGGCACCGAACTGCTGGGTCTGAGCGACCAGCAGATGTGCGACTACCGGGGCAAGGAAATCTCCATGGTCTTCCAGGACCCCCTCAGCTCTCTGACTCCGGTCTACACCATTGGTCAGCAGCTGGCTGAGGTGCTTAAGGTCCACAACAAGAACATGAGCAAGCAGGCTATCAAGGCCCGCTCTATTGAACTCATGAAGCTGGTCGGTATCCCCTCTCCCGAGGGCCGTCTCAAGTCCTTCCCCCATGAGTTCTCTGGTGGTATGCGCCAGCGCGTCATGATTGCTATGGCTATCGCCAATGACCCCCGGGTACTGATTGCTGACGAGCCCACCACCGCCCTGGACGT
>DKXC01000060.1:3998-9775 GCA_002492045.1 Micrococcaceae bacterium UBA7136
GACGAGCCCACCACCGCCCTGGACGTCACCATCCAGGCCCAGGTGCTGGAGGTCATGCAGAAGGCCCAGGAAGAGACCGGGGCTGCCACCATCATGATTACCCACGATCTGGGTATTGTGGCTGGCATGGCCGATGAAATCATGGTCATGTACGCCGGTAAGGCCGTGGAACATGCCAAGGCCCAGGACCTCTACCGCAGCCCCTCCATGCCCTACACCATTGGCCTGCTGGGGGCTGTACCCCGGGTTGACCGCAAGGAAAAGGTCTCTCTTGTGCCCATCGAAGGACGTCCGCCTAACCTGCTCAAGCCGGTGGTCGGTTGCTCCTTTGCGGCCCGCTGCCCGGTTGCTCGGGCTGAGTGCCTGACTGCTGAACCCGATTTGGTTCAGGTGCCTGGCACTGGCGAGGGCCACCGTTCTGCCTGTCTTTTTGCTGCCGACTATGTCAGCAAGAAGCCTGAGGACATGTTCCCCCTGCCTGAGCTTCCCACCTCTGAGCTGGACGCCCTGCCCCGCTCTCAGCGGGCTAGCATCCTGGAGGTTAAGGACGTTAAGAAGCACTTCCCGCTCATGAAGGGCTCTGTCTTCAAGAAGCGGGTGGGTACGGTCAAGGCCGTTAACGGGGTCAGCTTCGATATCCGCGAGGGCGAGTGCTTCTCGATTGTGGGTGAATCGGGCTGTGGCAAGACCACCACCCTGCTAGAAATCATGGAGTTCTCGCCCGAGACTGACGGTGAGATCATCATTGATGGTGTGTCCAATAAGCAGAAGCTCAAGGGCTCAGATTTGATTCAGCTGCGGAAGAACCAGCAGATGGTCTTCCAGGACCCTACCGGTGCCTTGGATCCCCGTTTCACGGTCTACGAGATTCTGGCTGAGCCTCTCTTCAACCAGGGCTGGGACAAGAAGCGGGTTCAGCGGCGGGTATTGGAACTCATGCAGACCGTGGGCCTGCAACCCGACCACGTCAACCGTTTCCCCAACCAGTTCTCTGGTGGTCAGCGTCAGCGTATCGGTATTGCCCGGGCCCTGGCAGTTAACCCCAAGCTGGTTGCCCTGGACGAGCCGGTCTCGGCCCTGGACGTTTCAGTTCAGGCCGGTGTCATTAACCTGCTGGAGCGTCTGCGGGTAGAGCTGGGCTTGAGCTACCTGATGGTGGCCCACGACCTGGCGGTTGTTCGCCATGCCTCTGACCGGGTGGCGGTCATGTATCTGGGGCGGATCGTTGAGATGGGCCATGTGGACCATGTCTTTGACGAGCCGGTCCACCCCTACACTCGGGCCCTGCTCTCGGCTATTCCGGTGCCGGACCCGGAGGTCGAGGCCAAGCGGCAGCGGATCATGCTAGAGGGTGACTTGCCGACCCCCATTGATGCTCCTGAAGGTTGTGCCTTTGCCACCCGCTGCCCCATCTTCAAGCTGCTACCCCAGGACCGGCAGCAGGTCTGCCTGACCCAGCAGCCGGAACTCAAGCCGGCAGCCGAGGATCACTTCTTTGCCTGCCACTACCCTGAGTCCAAGCTTGAGCTACATGCCCCGCATGCGGCTTAAATAGCAGGCTCAGCCCACAAAACTTCAGAAGACCGGTGGCCTTCACGCTACCGGTCTTCTGGATATCCACCACATCACACATCTCATATCTACCCAATTCACTCTAGGTCGCCGCCAGTTGCTGCTGGGCACCGGTGCCCTTGGCTTGACCGGCCTGCTGGCTGCCTGTGGCTCTGGCCAGCCCCAGGGTACTTCAGCAGCTACTGCCACCCTGGACGCTAGCCAGCTGGCTGCCCAGATTAACCCCCAGGAGCGGGCCTCCCTACAGCAGGGTGGCGAGCTCAACCTTCCGGTAGGTAACCTGGGCCCTGTGTTCAATACCTCTAACCAGAACGGTAATACTGCTGATACCGCTCTGGTGATGTCTACTATGGCCACTAATCTGGCTTCTGGCCTCTGGGCTAGCACCTCTGAAGGTAAGACCAGCATTAACCCTGACTTCTGTGAAAGCTACGAGGCCCAGACCGTGGACGGCATCCAGACTATCCGCATTAAGCTCAACCCCAAGGCCAAGTTCAACGACGGCCGGGCTATTGATATTGAGTCTTTGCGGGCCACCTGGACTGCCCTTCGCGGAACCACCGAAGACTACCAGATTGTCTCCTCTGGTGCCTACGGCTTTATTGAGTCTATTGAGGAAGACGGCGATGCCTTCTCTGCTGTCGTGACCATGTCTCGGCCCTACTATCCCTCCTACCTCTTCGGAACTCTCCTGCACCCTGATATGGCTGACCCGGCTGTTTTCAACGAGGGCTTTGTGGATAACCCCCGTCCTGAGCTGCTGGCTGGGCCCTTCAAGCTGGAGGAGTACAGTTCTGCTGAGAAGCGTCTGTCGGTGGTTCCCAATGAGAATTGGTGGGGTGAGAAGCCCCTTCTGGATCGGATTAACTTCCGTCAGCTGGAGGCTTCTGCCGCCCGGGCTGCCTTCCGTAACGGTGAGATTGATGCGGTTGGTGCTAGCACCTTGGCGGCCTATAAGGATGTTGAGTCGGTGGAGGATGCTGAGCCTCGTCGTTCTATCCGGATTTTCTCGGGTGGTCTGGATCTGAATCCTGGCCGGGTCCAGGACGCTGCCCTGCGTCGGGCTATCTTTGCTGCGACTGACCGTTCTGCCCTATCCCAGATTCGTTTCCAGGGGCTTAACTGGAATGAGCAGGTTCCTGGTTCGATGGTGCTGCTGCCGGTCAGCCCCTACTACCGGGATAATTTCCCGGCTGCTCAGGGGCCGGAGGCTGCTGCCAAGATTCTGGAAGAAGCTGGCTACTCTAAGCAGGGCGATTACTACGCCAAGGGCGAGGCCAAGGCTAAGTTTGAGATTATGATTTTCGGCGATGACCCGGTTTCTATTGCTCTGGCCCAGGCTTTGATTGAGCAGATGAAGGCTGCTGGTATTGAGTGCAACCTGGATCAGCAGCCGGACGCTAATTTTGGCACTATCCTGCAGACTGGTGAGTACGATATGACCTTTGCTGGGTTCAGTGTGGGTGATGATGCGACTACCGGCGCTCGCCAGTTCTACCACAGTGATAACCAGGTGGCTGAGGGCGTGGGTAGCGCCGAGATTGATGCTCTGATCGAGGAGATGGAGCTGATTGAGGACGATGCTGAGCGTAACGCCAAGTGCAACGAGATTGAGAAGAAGTTCATGGCTGAGTTCGCTACTTTGGGCACTGTTTTCAACGGCCCGGATATCCGTTTCTGCCGCAAGAAGCTGGCTAACTACGGTACCTTCGTCTTTGGTGCGCCTAATGCTAATCCTGCTGTTTGGACTAGCGTGGGCTGGATGAAGTAGATTGCTTCTCTAGCTGAGTGGGCCCCTCTCTGGTAGGTTCTTTGTGGGCTTGGGGGAGAGGGGCCCACTATTTTTATTTTTTCTTAAGATATGTGTTTAGAAATACTTAGCATTTATGTTTAGGGAAGTGAACCTAAGCACCCTTTTTATCCGGTAGATTGGTCTATGTCACACCTGCCCTATGGGGCTTGTCATTTTCAAGGATGAAAAGGAGTTGGCAATGACCACTCAGACCCACTTCAACCGTCGCATCTTCCTCATGGGCACTGGTGCCCTGGGCCTGACCGGCCTGCTGGCAGCCTGTGGTGGCTCCGGCGGCGGCTCAGCTGCTGCTAACGCTTCTGGCCTGGCCGCTGGCGCCGATATCTCTCAGCTCATCAACATCAATGAGCAGGCTCGTGAAAACCTGCAGCAGGGCGGTACCCTGACCCTGCCCGTTGCCTCTATGGGCCCCAACTTCAACGTTGCCACCTTGACCGGCTACGTCACCGCAACCCTCTCTATCATGTCTGCGGTCAACGTCCCCACCAACTCCGGTATCTGGAAGACCGACTTCACCGGCAACAGCGTCCTCAACAAGGACTACTGCACCGACTACACCGTCGAAGAAGAAAACGGTGTCCAGGTCATTAAGCTCAAGCTCAACCCCCAAGCCAAGTTCAACGACGGCACCCCCTTCGACATCAAGGTCATTGAAACCACCCACAAGGTCATGACCGGCGGTGAGGACTACCAGATCGTTGACACCGGCGTCTACCAGTACATCGACAAGATCGAAGAGGACGGCGACCCCTTCAGCGTCAAGGTCACCCTCAACACCACCTACTACCCGGCAGAATCCTTCTTCGGAACCGGCCTGCTGCACCCGGCTATGGCAGATGCAGCGGTCTTCAACGAGGGCCTCAACGACAAGCTCAACAATGATTGGTTCTCTGGCCCCTTCAAGGTCGAAGAGTACAACTCTGCTGAGAAGCGCCTGTCGGTCGTACCTAATGAGAACTGGTGGGGCGAAAAGCCCCTGCTAGAGCGCATTATCTTCCGTCAGATGGAGTCCGCCGCAGCCCGAGCTGCCTTCCGTAACGGCGAAATCGACGTGGTTGCTGCTAACACCGTCAGCGCCTACAACGACGTGGACGGCACCGCCGACACTGAAGCCCGCCGCGGTCAGACCGCCTACGTTGGTGGCTTTATGTTCAACCCTGAACGCCTTGAGGACGCCGCCCTGCGCCGGGCTATCTTCGCCGGTGTAGACCGGGCTGCTGTCTCTAAGGTCCGCTTCAACGGCCTCAACTGGGAAGAGGTCCTGCCCGGCTCTATGATGCTCCTGCCCCTCTCTGAAGGCTACGAGAACAACTACCCCTCCGAGACCGGGGCTGATGCCGCCATGAAGATCCTGGAAGAAGCTGGCTACAGCAAGAGCGGTGACTTCTACGCCAAGGACGGCAAGAAGGCCTCCTTCAAAATCACCACCTTCGGCGATGACCCCGTCAGCAGCGCAACCGCCCAGACCCTGGTACAGAACATGCTGGCCTGCGGTATCGAGTGCAACCTGGATAACCAGCCCGACGCCAACTTTGCCAAGGTCGTTGGTAACCGCGAGTACGATGTCACCTTCTCGGGCTACGGTGTGCTGGGTGCCGACGCCAGCGGTAGCGCCGAATACTTCTACCACTCTGAGGTGGCGGGTGTCGGTAGCCCCGAAATCGACGAGAAGGTAGACCGCCTGCACAGCATCAGCGACATGGCAGAGCGGAATAAGCTGGCCAACGAGATTGAAAAGCAGTTCATGGCAGAGTTCGCCACCATGCTTCCCGTGATCAATGGTCCTTCTATTTCCTTCTGCAAGACTAAGCTGGCTAACTACGGTGCCTTCCTCTTTGGCGGGCCCCTCTTCAACCCGGACATCTACGTCAACGCCGGTTGGATGAAGTAAAGAAAAGTTCTTGGCGGGCCTGACCAGGTGCGAAGTTAGGCCCTCTAAGAGCTAGGGGTCGGGGTGCTTTGAGTGCCCCGGCCCTTACTTCTTATGAGAACCTAAGAAAAACTGCTCTGAGCGGTCAGCTGAACCGGGGGCGGCCTAAGCCTGCCTCAGCCCCTCATAGGCTATCCTTAAAGCTGATTATCTTCAGTAGCTTTGACAGGCCCCTGCCGCCTGTCAAACCCCGTCCAGCCACGAAAGTAGTGCAGAGCCTGTGTTTAATTCACTCTCAGACCGCTTGACAGCAACCTTCAAGAACCTGCGCGGTAAGGGCAAGCTGACCGAAGCGGACATCGACGCTACCGTCCGCGAAATCCGCCGTGCCCTGCTGGACGCGGACGTCGCCGTCCCCGTAGTGCGTGAATTTACCGCCCACATCAAGGAACGGGCCCTAGGCCAGGAAGTCTCCGAGGCCCTCAACCCCTCCCAGCAGATCGTCAAGATCGTCAATGAAGA
>DKXC01000060.1:10107-10673 GCA_002492045.1 Micrococcaceae bacterium UBA7136
CAAGATCGTCAATGAAGAGCTGGTAGCTATCCTGGGCGGCCAGACCCGCCGTATCAACATGGCCAAGAGCGGCCCCACCATCATCATGCTAGCCGGTCTGCAAGGTGCCGGTAAGACCACCCTGGCCGGTAAGCTCTCCCACTGGCTCAAGGCTCAGGGCCACACCCCTATGCTGGTGGCCTCTGACCTTCAACGTCCTAACGCTGTTAACCAGCTCAAGGTGGTGGGCGAACGGGCAGGTGTACCGGTCTACGCCCCCCACCCCGGTGTGACCAGCGAGTTTGATGTTCCCACCGGCGACCCCGTCCAGGTGGCCCGCGAGGGTGTGGCTGAGGCCCGGGCCAAGCTCCACGACGTAGTCATTGTGGATACCGCAGGCCGTCTGGGTGTTGACGCTGAGCTCATGGCCCAGGCCCGTAATATTCGTGATGCCATTGAGCCCCATGAGGTTCTCTTCGTCATTGACGCCATGATTGGTCAGGACGCCGTCAACACCGCTAACGCCTTCAACGAGGGCGTAGACTTCACCGGTGTCGTCCTCTCCAAGCTGGACGGTGACGCCCGCG
>DKXC01000060.1:10957-14111 GCA_002492045.1 Micrococcaceae bacterium UBA7136
CAAGCTGGACGGTGACGCCCGCGGTGGCGCTGCCCTGTCTGTTGCCTCAGTAACCGGCAAGCCCATCATGTTCGCCTCCACCGGCGAAAACGTCACCGACTTTGAGCAGTTCCACCCCGACCGCATGGCCAGCCGCATCCTGGACATGGGCGACATTCTGACCCTGATTGAGCAGGCAGAACAGACCTGGGACAAGGCCGAAGCTGACCGCATGGCCAAGAAGTTCGTCGACCAGGAAGACTTCACCTTTGAGGACTTCCTGGCCCAGATGCAGCAGATTCGCAAGATGGGCTCCATGAAGAAGCTGCTCATGATGATGCCCGGTGCCGCCCAGATCCGGCAGCAGCTCGAGAACTTTGACGAGAAGGAAATTGACCGGGTTGAGGCTATTGTCCGCTCCATGACCCCCCATGAGCGGGTGGCCCCTAAGATCATTAACGGTTCCCGCCGGGCCCGTATCGCCAAGGGTGCTGGTGTGACCGTTTCTGAGGTTAACCAGCTCATGGAGCGTTTTGCCCAGGCCCAGAAGATGATGAAGAAGCTAGCTAGCGGCAATATGGCCGGTATGCCCGGTGGTATGCAGCTGCCCGGTATGGCCGCTGCCGGTGGTGCCGCCCGCAAGAACAAGGGCAAGGGTAAGGCTAAGAAGGCCCGTTCCGGTAACCCGGCCAAGCGGGCAGCCCAGGAGCAGGCCGCAGCAGCCAAGCAGCAGGCCTCTTTGGGCTCAGCCTTTGGTCAGCAGGCCCAGGATATTAAGCCTGAGGACCTTAACCTGCCCAAGGGCTTTGAGAAGTTCCTCAAGTAGCCTCTAGTCCTTTTCCCCCTCGCTCTAGCCCTCGGGTTCAAAGAGCGAGGGGGGTTTCTTTTTCTGCTGAGAGAGTTCAAGCAGGCCCCAGGCTAGCCTGGCAGCTTGCGGGCAGAGTAGATTAGGAGTCAAAGACACCCACCCCAGGACCCCGGGAGCTAGACATGGTTGATTCCTACCTGCCCGAAGACGAACTTAAGGCCTTTATTGCCACCCTGCCCACCCGGCGTCTGGCCGCCGGTGCCCTCATCCGTAACAGCCAGGGGCAGATTCTGGGTCTGCAACCCAACTACAAGAAGGGCTGGACCTTGCCCGGAGGCACTGTCGAAGCCGGCGAAGCACCCCAGGTAGGCTGCTTTAGGGAGGTTCAAGAAGAAGTTGGGCTGACCCTAGAACCAGGACGCCTACTGCTGATTTTTCACGGCTTGCAGATGGGCATCTGGGGGGATTCCACCTACTACATCTATGACGGCGGGGTTGTAGCGGACGACCAGCCCATCAGCCTGCAGGAAGAAGAACTAGAAGGCTACCGCTGGCTGAACCTGGAAGAACTCGAAGACTACTTTAGCCCCGTTCAGGCTCTTCGCCTACGCCAGGCCTACCAGGCCCTAGAAAGCGGCCAGGTGATTGAGGTTAGCAACTAGTAGCAGATTGATAGTCAGAAAAGAATCTATGACAGATACCCAGCAGCCCCTAGACCCCCAGCACCTGACCTGGGCCAGGCTGACCCTTGATTTTGGTCCTCTTCCGGGGGAAGTGAAGCCAGACCAGCCTAGCGGCCCGGTGGAGACCTCCATCCGCCAGGAGCTGGAAGAGATGATTGGCCTGCTTCGTCAGGCCCATCAGCAGGCCCCTGTTCGCCAGCAGGAAGAAGAAGCCAGGATTGACCAGCTGGCCCAGGATCCCCAAAAGTTTGAGGATTTGCTCCAGGCTATTTTGGGGCAGGAAGAACCTGAAGAGCGGGAGACTGAACCTACTAGTCAGGAGGCCCCGACAGACTCAGCCCTGGACGACGAGCTTCCCTCTGCCCAGACGGCCAGCACCGATGAGGTGATTCAGGCCCTAGCCCTGGCCCTGGTACGGGGCCCCGAGCTGCTGGTAACCGAACGTCAGGAAGAGGGCCTGGTGGCCTACCTGCTGATCGAAGAGGGTCAGCAGACCCGCACCGTAGCCGTGGACGCCCAGGGCCAGCTGGCGCCCGGACGTCCCCTAGAAGATTTCTTTGACTACCTGCTAGAGGAAGTACCGATTTGGGGGCTCAGCTGCCAGAGCAGCGCTAGCTACCTGCTGACCTCTAGTCAGGACCCGGCCCAGGGGTCCCTGGTGCTGGACGAAGAGGCCCAGGTGGCTGCCCTGGTCGAGCTACCCATGACCCTGCTGCCCCAGCGTCTGGCTAAGAGCGGGCTAGAAGGCTCCTTGCAGGCGGCCCCGGCTGATAGGGGATGGTCCCTGATTAAGACTGACCCTGCAACCCTCCTGGCCCTGATCCAGGAGCTAGAGGTGGCTGCTATTGTGGCCGAATACCTACCGGCCCGCCAGTCTCTGAGCTTCTACCTGCCAGCTGAGCAGAACGACTTTGAGCAGGGGAGTGTGGGCCAGTGGATGACCGACCTCATGGGTAGCCCCGACCCTCAGCAGGAAGGAACTGTCCTTTCCTTTGCCTGGGGCCCCTCCAAGCGTCCCCTGCGTTCTCTGCCCCAAGGCTCAGAGGCGGCATCCTACTACTGGGAGCTGCCAGCCCCCCTGCCCCGGGAGATTCAGCAGGAGGAGATCAGCCAGAACCTGGAACAACTGGCCTGGCTCTATGGGCTCAGCGACCAGGTGGTTAACCGTCTGGCTAACTATGTTTATGACACCCAGAGTGAAACCGGCCTGGAATCCTCCCTGCTAGCCCTAGATTTGCCTCCTGAGCTCTACAAGGTTTTGCAGGATTCCTCCCTGATAGAAAGCCTGGTGGGCTACCGGCAACTGACCCCCCAGATGAGCCAGGTTGAAGCCCTGAGCGAGAGCGTGACCGCCTACCCTAACGGTACTGATCCGGTCAGTCAGGTCAGCCGGGAGCTTCTGGAGCGGCCCTGGATTCTGGCTGCTGACGGCCTGGGACAGCTGGGTCTTTCTGCCGGTCTGGGGATGATGGCTTCTCGCCGCCTGCGCCGGGGCCAGGGGGCCGCCGGGCTGATGGCCGCCTCAGCTTTCTTGGGCCTCTCAGGTTTGAGTGAGCTGGTCCTCTCCCAGGCCCTAGGACGCCTGCGGCAGAAAAATCAGATGGACCAGGTGGCAGAGACCCAGGTGCTTGAGAAGCCTCAGATGAGTCTTCTAGAAGAGTTGTGGGCAGCCCAAGAGAACCAG
>DKXC01000003.1:0-3853 GCA_002492045.1 Micrococcaceae bacterium UBA7136
TCGGCCTTCTCCCCCGCCTGAATAAGGGGCCTGGTAGCTTCCAGTAGGCAGGAGCCAAGCAGTTCACCCTTGAAGTTAATGCGCTTGTAGATAGAAAGAGCATTGGGTGAAGCGTAGGTAACGAAGCCCTCGGTATCTAGCATAATGAGGCCGTCACTCACCCTAGGATTGCCGTTAGAGGCTCCGACGGGGGCAGAGAAATCGGGCCAGGCCCCCCGGGCAGCCATCTGAATCAGGTGGTGGGAGATATCCCGGTGAACCCGCTCTGCCTTGGGACGGCGGCGGTGTTTACTTTCTTCCCGGTGGACGGTCAGCAGGGCCAGGGGCCTGCCATTGCGTATCAGGGGAATGAGCTCGGTATCCAGGCTGATATCGGTCAGGTTCTCTTGGTCTTGAATCTGGGCCTGGGTCTGCTTATTCCAGCTGCTGATAGCTTCTTCTTGCAGGGGGCCGGGCAGATCTTGGCCTACCCAGTCCTGGTGAAAGACCGTGTGGGTGGTGGTAGGACGAATCTGGGCTAAGCAAACAAAGGGTGTCTGCTGAGGTAGGGGCTGACCCAGGTTAAGGGGCTGGTCGGCTTGGTAGCGGGGCACCCAGAGCATAAGATCGCAGTAGCCTGCATCTGCGATGATTTGCCACTCGTTGGTGAGTAGGTGGAGCCATTCAAGATTTCCAGGGCCGTAGGTTGCCCGGGCAACCAGGTCGTCAAAGAATTGCATGTTTTCCTCCCAGGGCTAGGGACTGGTCAGGGGCTAAGACCTGGTCAACCAGCTTAATCGTCCTTTCTTCTTTTCTACCATTTTCTCCTCTGCTCCGTCCTCTTCAGAGGCTAGCCCCAGCTGTTTGAGTACCTGCTCGGTGAGGACTTTGACCTCCTGACTGAGCTTGGACTGGGGTGCTATCTGGGCCAAGCTAGAACCTTCTAGCCTGGCCCGGTCGCAGGCGTTAGGGTCGTCGCTCAAGAAGGCTAGGATGGGCTCTTTGGGGCCAAAGCGATCCCAGGAATGTTGCAGGGCCAGCTGAGCTGAGGGCCCTACTGCTTCTTTTCTGACCCGGTTAATAACGATCCCCCAGCCGCTACTATCGGGTTGCCTGCCCAGGGCCTGGATTAGCTGGTCGCAGCCCTTAATGAGCCGGGGCATACCAATAACATCAGCTAGGCCTACCGTCAGAATGTAGTCAGCCTCCCGGACGCTGGTCAGGCTGGCATCATTACGCTGGGGAGCTAGCTGGTCGAAGGCTAAGGCCTGGTCTTCTTCCAGGTTAAAGGAGCTATCGAGGATAATCAGGTCGTAGTGTCCCCGTAGGTAGGTAAGCACTTTGGTCAGGGTCAGGGAACGGACTTCTGGCCAGCGGTCTGGCCGGTTAAGGCCGGTGAAGAGGTCCAGTTTGGCTCCTCCCACCTCTACCTGGGATCGGAGTTCTTCAAGGACCTTGGGGGCAAGTTTGTCTCGATCGGCGTAGTGGCAGAGCTGAGCTAAGCTGGAGTAGTCATCAGTCAGGCCTAGGGCTGGCCCCAGAGAAGCCCCATAAGTATCAGCATCCAGCAGGCAAACTTTCAGCCCCGGGGCGGCAAGGGTTGCCAGGTTAAGGGCCAGGGTGGTCCGGCCAGGTGAGCCGAGGGGCCCCCAGACAGTCAGGATTTTTCCGCCTAGGCCAGGTTGCTTCCCCGGCTCTTCTGGGCCTGCTTGCTGAGGGGCAGGATCTTGGGGCTGAGCTGACTTGCTTGCCTGCTGGCTTTCTCTTTTTGGGCTTTCTTCTGCCTCCTGGCTGGGCTGCCGGTGGCCGCTGACGCCTTCTTCCAGGGCTTGGACGGCCTGGCTGATACCTAGCAGGATTTCTTCCTGTTCCCCCAGGGAGTTGATGGGCCAGATACCGTCTAAAGCAGGTTTCTGCCCTGGATCAAGGACTTGGCAGACAGCTACTTCTAGGCCTTCTAGTTGCTCAAGTAGGCTATGGGTCAGGTCTTCTTCTAGGCTGACCACCAAGAGGGCTCGGGCTAGTCCGCTTTGGGCTAGCCCCAGAACTTCTGCTAGGTCCTGTACATGGCGGACGACGCTAATGGGGCCTCGCTGGGATTCGATGGCCTGAATAAAACGCCCGGTCTGGTCGCCCAGGACGATGGTGGGAATCTGCATTCTAGCCCTGTCCCTTCTGGGAGGGAATCAGGTTGATAACGTCGCCTGTATTTTCTGCGCCTAGGACGCTAGCTACCTGGTCCTGGCTGACCCAGAGTTCAACGGCGGTTTTGCCGCTACCGCCGATGATAGATTCTTGGGCGGTGAGGGAGTGGATTTCTGCTTCCAGGGCCAGAGGGCTGGGGTCAGCGTAGTCGTTTCCGGTCTCTGATTTCTGGGAGACCCAGATGTCTACCCGATCTCCGGCTCGATAGTGGGATACAGCGTAGTGGTCCATGAGTAGGGTAACCAGGCGCCGGTCTTGGCGGGGCTGGTCGGTGACCTGGCTATGAGCCAGAAGTTCACCTGTGCTGAGGGCCTGACGGGCCAGTAGCCCCTCGGGTAGGGGCTGATCGGCAGGCAGGTAGCGGTCTTGGGATTGACCGAGATGAACCTGAATGATGCTGGTATTGTCGCTGGTCAGCTCCTCATTGATTTTGATATCCCGGCTGGCTGCGTAGACCGGCTGGGTGGAGTTAGTGGCTTGAATAAGGCCGATAACTCCCAAGATAGAGAGGACGATGATGAGCAGGCCGGTAAGAAGTTTGGGGTCCTTGAGCCCGGGGCGCTTGAAGCGGGGGGCCAGGTTTTCAGTGGCCATAGTGACACCTCGTTGAGTCAGGGTTTTTATCTGTCTTCAGCAGTTTCTCTAATGGCTGGCCCCAAGTTCAAACCCTGGGCAAATATTTCCTTAGGTTACGCCCTTCCCCGGACTTATCCACAGGCTAAAGATGAAGAGCTACCAAAGGAGAGCAAAATGCTATAAACTGCAACAAAGAACTGTTTTTCTCCCTTATAAGGACCTCACCGTGGCCGAACAACGCTTCCTCACCTTGACCGATGTCAGCGAAATCCTCAATATTTCCATTAGCCAGACCAGGGCCCTGGTGCAGACAGGTGAGCTAGAGGCCATTCAGATCGGGGGACGCAACCAGTGGCGGGTAGAGATTTCTAAGCTAGAAGACTATATCGCTGGCCGCTACAAGGCTCGTGCTCAGGCGCTGGCTCAGAATAAGAAGCTAGAAGTCAGCTAAAACTAGGAGACTCGCAGAAAATCTATGGAGCCTAGGGGTATCACCCGTTGCCTGGGACTGGCCAGACGGTGGGAGCTCATAGACTGGTAGTTGAGCAGTTCGCAGTAGTCTGAACCCACGCCCAGAATCCTCCCTTCGGAGGTAATGAGGGTGTGGGTTTTGTGCTGAATATAGACCGGACGTCGACTTGCGGCGATAGCCCGTAGGGCGTGGGCCAGGCTCAAACGGCGACTGATTCCCTGCTCGGTAAGAGCCGCCAGGCTTTGGGACTCCCACCAGGTGAGGGAGGTTAGAGGAAGAAGCAGGTCTCCGTAGTCAAGGCGCATCTGAATCCAGCCTAGACCCAGGTTTTCTAGGCGTCCGCGCCAGATGTCGGGCCCGCTCCCCTGAACCGTAATGTCTTGCCCCAGATGGCCGGCCAACCTGTCAGAGAGGGTCAATTGAGCCAGCTCCTGGTGGGCGATTTCGTGGGCTTCTAGCTCTCGGTTGATCTGCCGCTGGGCAGCTAGCTGGACTTCATAGTCCCTGAGGATATTGTCGAGTTCTGCCATAGTTTGAGCCTAACCTCTCTCCTCTCTATGAAGAAACTTGGGCGAGTCGCACCCAAAAGACTTGTTAGCAACCAGTCTTTGTGTAACATGA
>DKXC01000003.1:4175-6243 GCA_002492045.1 Micrococcaceae bacterium UBA7136
TTGTGTAACATGATGATTATTCATCAAACTACATCAAATGAAAGGGTTTGGGATCTATGGAAGCTCCCCAGAGACGCCAGCTTCTGGCCTACCTCCTCCCCTTCCTCCTAGCTGCCTCCAGTCTTTTCAGCTTCAAGCTCAGCAGCCAGCTCCTGGAGCAGGGCCTGCGCAGCATGAGCCTAGAGAGCTGGATTCAGCTCCTGGCCCTGAGCGGTCTGGGTCTTTTGGCCACTGGGGTCGCCCTCTGGTGGGTACTGGCCCTAGCCTGGATTTTCTTCTCCAATCTGAGGCAGCCGGTCAGCGAGCTGACCTTGCCCCTTTGGGCGCCCAGGCTTCTGCGCTACCTCCTGACCGGAAGCCTAGCTGCAGGCTTAGCCCTCTCTACCTCAGCTGCCCAGGCGACTCCCTTATCCTTTGAAAATCAAACCGATCAGGGAGTAACCTCGCCCTTCTTTAGCCTGACAGCAGAAGCAGTGAGAGGGCAGGAAAATACCCCAGCCACAGGACTAGTTAAGAGCCCGGGCCTAGAAACCCTAGAAGCAGTCAGCAACAATCATCCGCTCCCCCTCTCCCCCTTCTTCCCTGGCCAAACTAGCCTCTTAGAAGAGACGAAGGCAGAAGAAAAGACCTCAGAGGGTCTTATCTACAAGGAAGCAACTCCTGAGCAAGAGACAGGCAAGCACTATCGGGTTAAGGCCGGAGATAGTCTCTGGTCTATTGCTGAGCAAGAGCTAGATCCGCAGGCCTCCGGCCAGCAGGTTCTGGCCTACGTCCAGGCCCTACAGCAGGCCAACGCTGACCAGCTCCCCAGCCTTGATTCCCTGATTTTTCCCGGTCAGCTACTTATTCTTCCCACTCCCTAAACCGATTCTCACACCCCGCCCCTACCCTACAGAAGGAAGCCAAAGCATGAAAACCACCTTCCCTTTCCCCGACAGCAGCTCCAATCAGCGTCTCTATGCCCTAGACGCTGGAGACTATGCCCGTCATTTTGCCCCTGAAGCGCCCCTACCGGCGTCCCGGGCCTTCTTGCCCCAGGAAGGTCAGACCCTAGACTCTCAGGAACGTGAGGTAGAGCAGCTAGCCATCTCCATTGGCCTGGCTAGTCTGGAGGTCTTTATGGGCCGTCGCCCCTGCCAGCACCTGAAAAATTGGACCTCGGTCCCCTGCTACCGGCGGATTGAACGGCAGGTGAAGAAAACCCACCAAATTCTGGCTGATGCCAGTGCCCATTTTCCCCAGCTGACCCTAACCAACAAGCCCAAGCCCCGTCTGCGTCCCCGGCGAATTATTGTGCAGAAGGCCTCTGACCAGGCCTATGAGATTAGCCTGCTGGTCTCTGACAATTACCGTACCCGGGCCCTAGCCCTGCGGGCTGAGAAGATGCGTAAGCAGTGGAAGATCACTGCCCTAGAAATTGCCTAAGAGCCCAAAGATAAGGGGCCTGCCGACTGATAAAGAGTCGACAGGCCCCAATATCCGCACGACTAGCCTCTTTTCAGGCTAGCTTTTCAGCAGCAAAAGCCTAGTCCAGGTAGTCCCGCAAGACCTGCGAGCGCGAAGGATGACGCAGCTTAGACATGGTCTTAGACTCAATCTGGCGGATACGCTCACGGGTCACCCCGTAAACCTTGCCGATCTCGTCCAGGGTCTTGGGCTGGCCGTCGGTCATACCAAAGCGCATGGCCACCACACCAGCCTCTCGCTCAGAGAGAGTGTCGAGGACAGAGTGGAGCTGCTCCTGCAGCAGGGTGAAGGAGACAGCGTCGGCCGGCACAACAGCCTCAGAGTCTTCAATCAGATCACCAAACTCGGAGTCGCCATCCTCACCCAGGGGGGTGTGGAGGGAGATGGGCTCCCGGCCGTACTTCTGAACTTCGATGACCTTCTCGGGGGTCATGTCTAGTTCCTTGGCCAGCTCTTCAGGGGTGGGTTCCCGGCCCAGGTCCTGTAGCATCTGGCGCTGGACGCGGGCCAGCTTGTTGATGACTTCAACCATGTGGACGGGGATACGGATGGTACGGGCCTGGTCTGCCATGGCTCGGGTGATGGCCTGGCGGATCCACCA
>DKXC01000003.1:6534-9276 GCA_002492045.1 Micrococcaceae bacterium UBA7136
AGGTGGAGAACTTGAAGCCCTTGGAGTAGTCGAACTTTTCGACGGCGCGAATCAGGCCCAGGTTGCCTTCCTGGATGAGGTCTAGGAAGAGCATGCCACGGCCGGTGTAGCGCTTGGCCAGGGAGACTACCAGGCGGAGGTTGGCTTCCAGTAGGTGGTTCTTAGCTCGGCGTCCGTCGTGGATGACCCAGCGCAGTTCTTTCTTGAGCTGGGGGTCCAGGTTGGGGTTTTCCTTGAGCTTATGCTCGGCGTAGAGACCGGCTTCAATCCGCATGGCCAGGTCGACTTCCTGCTCTGCGTTTAGCAGGGCCACCTTACCAATCTGCTTGAGGTAGTCCTTGACCGGGTCGGCTGTAGCGCCAGGGGTGACCACACGAACGGCGGGGGCATCGTCCTCGTCATTATTGGTCAGCACAAAGCCTGAGCCCTTAGCAGCAACGGCTTCGGCTTCCTTCTTTTCTTCTTCAGCAGCGGAGTTTTCCTGGTCTTCGTCGTCTTCGTCCAGGTGGTCGTTTTCCTCGGTCTCCAGGTCTTCATCCAGGTCTAGGTCGTCCTGGTCGAAGTCTTCTTCGTCCTGGATCTTGGTCTTGCGACTGCTGGTCTTTTGAGCAGTGGTCTTCTTAGGGCTGGCTTTTTTGCTAGCGGTCTTCTTGCTGGGGGTGCTAGCTTCTGGGGACAGTTCTTCGCTACTTACTTCTTCGGTGGCTTCAGCGGCCTTCTTGGCCTTGCTGCGGGTAGAAGTCTTCTTGGCGGCGGTGGTGCTCTGGCTGGTACTTGTCTTGCGTGCAGCTGGTGACACAGAAAACCTTTCTGAAACTAGTTGACCGTGTACGGGGTGGTGCGGTGTCTGCGGTCAAAACACCTAAGACCCTGTCAAGTTTGCTTCCCTCCCAGGGGAGGAATCAGGGCTCTTTCTGCCGGGTACAACCGCTTGCTGGTTGCTTCTATTCCCGGTTGTTGGGCTCTTTTGGGCGCAAACTACGAACGGGGTCAAAAGTCAAGTATGGCATATTTTCATTTTCTTGGCTAAAATGCCCACCTCGGCCCCCGATAGAAAGTTGGGGGTAGGGCAGAGTCTATCGGGGGCAGCGGTTAGAGCCGAGGGCCAGACGATAACCGGGATCTAGCGCCAGAAAAGGGGCGATGAGGGGCCAGGCAAGGAGCGGGCCTGGGCCATCCAGGCTGGTAGCTTGCCAAAATGGTGGATTCCTTCAAGCAGACCGACCGGGTAGCTTCCAGCTGCCCCGGGGAGGGAATCAAGGTAGTGGGAGGAGAGGCTAGTTTTGCCCCAGTACCAGCTAATCCAGGCCTGGAGGGTAATGCAGGCCCAGTTGGCTTCCTGGACACAGATACCTTCTAGCAGGCTGCTGATTCGTTGGAGCAGAAGCAGCCTCTGCCAGTCTGGCTCTTCGGGGACGTCTGCCAAAAAGTGGGCAGTGAAGTCTCGTCCTACCTGCTCATGGTTACTGGCCAGGGCCGCAAACTGTTGGTCTAGTTCTTCTAGGGGTAGGAGGAGTTGGTCCAGGCCGGGGGCGGGGAAAGGGTCGGGGTCCTGGCTGAGGGGCTGGCCCAGTTCTTGGCTCAGGGCCAGGATAGCTTCTTGGGCTCTTTCTGTACCAAAGGCTGCTGTATAGAGCAGGAGGGTCAGGCAGGTGGGTGAGATCAGGCTGGCTGTCAGAAAACCTGCCAGCTGGGGGTTCAGGCTGGCTCTGAGCCGGTCAGCCCCTTGAGCCTGGGTCAGGTTTTCTTCAAGGGCTCCAGCCTGCTGGCAGGCGTCCAGGACAAGGCCCCAGCAGGAGATATCCAGCAGCATCTGCCGGAAGTTAGAGGGAATTTCCTTCCGTTTAGCCGCTTCTTCTTGGGCTGCCAGTTCGGCTTCTAGCAGCCAGGCTTCTCTAGCTGCCGGGTCCTGGGTTTGGCTCAGGTCTTCTGTTGCCTGACCTCGTGCCTCCTGAAAGCTGTAGGGCAGGTCTTGTTCTGAGCCCTGTAGCTTGAGGTAGATAGGGCTGTGGCTAATAGCCTCTAGACGGTGGGCTGGTTGCAGGTAGGGTTCTTGGGGACTCAAAGACCAGTAGCAGGCAGGCCCCAGAGCAATAAAGTCAATGACCTTGAGAGGGTTCCGATCCATCTCATCCAGCAGGGGTAGGAGCAGGCGGTTGGTCTGCTGCCAGAAGGATTCTTCCAGGGCATGGTCGGCCGGGCTCAGCGGCTCTTGACCCCGTCCCTGACTGATGTGCTGGGGCCGGTAGTTGCCAAAATAGAAGATGAAGGCCTCGTAATTGCCTGAGGCAGGGTCAACCGGCAGGGTCGAGAAAAGGTAGGAAAAATAGCTGGGAAGATCTTGATCTGAGTTAGGGCCGTCCACTCGTAGGAGGGGACCTAGGTCCTTGCCGTCGGTCAAAAGAACCACTAGCGAGTTCTGGGGCCAGTAGCCCAGCATGTGGGCGCAGGCTGCCAGAGCGTCGGCCTCATTTTTGATGGTGACTCGTTCTCCGGTCTCCTGGCTAGAGGGGGAAGGCAGGGGAAGTTCCTGAATCTCTTGGACCAGGGCTGCCGGGTAGGAAAAGGAAGGGTTTTTATCTCTTGTCATGACCCTGAGTCTGCTAGGGCCACCCCGCTAGGCCAAGCTCTTTTGCCCCTGTGGATAAAAGGGGCTAGAGACGATTCCCTGATTTTCTGGCCCAGAGAACCCCAAACAAGTCTTAAAGGAACCGGCGCCCAGAAGAGGTAGCTTCCTCTTCA
>DKXC01000003.1:9575-17151 GCA_002492045.1 Micrococcaceae bacterium UBA7136
CAGAAGAGGTAGCTTCCTCTTCAAGGCGCCGGGTCAAAGCTAGGCCCAAGCTAGTTTTCAGGGCTAGCTCTGCCCCTCAGAGTTCTGCTGGTTAGCCAGGAAAGCCTCAATCTGGGCCCCGATTTCGTCCCGCGAAGGCACCTGACCGGCCGGACGCTGGGCCAGGGGCGTAGCCCTAAACCCTGCCTTGATATTGGCATCGTAGCTCTCTTCCAGGCGGCTAATCATGGTCTGAATATCAGGGTTAGCGCTAGCCTGCTCATTAATCTGTACCCTCACATTCTCAGACAGCTCCCGTAGACGGTCAGCCGGCAGAGAAAGCTTGGCCGCCATAGACAGGTGCTCCATGGCTACCAGGGCTGTTTGGGGCAGTTCAGACTCCGACAGGTACTGGGGCACATTAATAGAGAAACCTGCCGTATCAATACCGGCCTCAGTCAGCTTGACCTCCAGCAGGCTAGAGACCGAACCCGGTACCTGGGCTTCAGGCTGAAAACTAGAAATGCCCTGGGTTAGGTCGGTGCGGGAGCCGTGAGCAGTGACAGGAATAGGCCGGGTATGGGGCACCGGCATAGGGAAGGCTGAAACACTCAGAGCCAGAGAAACCTCCAGCCGGCGAGCAATATCCACCAGCTGGGTGACGAAACGCTGCCAGAGCAGATCTGGCTCGGCCCCGGTCAGGAGCAAGAAGGGCTTACCCAGCCGGTCCTCAACCGCATAAAGTTTGAGCTCCGGCATGACCGGGTTCAAAAAACGATCCTTCTTAAAGGTAATTCGGGGACGACGGGACCGGTAGTCATGCAAACGATCAGCATCAAATTCCAGCAGGGTGACGTGGGAGAGCTCGTGCAAGAGGACGTCTCCCAGGTGACCGGCGGTGCCACCGGCGTCCTGGGGGTGCGAGAGGGCAATAACCAAAGGTAGGCCCTTGAGACGGTCGGTATCGAAGGCACCGGCCTGGGCTATGTAGAGCGGTTCTTGCATGTTCATCAGGGCTGTCCTCGCTTCCTTCTCTCCACTCGGGTCATGATTGTCTACCTATGCTACTGTAGTCTCTTTCGCTCTAACAGGCCTCTAGGCTGTGTTCTTTGCCGGTGTGACCAGCTAGGCTAGAGACTCAAGGACTAACTCCTAGTCTGATGGCTTTTATTCCCACCGGAGGGTCTAGCCCGCCTTGCCCTCCGCCTACCTAGAGGAGAGAGAATGAGCGAGCAGAAGAACCTATCCTTCTCGGTCGAGCAGCAAAACCTAGAGCAGCTGGAAGTGGACGCCCTGGTCCTGGGTGTTATCGCCGGCCAGGAGGGTCCTATCCTGGCTGCCCAGTCCCTGCCCCAGGAAACCGCCGAGGGCCTGGAGGCTGTACTGGAGGATTTGGGGGTAAGCGGTGCCGCTGACGAGCTGGTCCGCTTGCCCGGTAGCGATCAGCTAGCTGCTAAGGTGCTGGCCCTCATTGGCCTAGGTTCAGCTCCCGAGAGCGAAGAGGAGCAGCTCAGGGCCCTGCGCTACGCAGCCGGTTCCGCCACCCGTCAGCTGGCTGGTCTAGAGTCTGTCGCTTTTGATTTTGGCCTCGAGGATGCACAGTCCCTAGCAGCGGTAGCTGAAGGTATCGCCTATGGTGCCTTTAGCCCCCGCCAGTTGCAGGCTAAGACCGCTGATGCCATCAAGCAACCCATTACTGACGCTATCCTAATCACTTCCTTAGAAGCCGACCAGGCTCAAGAGATTTTTGCCCGGGCCCTGGTGCTGGGTGCAGCCGTCAACCACACCCGTCAGCTAGTCAATACTCCTCCTTCCCACCTCTACCCCCAGACCTTTGCCGAGCTGGCCCAGGAACGTCTGGAGGGCCTAGAGGACCTCGAGGTCAAGATCTGGGACTACCAGCAACTACTAGAGGCTGGCTTCGGTGGTATTACCGGGGTGGGCCAGGGTTCTGAGCGTAAGCCCCGCCTGGTAGAGGTTCACTACCGACCTGAAGGCGCAAGCAAGACCGTAGCCCTGGTGGGCAAGGGCATTACCTTTGATACCGGTGGTATTTCCCTCAAGCCCGCCACTTCTATGACCACCATGAAGTCTGATATGGCCGGTGCCGCTACCGTCCTGAACGTGGTTGCTGCTGCCGCCGAGCTAGCCCTGCCGGTTGCTGTCTCTGGCTACCTCTGCCTGGCCGAAAACATGCCCGGGGGTAACTCCATCCGCCCCGAGGACGTCCTGACCATGCGGGACGGCCGCACCGTTGAGGTCATGAACACGGATGCTGAGGGCCGCCTGGTCATGGCTGATGGTCTGGCCTACGCCTCGGAAGCCCAGCCGGACGTCCTGCTAGATATTGCTACCCTGACCGGGGCTCAGCTGATTGCCCTGGGTGTTCGCACCGCAGCTGTCATGGGCCAGGATCAGATCCGTCAGCAGGTGGTTGAGGCAGCCCAGGCCGCTGGTGAGGACTACTGGCCCATGCCCATGCCTGCCTATCTGAAGGCTTCGCTCAAGTCTCCGGTTGCTGACCTACAGAACATTGGCTCCCGCTACGGTGGCATGCTCTCAGCCGGCCTTTTCCTCGAAGAGTTCGTGGGTGAGAAGGATGGGGCTAAGATTCCCTGGGCCCACCTGGACTTCGCTGGCCCCTCTTTCAACGAGGAAGGCCCCTACGGTTTCACCCCTAAGGAAGGCACCGGCCACTCCATTGCTACCCTGATCCGCTTCATTGAGGCCTACGCCTAAATCTAGGCAGGGTTAAAAGCAGGTCAGGTTCATGTTTGCTGTGAGCCTGACCTGCTTAGTTTGAAATAAGTGGAAGTCCAGCCCCTCAGGGGATAAGCTAGAAGGTGACAATTCGGAAGGGGATTTTCCTGTCCCCGCAACCCATTGCAAGGGAGCGTCAAAGTGGCCGATACGGCAACAACAGAGTTCGACATCCTCATCCTCGGTGGCGGTAGCGCAGGCTACTCCGCAGCCCTGCGAGCAGTTCAGCTGGGCTTCACCGTAGGTCTTATCGAAAAGGAAAACCTGGGCGGCACCTGCCTGCATACCGGCTGTATCCCCACCAAGGCCTACCTGCACGCCGCCGAGCTAGCTTCTGAGGCTAAGGAAGCTGCCAAGTACGGTGTTAACACCACCCTTGAGTCCATCGACATGGCTAAGGTCCGTGACTACAAGAACGGCATTGTTGCCGGCAAGTTCAAGGGTCTGTCCGGTCTGCTCAAGATGAAGAAGGTCAACGTCATTGCTGGTGAAGGCAAGCTGACCGGCCCCAACACCATCACCGTCAACGGTACCGCCTACACCGGCAAGCACATCATTCTGGCTACCGGTTCTGTCTCTAAGACCTTCGGTATTGAGATTCGTGACCGTGTCCTCACCTCCACCGAGGCCCTGCAGATGGACTACCTGCCCAAGAGCGCTATTGTTCTGGGCGGCGGCGTTATCGGCTCTGAGTTTGCCTCTATCTGGAACTCCATGGGCGTTGAGGTCACCATCATCGAGGGCCTGCCCCACCTGGTTCCCAACGAAGACCCCTCCATCATCAAGGTAGTTGAGCGCGAATTCAAGAAGCGCGGCATTAAGTCCTCCCTGGGCAAGTTCTTCAAGACCGTTGAGCAGGACGCCAACGGCGCCAAGGTCACCCTGGAAGACGGCACCGTCTTTGAGGCCGACATTGTGCTGGTCGCTGTAGGCCGCGGCCCCAACACCGCCGGCTTCGGCTACGAGGAGCAGGGCCTGACCATGGACCGCGGCTTCGTCATCACCAACGAGCGTCTGCACACTGGCGTAGGCAACATCTACGCCATTGGCGACATTGTCCCCGGTGTTCAGCTGGCCCACCGTGGCTACCAGCAGGGCCGTTTTGTGGTCGAGGAGATTGCCGGCCTCAAGCCCCAGGTCGTTGAGGATATCAACATCCCCAAGGTCACCTTCTGCGAGCCTGAGATCGCCTCCATCGGCTACTCCCAGCCCAAGGCTGAAGAGAAGTTCGGCAAGGAAAACATCGAGGTTGCCGAGTACAACCTGGCCGGTAACGGCAAGTCTTCCATCCTGGGCACCGGTGGCCTGGTCAAGGTTGTTCGCGAGAAGAACGGCCCCATCATCGGTGTTCACGCCGTCGGTAAGCGCATGGGCGAGCAGATTGGTGAGGCCCAGATGTGGGTTGTCTGGGAGGCCTTCCCCGAGGACGTTGCCCAGTTCATCCACGCCCACCCCACTCAGAATGAGTCCCTGGGTGAGGCTGCCATGATTCTGGCTGGCGCTCCCCTGCACGCCTAAGGATTCTTGATGGGCAGGTAGCCGGTCTGTAAGGCTACCTGCCCCACCCCGACTTTTGTCATTAGTCACAAGGAGAATGTGAAGGACTATGTCCACTACCGTAGAACTGCCCGCCCTGGGCGAATCCGTCACTGAAGGCACCGTCACCCGCTGGCTGGTTGAGGTTGGCGAGACCGTTGAGGTTGACCAGCCCATCGTTGAAGTTTCCACCGACAAGGTCGACACCGAGGTTCCCTCCCCCGTTGCCGGTGTTGTTGAGCAGATCCTGGTGGAAGAGGACGCTGACGTTGAGGTAGGCGGCGCCCTGGTTATTATTGGCGATGGCTCCGGCACTGCTGCTCCGGCTGCCCCCGCAGCCCCGGTTGCTGAGGCTCCCGTGGTTGACACCGCTGTTTCTGCCCCCGAGGCCCCCGCTGTTGAGACTGCTGCCCCCGCTGCAGCTGCCGCTGGCACCGAGGTTGTCCTGCCTGCCCTGGGCGAATCCGTCACCGAAGGCACCGTCACCCGCTGGCTCAAGGAAGTTGGCGAAGAGGTCGCTGTTGACGAGCCCCTGGTTGAGGTTTCCACCGACAAGGTCGACACCGAGGTTCCCTCCCCCGTTGCCGGTACCCTGCTAGAGATCCGTGTCCAGGAGGATGAGGACGCCGAGGTTGGCCAGGTTCTGGCTGTCATCGGTAGCGCAGCAGCAGCTGCCCCCGCAGCCCCTGCTGCTCCGGCTCCGGTTGCTGAGGCCCCCGCCGCTCCTGCTCCCGTAGCTGCCCCTGCTGCCGCACCCGTTGCTGCTCCCGCCGTCGAGCTGCCTGCAGGTGACAACGGTGAAGCCTACGTGACTCCTCTGGTTCGCAAGCTGGCCAAGCAGGAAGGCATCGACCTGTCCACTATCAAGGGCACCGGTGTTGGTGGCCGCATCCGCAAGCAGGACGTCCTGGCTGCTGCTGAGGCTAAGAAGGCTTCCGTTGCCCCCGCCGCTCCTGCTGCTCCGGCTGCCGCAGCTCCCGCTGCTGCTGCCCCCAAGGCTGCTGCACCTGCTCCTGCTGTTTCCTCCAAGCGTGGCACCACCGAGAAGGCCCCCCGTATCCGCCAGACCGTTGCCAAGCGCATGGTTGAGTCCCTGGCTGTGTCTGCCCAGCTGACCACCGTCCAGGAAGTTGACCTGACCCGTCTGGTTGCCCTGCGCAACAAGGCTAAGGACGGCTTCGCCGCTCGTGAGGGCGCCAAGCTGACCTTCCTGCCCTTCTTCACCAAGGCAGTCACCGAGGCCCTGCAGCAGTTCCCCCAGTTCAACTCCTCCATGAGCGATGACTTCAAGGAGATCACCTACCACGCATCCGAGAACATCGGCCTGGCTGTTGACACCCCCAAGGGTCTGCTGGTTCCGGTCATCAAGGACGCCGGTGAACTCAACATTGCTGGCCTGGCCAAGAAGATCAACGACGTGGCTAAGCGTTCCCGCGACGGCCAGGTTGCCCCCGAGGAGCTGTCTGGTTCTACCTTCACCATCTCCTCTACCGGCCAGACCGGTGGTGTCTTCTTCACCCCCATCATCAACCAGCCCAACGTAGCAATCCTGGGCATCGGTTCCACCAACAAGCGTCCTGCTGTCATCCAGGATGCTGAGGGTAACGATGTTATTGCTATTCGCTCCCTGGCCTATTTCTCCCTGACCTACGACCACCGCGTCGTAGACGGTGCAGATGCCGGCCGCTTCCTGGCCTTCCTCAAGAACCGCCTGGAAGAAGCAGCTTTCGAGGCTGAACTGGGTCTCTAAGCTAACCTGTCCCTGGGTTTTATGCCCAGTAAGGTAAGCAAACCGGCTCCTCCCTTTCGTGGGAGGGGCCGGTTTTCTCTTGCCTGGGTATAGACTGGTGCCTATGTCTATTCTGATTACTGTTCTTCTCTTCCTGCACATTGTTGGTGCCTCCCTGGTCTTTGGTCTCTGGGTGGCTAACTTTAGCAAGGGTATTGTGGTGCCCGGCCAGTTCCACGCTGCCCTCTTGCAGGTTGTCACTGGTTTTGGTCTCTACTTTGTTCAGATGGCCCAGGGCAACACCGGCATTAACCACATGGCTATCGGTATCAAGATTGTCTTTGCCCTGGTCATTGCCGTGGCTGCCTTTATCGGCCAGAACAAGTACAAGGCTGCTAAGGCTCTGGGCACCCCTGAGGCTGGCAGGAACGTGGCTCTGGCCCATACTGTAGGCGGCCTGGCCCTGGTCAATATGGCTATCGCTGTCTTCCTAGCTGGCTAAGTTCCAAGCTAGCTGGACGCCTACTTTCTAGAAAGGGGGCGGCTCTGGGATTCACTCCCCCAGAGCCGCTCCTTCTCTATTTTCTCGACCCAGTCTCGTCAGAAGAGCTAGGGGTCAGAGCCAGAGGCTGGGCCGAGTAAATCAGGTAGTTCTCTCCCTCAAGACGCAGTTCTAGCCGGCTCTTTTGCAGTAGCTTATGCCCCTGCCGGTAGATTCCTTGGGCCGCTAGCTGGGCGGGGCCGCCTTCTGGCTGGTAACCTTCAGCTTCCACAGTTACATCAGCAAAGGCTTGTCCCTGCTCCTTAATCTGCAAGGCATCTAGGCTAACCAGCCGGGTGCTGGTCTGAGCCAGGCTCTGAGCGGCCGAGGAGGCTAGCAGGGCCCGGTCGGCCTCTTCCAGAGGCCAGCCGGTCGCTGTGTAGGAGATCAGATTCTTAGCCTGGCCGCTCGCTAAGGCCTGGCTTCGCTGGTCAATCAGATCTGCTAGCTGGGCTTCTAGCAGGGCCTTGGCTTCCTGCTCGCTAATCTCTTGGGGGCCTTCTTTCTCTTCTTCTGCCTGAGGCTCCTGAGATGATGAAGTCTTTTCCTCTGGGCTAGAACTTGGCTCTTCCAGCAGCTGAGAAATCGGCAAGGCTGGGTCCTTGGACTCAGCCAAGGCCTGGCCGGGCTCCTCCTGGCTAGGGCCCAAGAGCCAGAAGGCTCCTGTTCCCAAAGCTAGCAGGGCCAGGCCGGCCGACAGAGGCAGAAGGGGCAGCTTCCCCTGGGCCGGAAAAGCAACTTTTTCTGCCTCCTGTCCCCTAGACCCCAGCTTGAGGCTAAGACCCTTAAAAGGCTGAGTTTTCTTCCAGCTCTTTTTCGCCGGCTCCTGCAGGTGGCTCAGGGCCCCCACCACTTGAGAACGACGGCCCAGGCGTCCGGGGACCGGTACGGAAGCATGGGGCGCAGGACAGGCCGGAAGCCTATCACGCACACTAGGGTGGGCGCTGAGGTGAAGCTCTAAGGGGGCTGGCTCCTGGGCTAGGGCAAAAAGAGCCTCTAGTTCTTTGAGGCTAGGCTGCTGGGCACTAGAG
>DKXC01000160.1 GCA_002492045.1 Micrococcaceae bacterium UBA7136
GGGAGCGCTACCAGGTCCTGGCCCCCCTAGCTGATCTTCCCTTGGGGGAGGGGCAGGGGCTAGCTGGGCTAGAAGCCGGGCTGGACATGGTCCTTCTACGGCCTGACTGGGAACCGGCAGCCCGAGATAAGCAGACCTACCACCTGGTCAGTCTCTACCGAGAAGAGGCTGTGCTGCTGTTGCCCAAGGAGCACCTGCTGACCCTGCTGGAGACCGTCCCGCTGGCTGAACTAGCCGAGGAAAAACTGATCCAGTCTGCTGACAGCCTAGAGGCCTGGGGGCCCGAGGCCCAGATTCTGCTACCCCTAGCCCGGGAACTGGAGGGGCTAGAGGGCGTCAGCCAGCAGGTAGAAATGGTGGCTGCTGGCCTGGGCCTGCTGGTTCTGCCTCTTTCTCTGGCTCGCTTCTATCACCGTAAGGATCTGACCTACCGGACCCTGGAGGGGCTGGGCCAGCAGGAGGTGGCCCTGGTCTGGTTGCGGCAGGAGCGGAGCCAGGAGCAGGAAGCTATTGTGCAGGACTTTGTAGGTATCTGCCGGGGACGTAAGGCTTCCTCCCAGCGCTCCCAGCAGGAGGTTCAAACCAGCCCCAAGCCTCGGAAGAAGAGTCCGACTCAGGGCAAGTCTGGCCGGGGCCAGAAAGCCCAGAAGCCGGCTAACCGCCGGGGACGGCCCCAGTTCAAGGGACGGCGCTAGTAACTAGACCTGAGTAAAGCCAGGGAAGGCAGGCCCACAGCGAAGCTGGCTGGCATGGGGGCTGGCCTGAATTGCTTTGGTTTTCCAAAGCAAGAGGGATGCCAGCAAGTGTGGGCCTGCGACCTGGCTTTTTCAAGACTGCTAGTCCTTAGCGTCCGGTGAATCAAGTAGCGGGGAAGGAACCTCTGCTGTTTCTGGGGTGACCGGCCCCTGAGAAGCGTTACCTACCCGCAGAATCTCACCGTTACGGACATGCCAGAGGGTGCCCTTCTGGTCCCGTACCTGGGTGGTGCGCAGGCCAACGGCCTCCACCCGTCCCTGGACCTCGCCCAGATCAACCCAGTCACCAATGCCCAGCTGGTCCTCGGCCACAATGAAGATGCCCGAGAGAAAATCCTTGACCAGGGACTGGGCGCCAAAGGACAGGGCCACACCCACCACACCGGCTGAAGCAATAACCGGGGCAATATTGAAGCCCATCTCGGCGATAATCATGACAATCATGACCGTCCAGGTCACAATAGAGGCCACCGAGTGCAGAACAGACCCCACGGTTTTGGCCCGCTGGGCCTGGCGGAGGGAAAGCACCTGGGCCTGGGCCCCCAGCAGATCGGCAGAGGGCAGAGTAGTGCTATCGGCCCCCAGGATGCGGGAGCGGGTGCCTCGGGCAATAGAATCTGTAATCTTGCGGATGGCTAGGCGCAGCCCCATCTGAATGGTCAAACCCAGCACCAGGATGATAAGGATCCGTAAGGGGGCGCCCAGCCAGAAATCGATCTGGGCCAGGCGGGCCAGAAAATTGACTGTAGCCTCAGTGCTCTCCAGTAGGGGGGTGGAGGTGGCCTGATCCGTGGGGCTGGCGGTGCTGGCAAGAAGAGTCATGTTCTGAGCCTAACCCCTTGGCCTGGGAAAAGACCAGAGAAGAGGTTAGGTAGCCGGGTGGAAGTATAGACTGGTTTTTCAGAAAGCCTCTTGCTGAAAGGAGAACCAGGATGCCCCTGGTCATGGATACTCGCCCGGCCGCCTACGCCGTCATTATTGAGGACGGTAAGATTCTGCTGACTCGCTGGGTTCCTCAAATTCCTGGCTACCGGCCCGGTTGGACCCTGCCCGGTGGCGGCCTGGAAGTAGGGGAGCAGCCAGCCCAGGCGGCCGTCCGTGAGGTTTACGAGGAGACCGGCTACCAGGTAGAGCTCGAAGAACTCCTGGGGGTACAAACCGCCTATTTTGAGCCCCGCCCCGGCAGTAGCCTGCCCTTCTGTGCCTTCCGCACCATCTACCGGGGGCGGGTAAGCGGCGGTAGCCTGCGCCACGAAGAGGGCGGATCCAGTGACCGGGCCCAGTGGATTCCCCTAGACCAGCTAGACTCCTTCTTCTGCTATTCCCTGGTGGACGAGGCCGCCCGCCTGCTGGGCTACAGCTCAGCCAAGGACCTAGCCGCCAGCTACCGGGCCGGGCAGGAAGGAAAATAAGCATGAGAAAGAGCCTTGCTTTAGGCCTGCTTCCCCTGAGCCTGCTGCTAGCATCCTGCTCTGGCGGCCAGCAGACCTCCCCAGCTAGCCCCAGTGCCACCGTCCTGGAAAAAATTAGTATCGGCACCGGGCTTAGCCCCGAGACCAGCCAGGCCGCCTATATTTATGCGGCGGTACTAGCCGACGCCGGCTACCAGGTGGAGGTCAAGGAAACCAGCCAGGGGAGGCAGGCCTACCTGGAAGATTTGGGCATCGATTTGGCCAGTAACCAGCTGCCAGCCAGCGCCGACCCCAGCCAGGTGAAACTAGATTTGGTCCCAGCCCTGAGCGGGGATTTACTCTTAGACATAACCCAGATGGGGACAGTCAGCCCCAGCCAACTGGAAGAAGCCCGGCAGGCAGCAGAGGCTAATACTAGCGCCTCACCCAGCCCATCAGAGTCTGTAGCAGCTAGCCCCAGTCCATCAGCTAGTTCCAGTCCCCTCAACCTGCGGGGGATTAGCTCCAGCGACCTGATCCAAACCCTAGACCGAGCCCTGCCCGACTCGATAGAAGTCCTAGACCCCTCCCAGGCCTCTGACCGCTACGGTTATGCCATGACCCGGGCCAAGGCCCAAGAACTCAAAATCAGCAGCATGAACGACCTGCGCGATAAGTGCAATCAGCTGACCCTCCTAGCCCCACAAGGCTACAGTCTGAACCCCAGCGGCCCGGACTCCCTGACCAACGACTACGCCTGCACCCCCGGAACTACCCGGGAAACAGCCGACCGGGCAGCTTCCCTAGAAGCCCTGGTCAAGGGCCAAAGCGACCTGGTCTACCTCTTCTCGGCCAGCCCTCAGATCAGTCAGGCCAACCTGCTCTTCCTGGAAGACCCCGAAAACACCCAGCTGACCCAGAAGATCCTGCCTATCACCCGTAGCCAGGCCCTGCCCCAGGAGGTCAAAGACCTTATCAACAAGGCCTCATCCGACCTTTCCTCAGATCACCTGCGGCGGCTCAACTCCCTGACCAGCGGGGATTCTGCTATTAGTCAGGAGGACGCGGCCGTCTTTTGGCTACACCAGATGAGGGGCTAATGGTAATCTAGGTCTCATGGTATTCAAGCAGTCTCAGAAGCTCAACAAGGTCCTCTACGATATCCGCGGCCCCATCTTAGAAGAAGCCCAGCGGATGGAAGCCCGCGGCCAGCGCATCCTCAAGCTCAACATCGGCAACCCCGCCCCCTTCGGCTTCGAGGCGCCCGATACCATCATGATGGACATCATCGAGCACTTGCCCTACACCCAGGGCTACTCAGACTCCAAGGGCCTCTTCTCAGCCCGCACCGCCATCGTTCAGTACTACCAGAACGAAGGCATCATGGGCATCACCACCGACGACATCTACCTGGGCAACGGCGTCTCAGAACTCATCCCCATGGCCCTCCAAGCCCTGCTGGACACCGGCGAAGAAATCCTCGTACCCAGCCCCGACTACCCCCTCTGGACCGCCTCCACCCAGCTGGCTGGCGGCAAGGCCGTCCACAGATCGGAAGAGCAC
>DKXC01000159.1 GCA_002492045.1 Micrococcaceae bacterium UBA7136
CTTCCGTCGGGAACAAAACACTTTTTAGTCTAGGGATGGGCCGGGAGGGCTGTCAATCTTTTTTGAGGGCGGGTTAGCGAACCCCCGCCCATGCTTTCTTAGACCCGGTCATAATGACCGGGCTTTGGGAAGCAAGGACGGGGGAAGAGAGTAAAGAGAAAAGGCTAGCCTCTAGCAAAGCTAGCCCGTCTATACTGGTAAGCATGCGCATTGCCCGTTTTACCCACGAGAACACCCTCCACTTTGGGCTGGTTGATGGCCCAGAGGGGGAGGAGACCGTCACCCTGCTGACCGGTGACCCCTTCTATACCGGCATCAACCCCACCGATAAGACCCTGCCCCTGGCGGACGTCCGCCTGCTGGCCCCTATTATTCCCCGGTCTAAGGTCATTGGTGCCGCCGGTAACTGGCGCACCGAGGGCACTGAACCGCCAGCCAGCCCCCAGTTCTTCCTCAAGCCCAACACCTCCATCATTGGCCCCGGTGACCCCATTGTTCTGCCGGACTGGTCCCAGCAGGTAGCCTTTGAGGGCGAACTGGCCGTAGTCATTGGCCGGATCGCCAAGTCTGTTCCCCTGGACCGGGTGCCCGAGGTCATCTTCGGCTACACGGTAGCCAATGACCTAACCGCCCGCGACGTCCAGAGCCAGGACATCCAGTGGACCCGCTCCAAGGGTTTTGACGGCTCCTGCCCCCTGGGCCCCTGGATCGAGACCGACCTAGACCCCGAAGACGTGACCATCCAGACCTGGCTAGAGGGCGACCTCAAGCAGGATGATTCCACTGCCAACCTGGTCTACTCGGTAGCTGAACTGGTGGCTGCTGCCAGCGAATACTTCACCCTGCTACCTGGCGACGTCATCCTGACCGGTACCCCGGCCGGTTCGGCCCTTCTGCGCCCCGGCCAGGAAGTTGAGATTGAGGTTGAGGGCATTGGCTCCCTCATTAACACCGTCAGCGCCGAGTAAACTGAGAAAAGCTAAGGCTTACCGCAAGACTAAGAGAAAGGGATGTGCCCGCATCCATGAGTGATTACGCTCTGAACCTCAAGGACCCCTCCGAGACCCGGGTCCGCTTCTGCCCCTCACCCACCGGCACCCCTCACGTGGGTATGGTTCGTACCGCCCTCTTCAACTGGGCCTACGCCAAGCACACCGGTGGCACCATGGTCTTCCGTATCGAGGACACCGACGCTGCCCGCGACTCTGAGGAGTCCTTCAATCAGGTGCTGGAATCCCTCCAGTGGCTGGGCATCAACTGGGACGAGGGTGTTGGCGTGGGCGGCCCTCACGCCCCCTACCGTCAGTCTGAGCGCATGGACATTTACGCTGAGGTAGTAGAGAAGCTTAAGGCCAGCGGCTACATTTACGAGGACTTTTCTACTCCCGAGGAGGTCGAGGCCCGCCACAAGGCTAAGGGCCAGGACCCCAAGCTGGGCTACGACAACTTCGACCGTGACCTGACCGAAGAGCAGAAAGCCGCCTACCGGGCCGAGGGACGCACCCCGGTTCTGCGTCTGCGCATGCCGGATGAGGACATCACCTTCACCGACCTGGTGCGCGGTGAGATCACCTTCAAGGCCGGTTCTGTGCCTGACTTTGTGGTGGTTCGGGCCAACGGCAAGCCCCTCTACACTCTGGTGAACCCGGTGGACGACGCCCTCATGGGCATCACCCATGTGCTGCGCGGTGAGGACCTGCTCTCTTCTACTCCCCGCCAGATTGCCCTCTACCGGGCCCTGGTTGAGGTAGGCGTCACCAGCTTCATCCCCGAGTTTGGCCACCTGCCCTACGTCATGGGCCAGGGCAACAAGAAGCTCTCCAAGCGGGACCCCGAGTCTAGCCTCTACAACCTGCTGGATGCTGGCTTCATCAAGGAGGGCCTGCTTAACTACCTCTCCCTGCTGGGCTGGTCCCTCTCTCACGATGAGGATATTTTCAGCATGGACCAGATGGTTGAGGCCTTCGACATTAAGGACGTGCTAGCTAACCCGGCCCGTTTTGACCTCAAGAAGGCTGAGGCTATTAACGGCACCCATATCCGCCTGCTTGAGGCTGAGGACTTCCGCAACCGCCTGGTACCCTTCCTGCACAAGGCTGAGCTGGTATCCGCTGAGGACTTTGAGAAGCTGACTGAGCGGGAGCAGGCTATTTTGACTGAGGCGGCCCCCCTGGTGCAGGAGCGGATGCAGCTGCTGGGGGAGGCCCCCGGTCTGCTGGGCTTCCTCTTCAAGCAGGATGCTGAGATTGAGGTGGCTGAGGACGCTGCTAAGCAGCTGAAGGAGTCTGCCCCGGCTGTTCTTGATGCAGCTATTACTGCGCTTGAGGGTCTGGAAGATTTCACTGCCGCTACCATTGAGGCTGCCCTGCGTGAAGCTATCGTTGATGGGCTTGAGATTAAGCCCCGCCTGGCCTTTGGCCCGGTGCGGACGGCTGTGTCTGGTCAGCGGATTTCTCCGCCTCTCTTTGAGTCCATGGAGATTCTGGGTAAGGACTCTTCTTTGGCGCGTCTGCGGTCCCTGCGGGCCAGTCTCTAGACAGGCTGGCTACCACTAGGGGATTTGTCCCCTAAAGTGCCTCTTGAAAAACCGTCTTCACCTCTTACTGGGTGAGGGCGGTTTTTTCTGCTATCTTCTTTTCTAGGGTTCGCTGAACCCTAACAATCACTCAATCACGAAAGGTCCCCCCCTTCCCCTATGACCATGACTTCCCCTGCCCCCAGCCGTCGTACCCTGGCTAAGGGCGCTGCCTGGGCCGCCCCCGTCCTACTGGCTAGCACCGCTATCCCGGCCTATGCGGCCTCTATGTGCGAGTCCTACCGTTCTAACTTCAACTCTGGCTTTAGCCTGCAAAACCCGGTCTCTGGCTCTCTCTGGGTTCCTGGGAGCAACAGGGTCTACAACGGTAATGACGGTGTACCCTACTTCTACGCTGGTACCAGTGGCGGCAACCCCGAAGGTGCCCTGATTCGTCACACCGGTCTGATCTCTAGTGGTGACCCCTCGAACAGCAACCTGAAGACTGGCTGCACCTACCAGGTGTCCTACGATATCTCCAGCATTGCCTCTATTACCGGTGCAGATCTTCACCCCATTATGACTATCTACATGGTTTCTCCTTCTGGTGCTGAAGTTGCTGGCTCCCGAGTTAGCTACAGTGGCACAGCTGGTGTAGCTACTGTTCAGGTGCCTGTGGGGGCGCGGAGCGGTGGTATCCGTAAGCAGGCAACGGGCCGGGGCTTTAGCTTTACTGCTGAGGCTGGCACCTACCGCTGGGTGGCTGAGATTTGGATTCCTCATGCCCCCAATGCTGGTCGGACTGCTTCGGGGCTTGGCTATTCTGCTCCTGTCTTTACTGCTGGCTAGTCGCTAGCTCTTGGATGCCTGAAGGGGCCCACCAGGGGAGGGGAGAGGCTGTAGACCTCTCTTCTGCCAGCTGGTGGGCCCTTTTTGTAAGATTTTTTCAAGAAGTTTTTGAGAGTATTTCACCTAGTCAGACTGGACTTTTGGGCTTTGGTGAGGGTGAAGATGAGGGGAATGTGACTCAGCTCTACAGATTTCGACTTGCAGAGTGTCGGAGAGTCCTATAGAGTTATTACTCGTTGCGGCGATGAAAACCGAAAGGAAATCAGAGCTGGAGCAAAAATAATGGGATATGGTGTAATTGGCAACACTACGGTTTCTGGTACCGTCATTCTAGGTTCGAGTCCTGGTATCCCAGCCAGTATCTTGATGAAAGATACTTAGGGCCCCATCGTATAGCGGCCTAGTACTCCGCCCTCTCACGGCGGCAACACCGGTTCAAATCCGGTTGGGGTCACAGGCTAAAAATCCTCCAGACTTAGGTCTGGGGGATTTTTTCTTATGCTCACCGGTCCATGTCAGAATAGAGGGGTGCAGACCCAAAACCAAAGCCCCCCAGCGGTAGCAGACAGCGCCCTGCAGCTCATCGATAGCCTGACCTTCCCCCTAGCAACCCCTAGCCGGGAGCAGGCCCAGCAAGAAAAGACCAAAGTAGCTAAGCAGCTGCAAGACTACATCCTGCCCAAGCTCACCCGCCTAGACTCACCCCTGACCCTGGTGCTGGGCGGATCCACCGGGGCTGGTAAATCAACCCTGGTCAACTCCCTTCTGGGCCAGGCCCTCAGCCAGGCTGGAGTCATCCGCCCCACCACCCGCCAGCCCGTCCTGCTCCACCGGCCCGAGGACGCCCAGCTGGTAGGACCAGACCGTCTCCTGCCCACCTTCGAGCGCATCAGCCCCCAACAAGGGCTAGGCCAGGTAGGGGCAGGCAATAACGACCTTGACCAGCTCATCCTGCTAGCCAATGACAGCCTGCCGATCGGGACCACCCTGCTGGACGCCCCCGACTTCGACTCGGTCAGTGATCGCAACCGGGCCCTGGCTAACCAGCTCCTCCAAGCCGCTGACCTCTGGCTCTTTGTCACCACCGCCCACCGCTACGCTGACGCCCTGCCCTGGGCCTTCCTTAAGCAGGCCGCTGACCGGGACATCCCCCTAG
>DKXC01000123.1:0-7058 GCA_002492045.1 Micrococcaceae bacterium UBA7136
GTTCCAGCGGCGGGTCTGGTGGCCGAAGTGAACGCCGGAATCCAGCAGCTGACGCATAGTTACGACGGGCATGTCGTCTCCTTTAATGTTTTTGGTGCCGGGCGGGCCCCTGATTCCAGGCTAACCGCGCCGCGCGCATAGTAGTTATCGGTTTACATTGGAGTTTTGAGGGGCAGGCCCTCACTCCCCTGCTAGGACTCAGGTTGACTAGCTGGAGTAGCTGGTCTTCCGGCAGCCCCTGACCGGTCTAAAACCGGACCGAAGGTGCTGCTGGCAGGTACCGGTGAAAGCTACCTGCCTTTGCCCTAGGCGATGTCAGTCCAGGGTTTCTATCTGAAAGCTACCTGGCGGAACCCCATGTAAGGAGGGCTCCTTCTGTTCACCTGCCCTCAAGGGGCCTGGTGAGCAAACTGCAAGGCATAACTATACCGTATGGTTTGGCCTTAAGTCACCCTATTTTCTGGGGCTCTTTCTGTCTCTATTTATCCCAAGCCCCTCCTGAAAAGAAGAGGGTCTTGACGTCTCTAGGTATGAGGGGCCAGACTGGTGGAGTAACCGCTGGGGCCGCAAGGTAAGGGAGAAACACCCAGGAGGTTGCTGTGCTCTCTTCTTTTGCTTGTCTGCTGCCCCTAAAAATGGGCAGACGCTTAGCTGGCACTTTCCTACTCTGCCTGCTTGTCTTACTTTTTCTGCTGCCTTCTAGCCTGGCTAACCCTAGGGCTAGCTGGCGGCCCCCGGTGGAAGGTCAGCTTCAGGTGCTGACCCCTTTTGAGCAGCCTGCTGCCCGCTGGGCCTCCGGCCACCGCGGGGTCGATCTAGCATTGGAACCTGGCCAGGCCATTGTGGCACCAGCTGAGGGCCGGGTGATTTTTTCAGGACGGGTGGTAGACCGGCAGGTGCTGACCTTAGAACATCCGGACGGCCGTAGGTCCTCTTTCGAGCCGGTCACTGACTCTTTACCGGTGGGTAGCCAGGTGCAGGCCGGGCAGCTTCTTGCCCGGCTTGACCCTGAGATAGAGCACTGCTCCCCCAGTTTTTGCCTGCACTGGGGCCTGCGGGAGCCCTCAGATGACCCCCAGCAGGCCAGAAGGGGGCTGGCTTATACCAATCCCCTTCTGTTGCTGGGCTTAGAGGAGCCCAGCGTCCTACTGCCTGTCGGCCCAGATTTTGGGGCTTAGCGGATTCGTTTCACCCCGTCAGCAGCCCTCCATCGCAGGACTGCGCCGCTGGAGAAATGGACTGTTACTGAACCATCTGCTTGGGCCGTCTCATCAGTACTAGGGAATCCTAGCGACGACGTGTAACCATTGTTAACCCAGTACTGGTGGATGCCGCCACCAGCGACTAGCTTCTTAGTTCCGGCAGCTGGTGACCAGACAAATAGGGTGCTTCCGCCAGAAGAAGTAGTGAATCGTTGCTGGGCACCACCACCAGTGATAGCCTCTTCATCCATATCAGGGAAACCGTAACGTCCAGCTCCACCTTCAGCGGTAAAACGATGGCCGATAGCGCCAGCTTCCCAGACCACATGCGTCCGATGGTGCCGAGGAGTCCAATAAAAGGCATGACGACACCCATCCGCCAAAGCAAACTTCTGCATCGCACCACCAGCGATAGCAGTTTCAGCCAAGACTGGGTAACCGTACCTGTTCTCGTAGCCACCGGCTCGGTACCTAGCCCCGATAGTGCCTGAAAAATTCACGGGGTGGGCACCGGTGCGAGAGGTCCAGTAGATAGTGACATTACGCGAAAAGTTCTGCCCAGCTCCCCCGTCACGCAGGGGAAATTCAGCGCTTATAGGGACCCCAAAAGTAGCAGCTGCTCCGTGCGCGTAGTAGTAGGCCCCAATAGCTCCAATCAGTGGAAAGCCCCGGGTATCAGCTACAGCTGCAACTGCACGAGGAGCATTCACGAAACGATAACCGTTAACATTCGTGCCAGTATTTTTCAGAATAGAACGAATTTCTTCTACGCTGAGCTTGGGGTTACGCTCCTTCATCATGGCAACAATGCCAGAGACATGCGGGGCCGCCATCGAGGTACCGTTCAAAGGGCCATACCCGGGCCCTACCTGCCGGTAAGCACCGGTATTGACCGTAGACCAGACGTCAGAACCAGCCGCGCCACCGGGAGCAAGCACATCAAGCATAGGGCCCCAGTTAGAGTAACGAGTCATGGCGTTTCCGTTAGCAGTTGCGCCCACCACAATAGCGCCCCGGCAGTTAGCAGGCGAAGTACCCGCTGCGTTCGCCCCGAAATTCCCGGCCGAAGCAATTACGGGCACGTTTCGCGCATGGGCTGCATTGATAGCATCCTGTAGAACCTTAGGGCAGGTAGCGGAATAGAATCCCTCAGAGTAGTTAACAACATGGGCAGGAGTTGGGTTCTTAGGGGCCCCAGGGACAGGAACCCCAGCGCTCCAGGCAATACCGGCGGCCTGGTCAGAGGTATAGGCTCGCCCATTAACACCCATAATCCTTGAATGCTGAATCTGGGCATTAGGTGCGACGCCAGCAACACCAAGACCATTGTCACTTGAGGCTGCCGCAATTCCAGCTACATGGGTACCGTGCCACATAGATCGGGGAACCTGAGGGCCCCAATCGCCCTCATCATTAGGGTTAGAATCCCAGCCGTCGCCATCTCGGCTTTGATCTGCTGACACGAAATCGTATCCGGGTAAAGTCTTAGAAGCTAAATCTGGGTGCCAGGTCTGTCCGGTATCAGCAATACCAATGATGATTCCTTGACCAGTAGCGTATTTCCAGGCTCCAGGCGCATCAACAGCCCGCATATTCCACTGGTGACTAGCAAAATAAGGATCGTTCGGCGGGTTTCTGGGGATGGATGCCTGCCCAGCCGTAATAATGAGATCCGGTTCAGCGTATTCCACTTCAGGTCGCTCAGCTAAAAGTTCAAGCACCTGATCCTGTTCACCCGGATTAATCATTTCTTTGAGGTCCACCACTTGGGCCTCTTCAACTGTTTCGTGGGAGATTTCAGCAGTCTCTATAAGGTCAGTAGCCTCTGCCACTTGAGTCAGAATCTCAGCCTGCTCCGCTTCATCTACTTCATCCTTAAACTTCACCACCAAGCGGTCTGTCTTTTCCTCCACATGTGGCTGATAGTGAGTGCTGGCTTCTCCAGCAGCACCAGCCTCGGGACCGCCCAGCACCTGACCTTGAGCACTAACATCATCTAAATTCACCCCGTAGGGGGCAGCCTGGCTAGGAGTAGGCAGACCTGCACATAAAAAGCCCGTGGCCAGCACCAAAGAAGAGGTACCCGCCACGGACTTCAGAAAGGATGAAGAAACCATTCCAACTCCCTCAATAGCATGTGTATTCCACTACACATCCTAAAGCATAAGAGAGTTATTTCTGGCTAAAGTCTTCAGTTTTAGAGAGCTACCGGAGTAACCTGCCCGGTCTGCTCAGACCAGACCAGCAGAAGCTGCTTGCCGTCCTCGCCCTGGAAGAGTTGCTGGCTACCGCCCTCTACCGCGTACTCCCGCCCCTGGGGCAGGCCCAGAGTCTCAGAACCATCATTCTGATAGTAGTAGGAACCGATAGGACCCGAGAGCAGGGGATCCACCTTATTCAGGGCTTCCTCCAGGATGGAGGGGAAGTCGTAGCGGTAGTGATCCATGCCGGGAATCTCGGTTAAGAAGGTGTCCTGGTAGCCGGCTGCGGTATAGATGGAATAACCGCGCTGAGCAGCATTGTAGGCAGACCAGTCAGCGGTACCTGCCAGGTTCTTGCCGTCCAGGTCTCCAACATACCAGTGGAAGGAGAAGTTGCTCTGAGCTGCCAGGCTAGGCAGGGTCTGCATACCGTTGGTGTTGCCACCACCTACCATGATGGAGCCACCACCGATGCGCCAGGAATCCTGACGGTCAGCGCCCAGCTCAAAGCCGGTAATTTCGGCACCACCAGAGTGGCCAACAGTCCAAACGTTAGTGCGGTCAATACCGTACTTATCCATGAAGTCATTGGCGAAAGACCGGAACCAGTCGCCGTTGCCGTTAAGATCCTCGTGCCAGGTGATGCCGCGGGTTTCGGCGTCCTGATCGGGAGAAATAACAGGCACGAAGAGCATGTTGTGCTCGCTGGCTACCTGGGCCATGCCCAGCAGCTGGCTATTGGAAGGATTGTAGACCTTGGACTGGCTGGTGGTGAAGTAGTCACCGTCCAGGTAGAAGACCACACCGACGGGCTGGTCCCAGTCGATGTTTTCGGCGTAGAGGTGGTAGTAGGAGGTCTGGCCCTGGGCGGTGTAGGGCACGAAGTTCTGGCGTAGCTCTTCCTCAGCAGATGCCGGTGCCTGGACGGCAGTCAGCAGGGAGCCTGCTAGCAGGAGGGAGGTTAGGCTGGATACAGCCAGCTTCTTAGGCGAAAAGGCCATGGGGGTAGTCTCTTTTCCTTGGTGCGAGTAGTGAAATCTTCTGGCAATACCTAGGGGGCAGGTATTCCTCAGCAAATCTAGCACGCAGCAGGCCCTCTCCCCTAGGCTTTCATAGCAGCTTGACAGTAAGTTTCCTTACGTTCATAGGGGCTTGTCAGCCTATCTTCTCAGACTCGGTAGTCACCGGCACCAGGCCCACCCGCAAATTATCCGTATACGGAAAAAGAAAGGTATTCCCAGCCCCAGAATCCCCCACAAAAGCCCCAGAACAGGTCAGTAGCCAGACCAGTTCCTCGGCCCCATATTTGGCCCATTCTTCCGGGGTAGCCTCAGCAGACCCCCAGAGCCCGGGATCTGTCTCAGTAGCTCCCTGTTTGATGGTGTCGATGACTGTCACCTGGTATTCTCTCGTCACCCCAGCCTCATCGGTAATATAAACATGGGCGCAAGGGTCAATATAGTGCAGCAGCCCCCAGGCTGAGAGCCGATCATTGGGGTAATCCATATTCACATGCCCAGCTAGCACACTGGCCTTGCCCACCGTCCCCAGAGGGGCGCTGAGGGACGAAAGCAGACCAGAAGGGGCAGAAGGAAAACCGGCAGAAAAAGCCCCGGTAGAGAAATAACCGGTGGCCACTCCCCCAACCCCATCAGACAGGGAGGGCACTACCCAGGAACCGGGAGCCGGGGTGACTTGCCCCAGGGCCTGATCACTGCACTGGGCTGGTTCTACTGTTCGGGCTTTAACCTGCGGGGTAGAGAAAGAGGCGGTCGGGTCTGTAGCCTCAGCCATGAAACCGTACTCAGGTTCATAGTAGGTCTCTTCCCCGCCCTCCCAGCTAAAAGTCTCACCGGTAGCTTCGGGATGCCGCAGCTCATAGGGAGCGTAGACTTGGCCCTCCTTAACCTTCCAGCCACCCGGGCCCAGCAGGTAGGCAGCACCCAGCGCCAGCAAAACTAAGAAGGCCAGGAAGATAAAGACCAGCCCTGACCAGGTCTTCTTTATCACCGCTAGCTCCTTCCTTGCAGCTATGAAACTGGACAGTAAAAGGAGAACCTGCCCTTTTCGCGCCCTCTGACCTCCAGAAACAAGAACCCCTCTCACTGTTTAGCCTAGTGAGAGGGGGTTTTAGTAGGGCCTGCGGGGCTTGAACCCGCGACCAAGGGATTATGAGTCCCCTGCTCTGACCAGCTGAGCTAAGGCCCCATAGCAAACAGGCAAGCTGTCCACTAGCCCCCAAGTCTACCTGAAAAAGACGCCTAGAGAAAAGAAGGAAACCTAGCGGCGCTCCCGCAAAAATTCCTGGTAGAGCTCATCTCCCAGGTAGAGGGACTCAAAGGTCTCCCAGGTTTTCTGGGCTGCATGCCTCTCTACCAGCTGACGGGAGGCCCGTCCCATCTGCTCCAGCTCCTGGGCAGGCAAATCTAGCAGGGTAGTCAGCTTGTCAGCCAAATCCTGGGCCTGGCCCGGCTCAAAGAGGTAGCCGTTGACGCCTTCCTGCACCAGGTGGGGCAGGGCCAGGGCGTTGGCCAGCACCACCGGCTTGGAGGCGCTCATGGCCTCCAGGGTCACCAGGGACTGTAGCTCTGCTGTACCGGGCTGGCAGAAGATATCGGCCCGCAGGTAGCCGGCCCGCAGCTGTTCATCCGACACATAGCCCAAGAAACGCACCCGACTAGCTATACCCAGGCTAGCTGCCAGCTCCTGAAGCTCCTCTAGTAGCTCGCCACTACCAGCTACCTCCAGGATGGTCTGCTGGTGACGCTCTGGCAGCAGGGCCAGGGCCCGGATCAGCAGGTCAATATGCTTCTCTTCGGCCAGGCGTCCAGCAAAGAAGATAATCCGCTCCCCGGGGGTCTTCTGAATCTGCTCGCCAGGGGCCAGCTCGTAATCTGAGCTTTCAATACCGTTCGAGACCGGTAGAACCGGGCGGCTAAACTTACCGGCCTGCTCCATGGCGTCTGCCCCGATCTGGGTGGGGGTAGTAACCACGGCGGCCCGGCCCAGTACCTTCCGCATGTCCTTCCAAGAGATCTTCTCAACCAGGTCAATGACAGGCTGAGGGAAGGGCAGGAAGGGAGCAATGTTCTCGGGCATAACGTGATTGGTGGCCACCACCCTAATGCCCCGCTTCTGACCGATTCGAGCCAGCACCCGGCCAATAAGGTAGTGGCACTGAATATGGATGACGTCAGGCTGGATTTCCCGCACCAGGCGGTCAGCCTCAGCGTAGATTTCCCAGGGGAAGTTGAGCCGCATGTAGGGGTGGGTGATGACCTTGTGGGACCGCATCCGATGCTCAGTGATGCCGTCTACCATTTGACGGCTGCTGGGGCCCTTCTCTTGCTTGGGGGCCATGACGTGCACCTGGTGACCGCGTGCCAAGAGGGCGTGGGCCAGACGGGAACCAAACTGGGCGGCGCCGTTGATGTCTGGCGGGTAGGTGTCTGCCCCAATGAGGACGGTCAAGGGCCTGATGGTCATGGTCTTTTGTCTCTTCCTTGGCTGCTTATTTTCCCCTACTCTACCCTGTTTAGGCTGTAGGCGCATAAGAGAGGAGGGCCCACCATCCAGCTTTCTGAAGGTGGGCCCTCCTGACTATGAAGGGGCTTGTAAGGGCCGGTTTTCTAGCGGCGGGTTAGCTTCCGCAGGA
>DKXC01000123.1:7365-14545 GCA_002492045.1 Micrococcaceae bacterium UBA7136
AGAAGGCGGTCAGAGAAGCACCCAGGGTGGCAAAGGACTTCCAGCGGGCCTGAACGACCTCGGGGCGGGAAGCGTTCTCAATCAGCTGCTTACCGCTGTCGGCTGCCACAGCAGGCAGGTTCTTGACGCTGGTGACAGCGTTATCGGCCAGGGACTGGGCACCGGCCTGGACGCTGTTGCTGTAGTTTTCCAGGTCGTCCCGCAGCAGCTTCATCTGCTCGCGGCGTTCCTTGGTGCGCTGGAGCAGTTCTTCCTTGGTCAGGGGGGCCGGGGCAGGCTCCTGGGGCTCCTGGGCAGCCTTCTCGGCGGCGGCAGCAGCCTCTTCAGCCTTGGCAGCGGCCTTCTCTGCCTGTTCAGCCTTGAGACGCTTGGCGCTCATGGCGCTACCTTCCTTGAGGACGCCCAGGTCGTAGAGCAGACCAAAGACAGCAGATTCGGGGGTGAAGGGCAGCTGCTTCTTGATCATCTTGTAGGCCACCAGGCCGCAGATACCAGCTAAGGCCAGGAAGAGGACAATCAGGGTCAGGGCAGCGCCCCAGGCCGGCATGAGGGAGCTCAGACCAACGTAGGCCAGGATGACCAGGGCAATGGCCATGAAGAGGGCGAAAACAATGGCGACGACGGCTACAGCTGCGCCCTTGCCGACCTCCATACCCTTGTCTTTGAGCTCGATTTTGGCGATGCTGATTTCGTCCTTGACCTGTTCGGGGCCTAGGGTCTTAAGGACCTTGGCTGCGTCGACGGCCTTGTTGACGTTGCTCTTGATGTTTTTGACGCCAGCTCCCAGACCTAGCTTCTGGTCTTGGTCCTGCTGCTCGTTTTGGGTCATTGCTACCTCGTTATCCCTAGGGGTGCAGTGGGTATTCTTTATTCGCCCCTTAGTCTACACAGGGTTAGGGGCAAAGAAAAAAGACCCAGCCGAAGCTGGGTCTTTATTTTTGCTCCCCCGACTGGACTCGAACCAGTAACCCTTCGATTAACAGTCGAATGCTCTGCCAATTGAGCTACGGGGGAATATGTCACCTGGTCACTTGACCTCCGCAACGAGTAATAACTCTACACACCCTCCCCCATCCCTGGCAAACCGAAATAGGGTTAGTTGCATCACAGGCTAGTTTTGGTGGGGGTTGAGGGCCCGTCGACGGCGCTCCAGCTCCATCAGGCTCTGGTTAATGGCCTGGTAGTCGGCAGAGTCAGGGCTGGTGTTCTGTAGGCGAATCAGCAGGTCAGACTTCTGCCGCCCAATCTCAGCCTGAAAAATCTGGCTCAGAATATCCCGAGAGTAGGCCTGGAGCTGTTCGTCAGTTCGCACCGGTATGGGCAGAACCGTCAGCTCAGCCAGCAGGCCCTGGGCCGCTAGCGGCACCTGGGAGCGCACAGCATTGACCCAGTCCAACCCCGGCTGAGGCACCAGCTGGGAGGCAGCCGCCAGCACCCCCTGGGCAATAGCCCCGTGGATGGCGTAACGGAAGCGGGTGGCAGTCAGCTCCCGCCACTGGTCCAGGCTCAGGGTCTGAGGGTATTGCAGCAGAATCCCCAGGGCCTGCTTTTCCAGGCGTCCGGCGGGGTCAGCCGGATCGGGCAGGGGGTAGGGGTTCTCTTCCTGCCCCTCAAAACCAGCAGGAGGTGCAGGCTGGGCCTGTGGGCGGGTCTCAGCTTCAGGAGCCCTGGGCGGACGCTGGCTAGCGGCCAGGCTGACAGCCCGCTGAACCTCCCCGGTTTCTAGACCCAGCTGGCCTGCCACCTGGCGCACATAGGCCGGGCGCAGGGTGGGGTCCTTAATACCGGCAATAATGGGGGCAATAGCCCGCATGCCCTGCACCCGTCCTTCTAGGCTGGTCAGGTCATAGTTTTTGAGGGTGGCCGAAATAGCGAACTCAAAGAGCGGACGGCGGGATTCAATCAGGTGGCGGACGGCCGCATCCCCCTTAGCCAGCCGCAGGTCGCAGGGGTCCATCCCGTCCTGGGCGATAGCCACATAGGTTTGGGCTACGAAACGCTGGTCTTCCTGGAAGGCGTGCAGGGCGGCCTTCTGGCCGGCGGCGTCCCCGTCGAAGGTGAAGATGACCTCTCCCCCGCTACCGTCGTCCGAGATCAGGCGGCGAACAATCTTGATGTGGTCGGTGCCGAAGGCTGTGCCACAGGTGGCCACAGCTGTGTCTACCCCGGCCAGGTGGGCAGCCATGACGTCGGTGTAGCCCTCTACCACCACGATTTTCTTCTGCCGGGCAATGTTGCGCTTGGCTAGGTCCAGGCCGTAGAGCACCTGGGACTTCTTGTAGAGGGAGGTTTCGGGGGTGTTGAGGTACTTGGGGCCCTTGTCGTCCTCGTAGAGGCGGCGGGCACCAAAGCCGATGGTCTCCCCGCTCATACCCTTAATGGGCCAGATTAGGCGGCCGCGGAAACGGTCGTAGATGCCCCGCTGACCTTCAGAAAACATGCCGGTTTCCCCTAGTTCTTCTGTGGTGAAGCCCTTAGATTGCAGGTATTTGAGGAGGTTGTCCCAGCCTCGGGGGGCAAAACCCACCCCGAACTTGCGGCTGGCCTCGGGGTCAAAACCGCGAGCGCCCAGGAACTTTTGAGCTTCGATGGCGGCCGGGGTGAAGAGGTTTTTCTGGTAGAACTCAGCCGCAATTTTGTGGGCATCTAGGAGGCGCTGGCGGCGGCTGACTTCTTCTCGGCTGAGCCCGCTGCCCTCTTCGTAACGCAGCTGGTAGCCGATGCGGGCGGCCAGGCCTTCGACGGTTTCGGCGAAGCTGGTGTGTTCCATTTCCATGAGGAAGCTGATGACGTCGCCGGATTCGCCGCAGCCGAAGCAGTGGTAGGTGCCCATTTGGGGGCGGACGTTGAAGGAGGGGGTGCGCTCGTCGTGGAAGGGGCAGAGGCCCTTGAGGGAGCCGATGCCTGCGGGTTTGAGGGTGACGTAGCCTTCGATGATTTCGCGGATGTCGGTGCGGGAGCGCACCTCTTCGATGTCTTCTTTTTTGATGAGTCCTGCCACGGCTCTTAATTCTAGGTCAGGGTATGGTCTGCTGTCTGTGATGGGGGCGGGTTTACCAGAGGGGTTTGTCGCCGATGGCCCACTGGTTGCCAGTAATCCGCTTGTAGAGGGCTAGGGCGGAGCGGTCGGTCAGGCAGGCTACCTGGTCGATGACTAGGCGCAGGCGGGCGGTGTCATCGTGGCGGGAGACTTCTTGCAGGTCGGCGGCGAAGGCTGGTTCTAGGTAGTGGGGGTTGTCGTAGAGGGCCTGGACCAGGAACTCTAGGATTTCTTGCTGGTTTTGGTTTTTGGCTCCGGCGTCGCGCGGGGTCATGACGAAGGCAGTAGCGATGCCCTTGAGAATAGCGATTTCTTCTTGGGTTTCTGGGGGCACAACCAGTTGGGCCTGGTAGCGGGTTAGGGGCTGGTCGCCGTAGACTTCGCGGGTGGCCACCATGGCGCTGGCGGCGAAGCGGCCAATGAGTTTGGAGGTCAAGGCCTTGAAGGCTGCCATGGAGGAGCGGCTGCCAGTCATGTAGGGCAGCCAGCGGTTGAGGCTTTCTAGGCGGGTGAGGGCGGCGTCTAGGTCTTGGTCTTGGGCCTGGGGTAGGTACCAGTGGCGGGTTTTATTGAAGACTTCCTGCCGGGCCTTGGGGTCTTTGAGGTCGTCTAGTTGCAGGTGGCCGCCAAAGACGGCGTCTTCAACGTCGTGGACGGAGTAGGAGATGTCGTCGGCTAGGTCCATGACCTGGGCTTCTAGGCATTTTTGGGTGGGGGCGGCCCCTGCTTCTTGGGCGCCTTCCCTAAACCAGTGGAAGACGGGCAGGTCGTCCCTGTAGACCCCGAATTTGCGGTTGGGTTTGCCGTCAGGCCGGGCGGGGGCTTCTTGCCGGGTCCAGGGGTATTTGCAGCTGGCGTCCAGGGCTGCCCGGGTGAGGTTGAGTCCGGCGGGGCCGCCGTCGTGACGCATGACCTTGGGTTCTAGGCGGGTGAGCAGGCGCAGGGTTTGGGCGTTTCCTTCGAAGCCTCCGGCGTCGGCGGCTAGGCGGTCTAGGGCGCTTTCGCCGTTGTGGCCGAAGGGCGGGTGGCCCAGGTCATGGGAGAGGCAGGCGGTGTCGACCACGTCGGGGTCGCAGCCCAGCATGCGGCCTAGTTCTCGGCCGATTTGGGCCACTTCGAGGGAGTGGGTCAGGCGGGTGCGGACGAAGTCGTCGGTGTCGGGGTCAACCACCTGGGTTTTAGCTCCGAGCCTGCGGAGGGCTGCGGAGTGGAGGACTCGGGCCCGGTCTCGTTCGAAGGGGGACCGGTAGACGAAGCGGTGGTGTTCGGGCACCCAGCGTTCAGCGTCCTGGGGGCTGTAGCCGGGAGTGGGGGCTTGTTCGCTGATCTGCTTTTGGCTCATGGAGCTGATCTTTTCTCTACCTCTTGAATCTAGGCCTGGGATTCTAGTTTAGAAGCCATCTCCTTGGTCAAGGCCGTATTCAGCCGGGTAGGTGACGGGTCCTTGTCTTCTAGCCCAGGGGACGCATGGCGGCCAGCACCCGGTCAGGCAGCATATGCACCATGGGGGTGAGGTCATGGGGCGGGTAGCTAGGGTCGATACATTGGCGCCAGTATTCCACGTGCTTCTGGTCTAGCCAGTGAGGCGATTCAGTGACTTTCTGCTCCTGGCCCGGTTCTCCCTGCACAGAGTACCAGTAGAGGTAGGTGACGCCCTCAAGCTCTTCAGAGAAGATTGTTTCTACGTACATCTCTTCAGGTTCCAGGGTTTCCTTGACGGCTTCCATGTTGGTTTTGAGGAAGTCCATCCATTCCTGAACTTTCTCTTCTTTGCCTGCTTGCACCCGGAACCTGGTCAGTTCAATCCGCATGGGTCTCTTATCCTCCTGAAATGTCCAGTTCGGCGTCCACCAGGCCCAGGCGTTCAGCGTCCCCCAGGATGCGGGAGTTGAGCCAACCGTCGGGCAGGTGGGGTTTCTTGGGGTTGCCTGCCCGGCCGCGGGGGCCTTCCACAGCCTCGCCGGGGTAGCCAATGGAGTGGTCTAGCTGGGCCAGGTAGTCCTGGAAGGCTTCAAGGGTGGGGACGGTAGCCATCTTGGCCCGCAGCTTGCCACCTACCGGGTAGCCGTGGAAGTACCAGGCCACATGCTTACGGATCTCGCGCAGGCCCCGGGTCTCGTCCCCAAAGGTTTCAACCAGCAGCTCGGCGTGCCGGTAAATCATCTGGGAAACCTCAGTGACGGTGGGCCGGTAGCGCTCCTCAGACCCTTCAAAGGCATTTTGGAGGTCGCCAAAGAGCCAGGGACGGCCCTGGCAGCCGCGGCCAATCACCACGCCGTCCACCCCGGTCTGCTCAACCATGGCGATAGCATCCTCGGCTGAGAAAATATCGCCGTTACCCAGTACGGGCACATCCGGGATGGCCTCGCGCAGGCGGGCGATGGAGTCCCAGTCGGCCTGGCCGGCATAGTGCTGGGCGGCGGTCCGTCCGTGCAGGGCGATAGCGGCCACCCCTGAGTCGCGGGCGATTTTGGCTGATTCCAGGTAGGTCAGATGGTCCTCATCGATGCCCTTCCGCATCTTGATGGTTAGGGGGATATCACCCCGGGAAGCTTCCTTCACAGCGGTTTGGACGATAGCGGTGAAGAGGTCGGTCTTCCAAGGCAGGGCGGAACCACCACCCAGGCGGGTAACCTTGGGGGCGGGGCAACCGAAGTTGAGGTCGATATGGTCGGCCCGGTCTTCTTCGACTACCATGCGGATGGCCTTGCCCACGTTGACGGCATCCACCCCGTAAATCTGGATGGAGCGAATCTGCTCGTCGCCGTCGTGGTCAATGATGCGGAGGGATTCCTTGTTGCGTTCCACCAGGGAGCGGGCGGTGACCATTTCGGTGACGTAGAGCCCGCCACCGTATTCCCGGCAAAGGCGGCGGAAGGCCTTGTTGGTGACGCCTGCCATGGGGGCCAGGATGACGGGGGTGTCAATGGTGTGCTTGCCCAAGGTCAGGGGCGGCAGTTTGAGCTGCTTGGAGCGGGCCGGGATTTGGCCGGTGCTGGTGCGGGTCTGTTCAGTCATATCCCTCCAATTCTGGCATAAAGTGCCCCGGCAGGCTGTGACCTGCCACCTGCCCCACCCCGCCGATAAAATGTGATTTGTCAAAGATGCTTGACTTATCACAGGAAACCGGTAGATTTGTGACAAGTCAAGAAATCTTGACCACCCAGTCAAAGGAGTCTGCATGGAAAGCCAAGACCCCCTCTACCAGGCCCTAGAAGCAGCCAACCAGCAGGTAGCCCAAGCCAACCAGGCCCTGGAAGAAAAAGTTCAAGAAGCCCGCGCCGCCGGACTCACCTGGCAAACCATCGGTCGGGCCCTGGGCGTCAGCAAACAGGCCGCCGCCCAACGCTTCGCCGCTGCCCTCCCCACCCGCCGCTCCCTAGACCTCCTCCAAACCGAACTCAACCAAATCACAGACGCCTTCTTTGCCGCCCTAGCCCGAGGCATTGTCCAGGACGCCCAGGCCTACATGACCTACACGGCCAGCAGACGCTACTCCAAGCGGAAACTCCTCAAAACCTGGCAAGAGGTCACAGACCAGGTAGGGCCCTTCACCGAAGTCAGCAAAACCCTCATCGAAGAAGCCCCCAGCGGCTTTATCCTCACCTACCGGCTAAGCCATACCCGGGGCCAACCGGTCGGCCAAATCTCCTTCAACCCAGCCCGCAAAATAACAGGATTGGTGATTTTCAATGATGACTCAGCGCCCCTCCCTTGGTAAGTACGGCCCCCTGGCCACCGTCCTACTCTGCGCCCTCAACGGGGCTATCACCTACTGGTTCAGCAGCCAGCCCCTCTACGGTTTGCTCTCCTTCGCCCTGCTGCTGGGCGGGGTTCTAGCAGTCCAATGGTTCTACCGGACGGGGCCAAGCTACAGCATGACCTGGCAGCCCGGGCAGCTAGCCTGGTTGATTCTTGTGGGCTGGGGAGTCCTTTATTTCTGGTGGCAATTAGACCCCAACGGCCTCTGGCCCACTCTCTGGATCTTCATCATTTTCTGGGCTCAACACCAAGACGATAAAAGACGCAAGCGCAAGGCACGCAGAGCCCAAGACCTGGGCATCTAAGATATTTAATTCCTTGAAAGAGGGTTAGGCTCACAGACTCGCGCTCGCCGCCACCCTCTCGCCTCGCAAGCTC
>DKXC01000068.1:0-3236 GCA_002492045.1 Micrococcaceae bacterium UBA7136
CTGATGGTGGGCCTAACCAGGTTCCTGGCCTTGGGAGCGAACTAGAGGACGGCTGTGGTCTCGAAGCGTAGCACCAGGGCGTAGGCAATAATGCTGAAGGCCCAGACCAGAATCAGGGTTACGGTCAGCCTAATCAGGTTCTTAGAGGCCATGCCCGAAGAGTTAAGGGAGGTGGTCATACCGCCACCGAACATGTCAGAAAGGCCACCGCCCTTGCCCCGGTTCAGTAGAACCAGCAGGATGGTGAGAACACTAGAGATAGCGATCAGGACCATCAGAAGAGTCTTAAGGGTTTCCACGGAAGCACCTTTCAGGTTGAAGCCCACTCATCGGAAGGCAGGAAGCTTACCAGCAAAACTATACGCCCTTCTGGCAGAGAAGACCTAGTTTTGCGCTGTCAGCTGGAGACTTTGAGATAAAAACCGCCCTGCCGTCCACCAGTCTCAAAGACCAGGGGCAGCAGGGCAGTTGAGATGAGGCTCAGACCAGCCTCATGTTCAGGCTCTTAGGCCTGGTAGCGGGCGATAGCTGCGAACTCAGCAGCGTCCAGGGAGGCACCGCCCACCAGAACACCGTCCACGTCAGCCTCAGCCATAATCTCGGGGGCAGAAGCAGCCTTAACAGAGCCACCGTAGAGTACCCGAACCTTGTCAGCTACCTCAGCAGAGTAGAGCTTGGCCAGTTCCTGGCGGATGGCGGCGCTCATCTCCTGGGCGTCAGCGGCGGTAGCCACCTTGCCGGTGCCGATAGCCCAGACAGGCTCGTAGGCAACCACCAGGGTTTCGGCCTGCTCAGCGCTCAGGCCCTCGATGGAGCCGCGCAGCTGCTCCAGGGTGAAGGCAACATGCTCACCGGCTTCGCGCTTGTCCAGGCCTTCACCAACACAGAGGACAGGAACCAGGCCGTGACGGTAGGCCGCCTGAATCTTGGCGGCGCAGATAGCGTCGGTCTCACCGTGGATGGTGCGACGCTCAGAGTGGCCCACCAGAACATAGGAGGCACCCAGCTTGGCCAGGAAGGCACCAGAGATGTCACCGGTGTAGGCGCCAGAGTCCTTGTCGGACAGGTCCTGGCCACCGTAAACAATCTGCAGCTTGTCGCCGTCGACCAGGGTCTGGACGGAGCGGATATCGGTGAAGGGAGGGAAGACAGCAACTTCAGCGCTCTCGTAGTTGAAGTTGGTGTCGTCCAGGGTCCAGGCCAGCTTCTGGAGCAGGGTCACACCTTCGGTGTGGTCCATGTTCATCTTCCAGTTACCGGCAATCAGGGGCTTGCGGGTCATAGGATTTTCTCCTTTGATCGTAGAGTCGGGGGCTTAGGCGCCCAGGGCTTCCAGGCCGGGCAGGGTCTTGCCCTCGATGAACTCCAGGGAGGCACCGCCACCGGTGGAGATGTGGCCGAACTGGTCGTCGGCGAAGCCCAGGTTGCGAACAGCAGAGGCAGAGTCGCCGCCACCGATGATGGAGAAGGCTTCAGACTCAGCCAGGGCCTTAGCCACAGCAGAGGTGCCAGCTGCGAAGGCGGGAATCTCGAAGACGCCTACGGGGCCGTTCCAGAAGACCAGCTTGGCTTCCTTGATCTTGTCGGCAAAGAGCTTGGAGGTTTCAGGGCCAATGTCCAGGCCCTCAGCCTTGGCACCCAGCTCGCCGCCGCTCAGGTCCTCGATGGGGCGGATCTCGGTGCGGGCATCGTTAGAGAAGTCGTCAGCCCAGACAATGTCGGAGGCGATGATAATCTCGGTGCCCTTCTTGGGGGCCTCTTCCAGGTAGCGCTTGCAGTTCTCGATCTGGTCTTCTTCTAGCAGAGACTGGCCTACCTCGTAGCCCAGGGCCTTAGCGAAGGTGTAGCCCATGCCGCCACCGATCAGCAGGGCGTCAGCCTTACCAATCAGGTTGTCAATGACAGCCAGCTTGTCGGAGACCTTAGCGCCGCCCATGACCACCACGAAGGGACGGTCGGGGGTGCTGGTGACCTTGCGCAGAACCTCAACCTCGGTCTTGACCAGGTCACCCAGGTAGGCGGGCAGGATCTTGGCTACGTCGTAGACGGAGGCATGCTTGCGGTGAACAGCACCAAAGGCGTCGTTGACGTAGGCGCCCTTTTCGCCGGTCAGGGCTGCTAGTTCAGCAGCAAATTCTGCGCGCTCTGCCTCGTCCTTGGAGGTTTCGCGGGCGTCGAAGCGGACGTTTTCAACAACCAGCAGTTCGCCGTCCTTGAGGGCCTCAGCCTTGGCCTTGGCGTCCTCACCCACCAGGTCGCTGGCCAGGTAGACGGGGAAGTCAGCCAGCTCGGCCAGGCGGTCGGCGGCAGGCTTGATGGAGTACTGGGGGTCTACCTGACCCTTGGGGCGGCCCAGGTGGGCGGTGACGATAACGCGGGCGCCTGCCTCGGTCAGCTTCTTGAGCACGGGCAGGGAGGCGCGGACACGGCCGTCATCGGTGACGACGCCGTCCTTGAGGGGTACGTTGAGGTCTGAACGGACCAGAACACGGCGACCGGCCAGGCCGCCAGCAATTAGCTCATCAAGAGTCTTAGCCATGGGAGTCTCATCTCCAGTAAGTTGTGAGGTTACCGGGCCCCGGTTAGGGCCCAGATAAAGGGAGGGGTTAGCGAATCGCGCACTGTCCGCGCGACGATTCGCTAACCCTATCTTATTGGTCTTCTACACAGAAGCGGGTGATGTCAGCTTAGAGAGCTGCAACAACCTTGTTGGTGAACATGACCAGGCGAGCAACGTAGCCGTACTCGTTGTCGTACCAGGCGATAACCTTGACCTGGTTGCCGATGACCTTGGTCAGGGGGGCGTCGAAGACGGTGGATACGGGCTCACCCTCGATGTCCTTGGAGACGATGGGGTCCTCGGAGTACTTGATGATGCCCTTGAGGTCGCCCTCAGCAGCTTCCTTCATAGCGGCGTTGACTTCTTCAACGGTGACCTCGCGGGAGGCGGTGAAGGTCAGGTCGGTGATGGAGCCGGTGGGGGTGGGGACGCGAACAGCGAAGCCGTCCAGCTTGCCCTTGAGTTCGGGCAGAACCAGGCCAACAGCGGCAGCAGCACCGGTGGAGGTGGGAACCATGTTCAGGGCTGCGGCGCGGGCACGACGCAGGTCGGAGTGGGGGGCGTCCTGCAGGCGCTGATCAGCGGTGTAGGCGTGGATGGTGGTCATCAGGCCGCGCTCGATGCCGAACTTGTCGTTCAGGACCTTGGCCATGGGGGCCAGGCAGTTGGTGGTGCA
>DKXC01000068.1:3534-5952 GCA_002492045.1 Micrococcaceae bacterium UBA7136
AGGCAGTTGGTGGTGCAAGAAGCGTTGGAGACGATGTTCATGGTGGCGGAATCGTACTGGTCGTCGTTAACGCCCATGACGAAGGTGCCGTCAATGTTCTTGCCGGGAGCGGAGAGGATGACCTTCTTGGCGCCAGCTTCCAGGTGGGCCTTAGCCTTGGTGCCGTCGGTGAAGAAGCCGGTGGACTCTAGGACGACGTCGACACCCAGGTCTGCCCAGGGCAGGTCTGCGGGGTTGCGCTCTGCCAGAACCTTGATTTCCTTGCCGTTGACAACCAGGCCGGACTCAGAAACGGCAACCTCACCGTCGAAGCGACCCATGATGGAGTCGTACTTGAGCAGGTGGGCCAGGGTCTTGACGTCGGTCAGGTCGTTGATAGCAACGATCTCGAAGCCTTCACCGTGGGCCTGGGCGGCGCGGAAGAAGGTGCGGCCAATGCGACCGAAGCCGTTAATTGCTACGCGTACAGTCACTGAAATCAAACTCCTAGATACAGTTAGTGACGGGGGTGGACGGTCAGCCCCTGGTGGGTCTGGGCTCCTACCTTCAGGAGGTTCCTTAGCCTCCTAAGAGTGTGGGAGTTCGTCCGCTTCGCCTACCATCATACCCTGTTTACTTGCGTTTTGGTGTGTTTGTTCGGCTTTTTCTTGGATTTGAGTGTGTTTTAGCACCCAAAAAAGAGGAAACCCCCTGATTTTTCAGGAGGTTCCCCCAAGAGAACGTAAGTAAGACCACAGGCTTTAGGGTAAACCCACAAAAACCCACACTCCCCTAGTGGAGTCGATAAAGAGGAGCAACCACGGTCTCCGTCCCAGCAATCCCCTGCTCCACCGCCCGCTTATCAGCCAGAGCAATCAGACGACGAATCCGCCCAGCAATAGCGTCCTTAGTCATCGGAGGATCAGCTAGCCGGCCCAACTCATCCAAGGAGGCCTGCCGGTGCGACACTCGCAACTCCCCCGCGTAACGCAAATGCTCCGGGGCCTGATCCCCCAAAATCTCCAAGGCCCGCTCCACCCGAGCACCCGCAGCTACCGCAGCCTGGGCAGACCGACGCAAATTAGCATCATCAAAATTAGCCAGCCGATTAGCATTAGCCCGCACCTCCCGGTGGGTCTTCTGCTCCTTCCACTGGGTCAGCATATGGGGAGCCCCCATCCTAGACAGCAGCAGGCTGATGGTCTCACTATCCCGGATCACTACCCGATCAACCCCGCGCACCTCCCGGGCCTTAGCCATAATATCCATCCGGCGGGCAGCCCCTACCAGGGCCAGGGCAGCCTCCGGGCCAGGGCAGGTAAACTCCAGGGCGCTAGAACGGCCAGGCTCAGTCAGCGAACCATGAGCCAAAAAAGCCCCCCGCATGACCGCCTCAGCATCAGCCACCGACCCGTTGACCACGGCAGGTGGCAGGCCCCGCACCGGACGCCCCCGCCCGTCCAGCAGGCCAGTCTGCCGGGCCAGGGCCTCCCCGCCCTGATCTACCCGCACCACAAAACGGCCGCCCCGGCGCAGGCCACCACCCGACACTAAAAGAATCAGGGCATCATGGCCGTAAAGATCAGCAATATTGAAACGCAGACGTTCGGCTACTGACTCTGAATCCAGCTCTGCCTCAACCACGATGCGTCCCTGCACCAGGTGCAGGCCATTGGTGAAGCGCAAAATAGTTGCCACCTCAGCCTTACGAACCGATGAACGACTTTCCTCGAACTGGGCCAGCTCTTCCTTAACAGAAGCTGTCAGGGCCATACAGGTCATTCCTCCATACCATCAAGCGCACCCCCACTCTGGGGTGCCACCGGCACCAAGGGCGCCAAATCTTAGTCTTTAAACACCTGCTTGTAAGCAGCTGCAAGTTTCAAGGGATCATGCACACCAGGCTGATCACTTTCAGCCAGGTCAGCCCACAGCACCTGGGCTCCTAGAGCAGCAGCAGCGCCTTCAAAAAGCGGGTGGTCCCCCACTGCAGCTGGGTCGGCAATGACAGTATTAACCCTAAGTTCTGGAGCGTAGTCACGCAAGACCAGCAGAAGATCAGCCCCACTCATCCCCTGCGTCTCATGCCCGTTCAGCTCCAGATTCATGACCAGGCAAATCTCCGCAGAGCTCTCAACAATAGCCTGCCGCAACTGAGGCAGCAGCAGGTGAGGCAGCAAAGAAGTGTAGAAGGAGCCGGGGCCCAGCACCAGCCAGTCTGCCTCGTCAATAGCCTGCAAGGCATCCGGGCAGGCCGGGCTATCCTCGGGCAAGAGACGGACCCTATCTACCCGGCCAGCCTGAGCCAGCCGGGCCTGGCCCTGCACCGTCTGCCGTTGCTGACTTCCCTCTTCATTCAAGGAGAGAATATCCCCCTCAATCACCAGGGGCTCCAAAGACATGGGGAGCACCCGTCCCCGGGCGTTGAGCAGGGCAGCA
>DKXC01000068.1:6288-9131 GCA_002492045.1 Micrococcaceae bacterium UBA7136
CAGGGCAGCAACCCAATCCAGGCCCGCCACCGGGTCATCCAGCAGCTCCCAGAGAGTCACAATCAGCAGGTTACCCAGGGCATGCTCATCCAGGCTAGAAGGACGTTCCGGACTCAAAGACCTAAAGCGGTGCTGCAGAACATCCCGCCAGGTCCGCCCCCAATCCGTATCCTCACAGAGGGCAGACAAGGCCATCCGCAGATCCCCCGGGGGAAGCACCTCCATCTCCTGCCGCAGGCGTCCAGAAGACCCCCCGTCATCAGCTACTGTTACCACAGCCGTCAGGGCCCCGGTAATGAGTTTAAGGGCAGAGAGAGAACCGTAGAGACCGTGGCCGCCGCCCAGGGCAACCACCCTGGCTGTTGGGTTCTGTACCGGTTTGTGGGCAGGCAGAATACCGGTCTCGGGCAGAAAAGAGTCAGAGCCCATCCCAGCCATTATTCCCGCCCCATATCACGGTGGTGAACACTAATCTTCACGTCCTCCAGCTGCCGCAGACGGCGGGCAACCTCCTCGGTCACCGCCACCGACCGGTGCTTACCGCCGGTGCAGCCAATAGCAAAGGTAGCGTAGAGCTTACCCTCCCGCCGGTAGCCCTCAATCACGGGCTTAAGGGCCTCCACATAGTGGCTGATGAAGTCCTCGGTGCTCTCCTGGGCAAAAACATAGTCTCGCACCGGGGCGTCCTGACCGGTTAGGGGACGCAGGGCCGGAACCCAATGCGGGTTAGGAATAAAACGCATATCAGCCATGTAATGGACGTCCGAGGGGGTGCCATACTTGAAACCGAAGCTCATGACCGTAATATTGACCAGCTTCTCCTGGCCCGGAGCATAGGTCTGACGCACCTTCTTAGCCAGCTGGTGGACGTTCATGCCCGAACTGTCAATGACGTGGTCGGCACTATCACGCAGGTCAGCAAAGAGACGCCGCTCCTGGGCAATAGCATCCGCCACCAGGCTCCCCTTCTGCAGGGGGTGGGGACGACGCTGGGCCTCATAGCGGGCAATAATGTCCTTATCGGAGGCATCCATAAAGAGGATAGAGAAGTCAATATCAGAGGCCCGCAGCTGGTTGATGGCCTCAGGCAAATCCTGTAGCAGGTTGCGGGAGCGAATATCGAAGCCTACCGCCAGCTTAGACAGGGCCTGGGGCGAGTCCTTGACCAGCTGGGCCAGGGAGGCAAACATCTGCGGTGGAAGGTTATCCACTACATGCCAGCCCTCGTCCTCCAGGGTGTTGGCTGCCGTAGACCGTCCGGCCCCCGAAATACCGGTAATGACCAGGATGCGGGGCCGCGGGCCCTCCTGCGTGCTCTGGGGAGTCATCAGGCTTCCTCTCAAAAAATAAAAGAACTCTACCTATAGCCTAGCGCACATTAGGCCCCTCCGGTGGGGGCTGGTCCCCGGCCGCAAAATGGTCCAGAACCTTCTGGGCCATAGCCGGGCCAATCCCCGGAGCCGCCTGCAGCTCCTGGGCAGAAGCCTCCGACAGGCGCTTAAGAGAACCAAAATGACGAATCAGGGCCTCCCGCTTGGCCGGGCCCAAACCGGGCACCCCATCCAGAGAAGATTTGAGCATCTCCTTACCCCGCTTAGACCGGTGGAAGCTAATGGCAAAACGGTGGGCCTCATCGCGAATCCGCTGTACCAGGTAAAGCCCCTGCGAAGACCGGGGCAGAATCACCGGGAAGGGGTCATCCGGTAGCCAAAGCTCCTCTAGGCGCTTGGCAATACCAGCCACATAGATATCAGAAATACCCAGGTCTTCCAGGGCCCGAACCGCCGCCGCCACCTGGGGCTGGCCCCCGTCCACCAGCACCAGGTTAGGCGGGTAGGCAAAAGCCGCAGGCTCCTTAGCCTCCGCCTGCTGGGCTGAAATCTCCCCCGACTCCCGTTGCTGGGCAGAAGGTAGCTCATCGGTCAGGTAACGGCGGAAACGACGATAAATCACATCATAGATACTGGCAGTATCGTCCCGGGCAGCCTCCCCCCGCAGGGAAAACTTCCGGTAATCCCCCTTCTTGGGCAGGCCGTCCTCAAAGACCACCATAGAGGCCACCACATTAGTACCCTGCACATGGGAGACGTCATAGCACTCAATCCGCATGAGAGGATCAGGCAGGCCCAAAGCCTCCTGCAGCTCCACCAGGGAGGCCGAACGGGTATTCAAGTCCCCCGCCCGACGGGTCTTATGCAGTACCAGGGCCTGCTTAGCGTTCTCAGCCACCGTCTGCATGAGCTCTACCCGTTCCCCCCGCTGAGGAACCGAAATGGTCACCCGAGCCCCCCGCAGGCCAGTCAGCCACTCCTCTAACTTGTCCTTATTCTGGGGCAGCAGGGGCAGATTAATCTGGGGCGGAATCTCATGCTCCAGCTGGCTCATCTCCGGAGGCCCAGACTCAAGAGCCAGACTTGAAGCCGCCTCCCCATAAACCTGCATAAGCAACTGGTCCATGAACTCAGCCGGGCTAGCGTCCTCAACCTTCTCAACGATCCAGCCTCGCTGACCCCGAATCCGGCCAGCCCGCACATGGAAGACCTGAACTGCGGCCTCCAAATCATCGTCCACATAGTTGAAAATATCGGCGTTGACCGAATCAGCCAGCACCACCGCATTAGGCTCAAAGGCCTTCTGCAGGGCCTCCAGGTCATCCCGCAGGCGGGCAGCTTTCTCAAAATCAAAATCAGCAGCCGCAGCCTTCATCTGGGCCGTCAGCTCAGCCATATGACGGCCGCCCCCCCCCGCCATAAAAGAACAAAGATCCTGGGCCAGCTGCCGGTGCTCCTGGGGGCTAACCCGGCCCACGCAAGGGGCCGAACACTTATCAATAAAACCCAGCA
>DKXC01000077.1:0-922 GCA_002492045.1 Micrococcaceae bacterium UBA7136
CCCCAGTCCATGAGGATTCCTTAGAAGACCTGGTCGATGAGCTAGAGGATGCCGGCGTGACCGTCGCTGAGGTTCTTTAGACTAGATCCTGTCAGACCCATTTTGAGGGGAGGAAGCAGAAGGCTTCCTCCCCTGATTTCTAAGACCTATTTACGGCCGACGAACCAGTCCTGCAGCTTATCCAGTCGGGCCTGTAGCTGCTCGGCTGAGGCCTGGGCAACGGCCGGTCCACCGCAGATCCGGCGCAGCTCATTGTGGATGGAGCCGTGGGGCTTGCCGGTGCGGGCAGCCCAGGCTGCCACGTTCTTGGCCAGTTTGTTCCGCAGGTCCTTGAGCTGGCGGTGGTCTACCACCTGGGCCCCGCTAGAGGCCGGACGGCGGGCAGCATGGTCCTTCTGCCGAGCCCGCAGCAGGGTGCCCACCTGGTCGGCGTCCAGCAGGCCGGGGATTCCCAGAAAGTCCTGTTCCTCTTCGGAGCCAACGGCTAGGCCGCCGGAAGCAAATTCGGCCCCGTCAAAAAGCACCCCGTGGAAGGAAGCTTCTGAGCCGATAGCCTCAAACTTGCCCCGGGTCAGCTGGTCGCTGGCGACTTCTTCCCGGTTGGCTTCCTCGATCAGGTGGTCATCCAGCCCCTCATTGAGGGGGTCTTGGATTTCTTGGTTCTCTCCCTTACGGTCCAGGGCGTGGTCTCGTTCGGCTTCCATCTCGTTGGCCAGCATCATGAGCTGGGGCACGGAGGGCAGGAAGACCGATGCGGTTTCGCCCCGTTTGCGGGAGCGGACGAAACGGCCAATAGCCTGGGCAAAGAAGAGGGGGGTCGAGGTTGAGGTAGCGTAGACACCCACGGCCAGGCGGGGGACGTCCACCCCTTCAGAGACCATGCGGACGGCCACCATCCAGCGGGAGAGACCAGCCGAGAACT
>DKXC01000077.1:1240-6455 GCA_002492045.1 Micrococcaceae bacterium UBA7136
CCAGCCGAGAACTCCTCAATATTGTTGGAGGCTTCCTTATCGTCCGAGAGAATCAGGGCCGGTTTTTCGCCGGTGATTTTCTGGAGCTGCTTGGCATAGGCCCGGGCGTCAGCATGGTCGGTGGCGATGACCAGGCCACCTGCATCGGGGACAGTCCGGCGCACTTCTGTCAGGCGCTGGTCGGCGGCCCGCAGGACGGTGGGAATCCATTCGCCTTCGGGGGCTAGGGCGGTCCGCCAGGCCTGGGCGGTGACGTCCTTGGTGAAGCCTTCACCCAGGTTAGCTGCCATTTCTTCACCGGCCGAGGTGCGCCAGCGCATCTGCCCAGAGTAGGCCATGAAGATGACGGGCCGAACCACGTGGTCTTTGAGGGCCGGGCCGTAGCCGTAGGAGTAGTCAGATTTTGAGCGGCGAATACCGTCGGCGTCTTCTTCGTAGTGGACGAAGGGAATAGCGGCGGTGTCAGACCGGAAGGGGGTACCGGTCAGGGCCAGGCGGCGGGTGGCCGGGTCGAAGGCTTCTCGCAGACCGTCACCCCAGGAGAGGGAGTCACCGGCGTGGTGGATTTCGTCCATGATGACCAGGGTGCGGCCATTTTCGGTCCGGGCCCGGTGCAGCATGGGCTTGTTGGCTACCTGGGCGTAGGTCAGAGCTACCCCCTGGTAGCCGCGGCCGGTGGTTCCGTCGGAGTTTTTGAAGTTGGGGTCGATGGAGATTCCCACCCGGGCGGCGGCATCAGCCCACTGGCGTTTGAGGTGGTCGGTGGGGGCCACGACGGTCATGCGGTTAATGGTGCCGCGGTTGAAGAGTTCCTTGGCCACGGTCAGGGCGAAGGTGGTTTTACCGGCGCCGGGGGTTGCCACGGCCATGAAGTCGCGGGGGTTTTTAGAGAAGTAGAGTTGCATGGCTTCGGCCTGCCAGGCACGGAGTTTGGGGGCGGTGCCCCAGGCTGCTCGGTCGGGGTAGGCCGGAGGAAGGTTTTGGGCGCCTTCACCAAAGAGGGGTAGCTGCTGGTCCACGGTCTTGTCCTTTCCTCCGTTTTGGGCCGAGGGGCACCAGAAAAGTTTAGCCGGATTTGCCCTTCTTGGGGAGGGCAAGTGATTGGCTGCTCAGAAGAAAAAGTGCCTGCACAGTAGATTGCAGACACTCTTCTTCTCCGGGGTTTCTCAGCCCAGTGGCAGCTTAGTTTTCGTCACCGGGGGCCAGGCCCTCATAGATTTCCTTGCACTCGGGGCAGACCGGGAACTTCTCCGGGTCACGTCCGGGCGTCCACTTCTTGCCGCAGAGGGCCCGCACCGGGGCGCCAGTCAGGGCTGATTCCATGATTTTTTCCTTGCGCACATAGTGGGCAAAACGCTCATGGTCTCCAGGCTCTACATTCTGGACTTCTTCCCGCTCTAGCAGGGCCGTACCGCCAGAGTGGGCGGTCTCGGGAAAGGGGTCTTCAATACCGGGAATAGAGCTCATCTCTCTACCTTTCGTTTGGATACGCTCTTCTTAGTCTAGGACGGCCGTCAACCTAGGAGGAAAAGGCCGCTACCCGCTGTAGCATGAGGGCCTGGTTGCGGTCATAGTGGGCTGCTCCCAACCGGACGCCTAGAGTTAGCAGGCCAGCGCCCAGAAGCAGGCTAAGGCAAGCTCCGCCCCAGGCCCAGATTAGGCTTCCCTCCCCCACAAAACTGGCCACAGTCAGGCTGATGACCCCGGGCAGGGATAGGGCCATAGGAATCAGGGAGAGAAAACCACGGAACATGGTCTTAGCCATACCGTCCGGGTACTGGGGGGTTGCCCAGGGTGAAGAGCCAGGCGGGGCCACCGGCATGGAGAAGAGGGTATCGGTCCAGGCGCCGAGGCCCAGGCCAGCCAGGAAGGCCCCCAGGCTGGTCAGCAGAATGGGCCCTAGCAGGGGCAGAATACCCAGGGTCAGGCAGAAGACGGTATCGCCCAGCAGGAAGAGGGGGAGGTAGATCAGGCACATGGCGTAGACCCGGCCCAGGCGGTCGTCGATTCCTCGCAGGGGTGAGAGCACGTGCAGGGAGAAGGCCGTGTTCTCGTAGGGCACCAGGTAGGAGTAGATGTAGCCAGCAAAGCCGGGCAGGAAGCCTACCAGCATAAAAATACCGTTGACGGCCTGGAAGCCCTGGTTGATTTCTTGGTCACCCAAATCTACCTGGATCAGGCCTGTCCCACTGTTCATAGCCAGGATCAGCAGAAAGAGCAGGGGGATGGCGAAAATATTGAGGTTGGCGCGGGAGTCCTTGCCCAGGAGGTTGAGCACCCGGGCTGCTACCGCCCAGCGGGGACCATCCGGCAGAAGACCTAGCAGGCCCAGCCCGCTCTGCCTATCGGAGCTTGTGGAGCTAGGAATGAGGGCCCCTACCCGCTCCATGGTGTACTTGGTCAGCCGGTCCCAGATCAGCCAGAGCAGGGCAGCATAGGCCAGCGAAAGCCCAGCTAGGGCCCAGGCCAGTAGCTGGTTTCCTCTTTGGGCTTCTAGTACCAGGCCCCAGGGGGCACCCAGGGGCGTCCACTTGATGACCTCGAGAACAGTGGTCAGCTGCTCCCAGATGCTGGCTAGGCCCCGGCTGATCAGAATCGTCAGCGGCCCGGTAAAGATCAGGAGGGCAAAAAGGGCCAGAGAGGCTAAGGCCTTGAGGTTAGACCGAGCCCGCAGGGGCAGGGTGGCCAGGCTGAGGACGCGAGCGCCCAGCACCGCCAGAACCAAAGCCAGAGTAGCTGAGAGCAGGTAGAGCAGGGCTGAGGCTGCTGAAGAGAAGGTGGAGCTAATAGCAGCCAGCAGGGTGAAGAGACTGAAAATACCGCCCACGCCCAGCAGGCTGGCTAGCCCCTGGCCCAGCATGAGGTCCCGGCGGCGAATGGGATAGGGGGACAGAGCCTCAGGGTCTAGGGTGGGGTCGGTTCCACCCAAGAAGAGGGCTAGAACCCACCAGGCCAGAATGAAGAGGGGCCCACCGATCAGATAAAAGTAGGTTAAGTCCTGGTTGCTAGTGGCGAAGAAGCCCAGGGAGAAGATAGCCCCGGCAATACTGGTGGCCGAAAGCAGGCTAATGACCAGGCTGACAATGACCCAGGCATTCCCCTGGCGGAAGCTAGCTGCCAGGTGGGCCAGTTTTAGTTGGAGGAGGACTGCAACCATGAGATGCCCTCCGATACGACGCGACCACCCACCAGTTCAACGAAGCGGTCTTCCAAGCTGCCACCAGCCCGCACCTGGTCTACTGTTCCAGCTGCCAGCAGGCGCCCGGCATCCATAATGGCTACATGGTCGCAGAGCCGCTGGACCAGGTCCATGACGTGAGAGGAAAGAATGACAGTGCCTCCACCAGCCACAAAGGCCTTGAGGATGTCTTGAATGTTAGAGGCCGAAACCGGGTCAACGGCTTCAAAGGGTTCGTCCAGCACCAGCAGCTGGGGGGCATGAATCATGGCGCAGGCCAGGGCAATTTTCTTGGTCATACCGGCTGAGTAGTCGGCTACCTTTTTACCGGCCGCTGCGGTCAGGTCCATGGCCTCTAGTAGGTCTGCGGTGCGCTGGGCAACGGTGGCCTTGTCCAGCCCCTGTAGGCGTCCAGCGTAGGTAATGAGCTGCTGGCCGGTCAGGGTCTGAAAGAGGTGGACGCCGTCAGGTAGCACACCCACCTTGCGCTTGGCTTCTAGGGGTTGGGTCCAGATGTCGCTGCCAGCTATCAGGGCCTGGCCGGCAGTGGGCTTGAGCATGCCGGTAGCCATGGAGAGGGTGGTGGTTTTTCCGGCTCCATTACGACCCACCAGGCCGTAGAAGGACCCAGCAGGGACGGCCAGGTGCAGGTTATCGACGGCTAGCTGCTGGTCGAAGGCCTTAGTCAGGCCCCGGATGTCTAGGGCCGGGGGCCTGCTGACCGGGTTTTCTGGCTTGGTGTGCGGGGGCAGGGGGCTGGCGCTTGCATCTGTCATATCACAAGAATACTCGTCCCCTGCTCCCCAGACCTAGAAGATTACGCTGGGCCCAGGCTCTAGAAAATAGCCATCATGAGGGCTGAACGGGCCTTGGTCACCCGGGGGTCAGCTGAACCTACCACCTCAAAGAGGTCTAGCAGTCGCTGACGGATCAGGTTCTTGTCCTCGGCAGCTGCCCGCTTGAAGAGGTCAATCAGACGTTTGAAGGCGTCCTCCACATGCCCGCCTACAATATCCAGGTCAGCTACCTGCAGCTGGGCCTGAATATCTTCGGGGGCAGCAGCTGCCTGCTGGCGGACGGCCGCCGCATCCAGCTCTGCTACTCGGGCTAGCAGCTGCACCTGGGCCAGGCCGATCTTAGCCTCCTGGTCGCCCGGGTTCTCAGCTAGGGCTCGCTGGTAGGCCTCCTGGGCCCCCTGGTAGTTTCCAGCGTCCAGGGCAGCGATAGCCTCCTGGTGGAGGGGCGGAAGGGGCTTATCTTCTGGGGCTAGGACCGGCTCAAAACCACCGGGTAGACCCTGCTGGGCAGCCAGCTGTAGCACCTGGCCCAGCAGCTCAGTGAGGGCAGCCGGCTCCAGAGGACCATTAAAGAGGGGAGCCGGTCGTCCTGCCAGCACCGCAATACCGGCCGGCACGCCCTGCACCTGGAAGGCCTGGCCGACCTCCGGCAGCTTAGTGATATCTACGGCAGCTAGCAGGAGGTTACCGCCTGCCGAGTTGACCAGGGCCTCGGTAGCCTCCAGCATCTGCACAGAGGCCGGAGAATGAGGAGCCCAGAGCACAAAGACCACAGCCCCCTGAGAGGAAAGCTGAACAGCCTGCTGAAACTGCTGAGCGTCAGCCAGGTCTAGCCGCCAGCTGGGCTCCTTGGCCGGAGCCTCAGCCGGGGCGGTTTCCTGGGCAGGAAGGCCAGCTAGGCTGGGGGCTTGGCTGGTCGGGGCCTCCTGCCCCAGGGCCGGGGCCTGGCGGACGGAAGCCGGAAGTCTACTTGCATCAAATTCAGCCATAGGGGTCACCTTTCAGGGGGAAAGAGTTTTCTTTCTTCTTATCCTGCCAAAGTTTGCCCTCCTCTGCCTGCCCTCTCTTCTTTTCATGCCCAGGGCAGAAAGCCGATAGAGTAGAGGGCAAGTCTGTCCTCTTGAAACGGAAGTTCATCCCCTTCATGTCTACCCGCTCCCATCTGCCCCGCTCAGCCCGTAAGCTACTGGACCAGGCCAAGCTCCCCACTCCCCTGCCCCGCCACAAGTTTCAGCTACCT
>DKXC01000077.1:6769-6935 GCA_002492045.1 Micrococcaceae bacterium UBA7136
CCCCGCCACAAGTTTCAGCTACCTGCAGAACCTGCCTATCTGGCAGAAGAGAAGAAAGATTCAGCTTCTTCAGCCTCCGCTGTCCCCGACCAAGAGCTCATTACCGGGGCTGCCGGCAAGGCCCGCTACCTGAGCAACCCAGTCTATTTTGGTTTCATGACCTCCA
>DKXC01000122.1:0-4160 GCA_002492045.1 Micrococcaceae bacterium UBA7136
GTGGGACTTTTGAATAAGCCTCAACGCTTGAGCCTAAGCCTTCTTGGCGAAGTTGCCGGTGGGTATGCACAGTGTTGAGCAGGGTAAGGAAGTCCATAACAGCAGTTTGGCGGGTTCATAGCCTGGTGTCTTTTTCAAAGCACCCTGTGGATATCTTCTTCCCTGTTAAGACAGCAGTTTAGCCTCAAGGAAACCAGGGACCAGACTGGTTTGGTACCTCATGCCCAGGACGTCCGCTACCAGCTCAAGGGGTACCAGATTAGTCTGGTCCCCCGTCCACAGGTACCAGAAAAAGTCGTTTTGTGTCGGAACTGTTCGAGTCAAGACGTCTCAATCTGGTACCCCTGGTCCAGGGACCAAACAGGTCTGGTACCCCTGAGCGGGGTGACAAGAAAAGCAAACCCACAAGCTAAGCTCTAGTCACGCACCCGAACCCGGTAGCATAGCTAGGGTGACTACTCCAGCGCCCAGCTCCGCCCAACCGTCCGCCCAGACCTTCAGCCTGCCCGACCTCAGGGCCAGGCTCGGCCTCCTCTACCAGCCCCTCCCCCGCCTGGGCTGGCTCCCACCCCTACTCATCCTGCTCCTGGCCGGGGCCCTGCGCTTGGTCAACCTGGCCAGCCCTAATGCCATCGTCTTTGATGAAACTTACTACGCCAAGGACGCCTACTCTCTGCTGCATTTCGGCTACGAACGCAACTGGGCCAAGGACGCCAATGACTCCTTCGTGGCCGGTGCCCCAGCTGGCATCCTAGACAGCCCCGAATACGTAGTTCACCCGCCCCTGGGCAAGTGGATGATTGCCGCCGGCATGGCTCTCTTTGGGGACAACAACCCCTTCGGCTGGCGCTTCGCCGCGGCCCTCACCGGTACCCTCTCTATTGCCCTGATTATGCTGGCTGCCTGGCTACTCTTCCGCTCCCTCCCAGTGACCTGCCTGGCCGGTTTCCTCCTAGCTATTGACGGCCTGCATTTTGTGCAGTCTCGCTTTGCCCTGCTCGATATCTTCCTCATGTTCTGGCTACTGGCCTGCTTCTGTGCCCTGCTGCTAGACCGCTTCTGGGCCAGAGAGCAACTAGCTACCCGCATGGCAGCCCAGGCCCAAGCAGGCCAGCTGACAGACTCCTTCCTGCTCTACGGTCCCGATTTGGGTCTGCGGCCCTGGCGGATTCTGGCGGGTGTCTGCGCTGGCCTGGCCGTGGGCGTCAAATGGAATGCCCTCTTCTTTATTGCTATTTTCGGTATTCTTACCGTCCTCTGGGATGCCTCTGCCCGCCGCCAGGCCGGGATTCGCCGCTGGCACTTGGCTGCTCTTCTACGGGATAGCCCCTTTGCTTTCCTGGCCCTGATTGGTACCGGCCTGGTCACTTACATGCTTACCTGGGCGGGCTGGTTTGCTTCTTCTGACGCTTACTACCGCACCTGGGCTGAGGACAACCCGGGCCAGGGCCTGACCTGGCTACCGGCGCCTCTGCGTTCCCTCTGGGAGTACCATGTCTCGGCCTACAGCTTCCACTCTGGGCTTTCTTCGCCCCACTCTTATGAGTCCCCGGCCTGGCAGTGGCTGATTCTGGGCAAACCCACCAGCTACTACTATGAGTCCCCTGATTTTGGGGTCAATGGTTGCCCGGTCGATTCCTGCTCGGAGGCTGTTCTCAATATTGGTAACCCCCTGATCTGGTGGTCTTTTATTCTGGTGGCAGTCTTCTCTCTTGCCCTGGCTATCTGGCGGCGGGACTGGCGCTTTGCCTCTCTCTTTGCGGTCTTTGCCGTGGGTTATTTCCCCTGGTTTGCCTACCCTGAACGCACCATGTTCTTCTTCTATGCCCTGTCTTTTGAGCCCTACCTGGTGCTTATGCTGGCTGGCCTGTTGGGCCTGCTTCTGGGTAGGCCTGGGGATTCTGAGACCCGCCGCTGGATGGGCCGAGCCCTAGTGGGGGCTTTCCTAGTACTGGCAGTAGCCCTGTCGGTCTACTATTGGCCTATTTGGACGGCTCAGACTATCCCCTACGCCCAGTGGCGGGCCCGAATCTGGTTTGACGCCTGGATTTAGTCTCTAGGAGTAGGGCCTTTAGGCCCCTCCGGCGGTTTCTTGCTTAGTTAAGAGGCCCAGCCGGAGGGGTCTTTTTTGTCCGCCGGGCCGGGTCAGAACCAGTAGCAGAAGGGTAAAGAAGAGAATAAGCGTACCTGCGCTGGCGGCTGCATCCAGCCAGAATTGGGGCGGGTAGAGGCGAATGAGGGTGTCTGAGGCCCGGAAGGTCCAGTTGCCTTGGGGAAAGAGAACCTGATGGAAATTGGTGAAGAAGCCTTCCCAGCCAAGAAGAGCGCTAACCCCCAGACCCAGCAGAAGCAGGAGGGTCAGCAGGCTACCGGCAAAGAGAGAAGAACGGATAGCACCGGGGACGCGGGAGGGCAGACGCCAGGCTGAGAGTAGGGCCAGCACAAGCACCAGGGCGGTCAGGCTAGAAGACCAGATGATAACCAGCTTCACGTCGGTCATGTGGCTGACCTCTGAGGCTAAGAAGGCCCGCTGCCCCTGGCTCTCAATCTGGGCCAGGTAACTATCAGGAGCCAGGTTGAGGATGTAGTCCAGCCCGTAGGATCCCAGACGCAAACGCTCAGAGGTCTCGAAGCCGTAGCTGTCAGCGGGGAAGCCAGGCCGGTGGTATTCAGCCCAGAGGAAGAGCGGAGAAGCTACCGTCCGTACAGCTAGCATGATAGTCACTAGGGGGACGGCCAGGGCCAGGATGCTACGACGCAGCCAGAGCATGCGGGGCTTAGAGCGGCCTGGTTTCTGCTTGGTAAGAATCTCAGACGGGGCTCCTCCCCCCAGCTGACTGCTCACCGGCCCCTGATCTGAGGGGCCAGCAGGCACATCCCGGGCAGGCTCAGCTGCGGGGGCCACCTGGGGCAGGGGGGCAGTGGCCGGGCCCAGGGCCGGGCTCAGCCGCTCCCACTCCCGTCCTTGAGGTTCTTGGGGCTCTGGGGAGCTGTGGGCCATGAGAATCTCGCTTTCCTCTAAGAGCCTGTTCTTTCTAGGCTCTGTTTAAAAGAGCCCCCGCCACCAACCCTCAAGGTCAGGACGGGGGCCAAGGGACTGGTTCCTACCAGTTACCCTTCCAGTTTTCGTCGTCATAGTTGGCGAAGGGGATGTTCCAGTCGCCGTAGCCATCATCGGGGTCAGCCTGGGGGTAGCCGGTGTTGATGGTCTCAACAATGTCGCCCACCCCGAAAGTGTTAAAGAAGAACTGGGCGTCAGCCGGCAGCATACCAATACAGCCGTGGGAGACGTTAGCGACACCCACCACCGGCCAGGCAGAGGGCAGGGCCTGGTGAACGAAAACGCCACTGCCGGTCAGACGGGAGGTCCAGGAAGCCCAGAAAGGCTCATAGTAGTGGGGGTCGTTGGGGGCCAGGTTGAGGGAGCCGGGGTTGAAGTAGTAGCTCTCGGCCTGCTCAATAATGGGCAGCTGACCAACTACCGAAGGCCAGGCCGTGTTACCCAGGGTGATGAGGGCTTCACGTACCAGGACGTCGTCCACGTACATCTTGATGGTCTTGGTGTTGTTGTCGGCCAGGGCGTAGCGCTTGTTCCAGGTCTTAAAGGTTAGGCTGGTGGTGTGGTTACCGACCATGCCGCCGCCTACCTCTAGACCGAAGATATCGACCTTGACGGTGATGGTGGAGTTGGGGGCCCACTTGTCCTGGGGACGGTAGCGGACCATGTAGTCGCTGTACCAGCGGAACTTACCGGGCTGGTCGCCACCGCCTGTGATGGTGATTCGTTCTTCTACAGCAGCCTTGTTAAGGATGGGTTCTGAGAAGTTAAATTCCAGAATCTGGCCGGTGCCGTAGCTGCCGCCGTCTACCACGTTGTAGCGGGTATCGACCTCGTAGGCGGCAGAGATAGTAGAGAACTTGCTCTGGCCCTTACCCTTGACACCCTCAGCGTCAGTGGCTTCCCAGGTCAGGGTGTAGTCGCTGTGGAAGAGGAGGTTTTCGCTGCTGGTCCAGCTCTTGCCGTCCTCAGAGAGTTCACCGGCGGCCTGCTGGCCCTTAGTGGTGGCCAGGGTAACCTTGGTCAGGGTGGAGTCGCCGGTGGTTACGGTAACCCGCTCCAGGGGGTTGAGCTCGGTGGTGCCTTCAGCGGGCAAGACCTG
>DKXC01000122.1:4406-4708 GCA_002492045.1 Micrococcaceae bacterium UBA7136
GGCAAGACCTGCACCTTACCGGCGAACTTGGGGCTGGGGCTTGCACTGGGGCTAGCTGAGGCACTGGCTGAGCCGGTGGCGGAGGTCTCGGTACTGGACTGGCTGCTGCAGGCTGCGAGAGTCAGACTGCCCAGGGCACCTGCGGCAACGAAGGCTCGACGGTTAAGGTTCTGGGACCTGGGTGCGGGTGAGGGCTGAACCACGAACTTTGTTCTTTCTGCTTGGGGGATGGGGAGAACCAAAAATTCTTGTACAGGGACAAAAGTCTAACCCATCTGCGCCCATAAAGATATAGGGACCTT
>DKXC01000088.1:0-3293 GCA_002492045.1 Micrococcaceae bacterium UBA7136
AACCTTCCGGCTGATTCGCAAGCAGAAGCCTGCAGCTGAGCTGGACGACTAGGTTCTTGAAAGAAGAGAGTAGGTAAGGGGCTCGTGTCTATTCCCTCAACTAAAACTGCCCGGCAGGCCCGCATTATTGAGGTTCTGCAGACTCAGCATGTTCATTCTCAGGCTCAACTGGCCCAGTTACTGCTGGAGGACGGGCTGAAAGTAACCCAAGCTACCCTCTCTCGGGATCTGGTAGAGATTGGGGCTGAGCGGGTGCGGGACGAGCGGCAGGGCCTGATCTATGCTGTGCCCAACCATCCTGTGCGGCGTTCTAGCTCTCAGGGGCCGGACGCCCGCCTGCTCTCTCTTTTTAAGGAGTTGTTGGTCACGGCCCAGGCCTCGGCTAATCTGGTGGTCTTGCGGACGCCTCCTGGGGCGGCCCAGTTCTTGGCCGCTGCTATTGATCAGGCTGGTCTTGAAGCGGTGCTGGGGTCTGTGGCGGGGGACGACACTGTCCTCATTATTTCTAAGGACCCGTTGGGGGGCCAGGAGCTGGCCCAGACCTTCCTGGACTGGGCCGCCTAGATCCTGACGAGTGGAAACTGCCCTAGCTGAAGAGTTCCTTCATCTGGGGCAGGTCAAAAAATTCTGCTACCTGAGCTGGAGTCTGCGAACCCAGGCTGGGGTCGGCACCTGCATCCAACAGCAGACGGGCCAGGGGCAGGTTGTTACGGAAGACCGCGCAGACCAGGGCGGTCTGGCCCCGGTCGTTGAGCCGGTCCAAATCGGCCCCCTCATTGATGAGCAGCTGTACCAGGTCGGTGTGTTCATGGTAGGCAGCCAGAATCAGCAGGGTGTCTCCCTTGGCGTTGGTCAAATCAACCGGAACACCCTGGTCGAAGAGGGACTTGAGAGCTACCGGCTTGTTCTCCCGGGCTAGGTCAAAGACCGAGTTGAGGAAGGCGACTTCCTGGTCGGTCAGGCTATTGGATTCAGTCATAATCTCACTCTCTCAGATGGACCCCTACCCGGGCAAACCAGGGCGGCCTAGATATGGGAAGATAGACACCTAAGCAGCAGTTACCCAGAAGAGGACCCCCATGTCAGCTAGCAGCCTCCCCAGCCCCGAAAATAATCTTGCCTCTCTTCTAGCCCAGCAGGCAGGACGAGAGGCACCGGCCCTGACCTGGGCTGGTGGTAGCATCAACTATGCCCAGCTGGCGGCTTCAGCAGCTGGTGCCCGCGCCTACTTAGAAGCAAATGGTATTGGCCCTGGCGACCGGCTGGCCCTGGCCCTGCCTAACGTGCCCCAGATGGTCAGCCTCTACTATGGGGCCCTGGCCCTTGGGGCCGTGGTCGTCCCCCTGCATCCCCTGCTTTCTGCCAGAGAAGCCAGCTTCCAGCTAGAAAATTCTGGTGCCCGCCTCCTTCTAGCCTGGGAGGGCAGCCGGGTAGCCCAGGAATTAGCTGCTGACAGGAGCCCCTGCCCCCTAGAACTTGTCACCCATAGTAGCTCCTACGGTTCTATCTCCGGCCCCTGGGAAGCTACGGCTGTCCATCCCCAGGACCCGGCCGTCATTATCCACACCTCAGGCACCACCGGCACCCCCAAGGGGGCTACCCTAACCCACCGCAACCTGCTCTCTAACGCCCGCACCTGCGTCGATTTTTTTGGCTTCACTGGCCAGGATGTCATGTTCGGCGGCCTGCCCCTCTTCCACGCCTTTGGTCAGACTATCTCCATGAACTCCATGATTGCAGCCGGTGCTTCTATTGCCCTGCTACCGCGTTTTACTCCTGGAGGGGCTGCCCAGCTCAGTGTTTCTGCCGGAGTCACTCTTTTTGCGGCCGTCCCGAGCATGTACCAGGCCTTAGCCTCCTACCTGGAGACTGACCTGGCCCTGGCTGGTCAACTGGTAGGTCAGGTTCGCTTTGGTATTTCTGGTGGTTCTGCCCTGCCCGAGTCGGTTCACCGGGCTATGGGGGAGCTGGCTGGTTTCTCGGTCTACGAAGGTTACGGCCTGAGCGAAACCTCCCCGGTGGTCTCCTTCAACCGGGCAGAGTCTGGCCTGGTTCTGGGCTCAGTCGGTAAGGCCCTGCCGGGCGTCCAGGTGCAGGTGGTGGACGCCCAGGGGCAGGAGCTCGAAGCCGGGCAGCTGGGTGAGCTGCGGGTAGCCGGTGAAAACGTCATGGCCGGCTATTGGCAGAATCCTGAAGCTACTGAAGCTGTGATGGAGGGCCCCTGGCTGGCCACCGGAGATCTGGCCCGCCTGGACGAGGAAGGCAACATCTTTATTCTGGACCGGATCAAAGACATGATCCTACGTAACGGCCACAGTATCTACCCCCGAGAGATTGAAATCCTGCTGGACGGGCACCCGGCCATCAGTCAGCTAGCTGTGGTGGGCCTGCCCTCCCAGACGGTAGGTGAAGAGGTGGTGGCTGTGCTGGTAGCCCGCCAGCCCCTGGAAGAAGCCGATAAGGAAGAAGTAGTACGGCAGCTGGACGCCCAGGCCCAGGCTGGTCTGGCCTCCTACAAGTACCCCCGCCGTTACCTTTGGGCGGATGAACTGCCTCTGGGACCCAGCGGCAAGGTCCTTAAGCGTCAGCTGGTAGAGGAACTTAGCTAAAGCTAAGAGGAAAAAGAAGGGTCCCTTGCTTGGGCTCTGCCTTAAAAGTCTGATGGGTTTCTCATTCAGGTTTTTTCATTTAGGCTAAAAAGTATGACTTCTGATTCTTCCCTGCCCCTGTCTCAGCGGATTCCTGCCGCCTGCGCCCAGATTCCGGACTATCCCCACGAGGGGATCCTCTTTTACGACGTCACCACGCTTTTTGCTGACGCTGAAGTTTTTCGGGCTTCCATGGAGGAGTTGGCTACCCGGTTTGAGGGCCAGTTCGATATTGTGGCCGGTGTTGAGGCCCGGGGCTTTCTCATGGCTTCGGCTATTGCCTATATTGCTGGTACCGGGGTCATGACGGTTCGTAAGGCCGGTAAGTTACCGCGCGATACTTACATGAAGGAGTATTCACTGGAGTACGGTCAGGCTGCTATTGAGATCCATAAGGACGATATTCCGGCTGGTTCTCGGGTGCTTTTGGTGGATGACCTGCTGGCTACCGGCGGTACTCTGGAGGCTGCCACCCACCTGATGAAGATGGCCCAGCTTGAGGTGGCCGGTATTGGTGTCCTGCTGGAGCTGGAGGGCTTGGGCGGACGTGAGCTGCTGGCCGGTCACCGGCTGGAGGCCCTTTCCCTGGTTTCTGAGTAGTCCAACCATCCCCATAGGTAGCAGATAAAATCACTTTTCTGCGGA
>DKXC01000088.1:3627-3775 GCA_002492045.1 Micrococcaceae bacterium UBA7136
AGATAAAATCACTTTTCTGCGGAGTATAGACAGAAAAGGATTCTCATCTGGTGCCTATCTCTTTTTAAGGGGCGGGAGGGTATAGAATAGAGGGCCTGAATTTTCCCGCTATGAAGGGTGCCCCTTGACCGAGAAGACTAATCTCAGC
>DKXC01000088.1:4059-8151 GCA_002492045.1 Micrococcaceae bacterium UBA7136
GGACCGAGAAGACTAATCTCAGCCCCCAGCCGTCCGCAGCAGACAGCAGCTACCAGCAGCAGCTGGCCGCCGAGGCCGCCTACGTCCAGCAGCTCTATGCCCGCCTGGACCAATTCATCGAAACCAATGAGCACAAGCTCAAGGACACCCGCAAAAACCAGTCGGTTGGTAGCCACCAGAACCGCTCCGAGCGGGACGCCTACGCCCAGCACTATGAAGACCGCCTAGCCCAGTACCGGGCCGTCAACCATCGTCTAGCCTTCGGACGCCTAGACCTAGACTCCGGTGACACCCGGTATATTGGTCGAATTGGCCTCTCCACCGAAGACCACCAGCGCCTGCTCCTGGACTGGCGCGCCCCTGAGGCCGGAACCTTCTACCAGGCCACAGCCTTCAACCGTCAAGGCGTGGGTCGCCGCCGCCACCTCATGCTAGAGGGCCGCACCGTCACCTCCTTTGAAGACGACGTCCTAGACCCCGCCTACCTTGAGGAAGGCCAGCCCGTCCATGGCGAAGGGGCCCTGCTGGCAGCCCTCAACCGTAAGCGCACCGGCCGCATGAACGATATTGTGGCCACTATCCAGGCTGAGCAGGACGCCATGATTCGGGCCGACCTGGCCGGGGTCCGGGTGGTCCAGGGCGGACCTGGTACCGGTAAGACCGCCGTGGCCCTGCACCGGGCGGCCTACCTGCTCTACACCTACCGGGAACGGCTCAAGAAGTCGGGTGTCCTCATCGTGGGTCCCTCCTCCTCCTTCATGTGGTACATCGAGCGGGTCTTGCCCTCCCTGGGCGAAACCGGGGTAGTTATGTCCTCTCTGGCTACTCTTTATCCAGGTATTCGGGCTGTGCCCGAGGGCAACTACCAGGCTGCCAAGGTTAAGGGTGATCTGCGGATGGTGCAGGTCATCAAGCGGGCTGTGGCTGACCGGCAGAAGGTGCCGGCCAAGACCCAGGTTCTCTATGTTGATTCCACCGCCATTGAACTGACCCCCGCCATGGTCAAACAGGCTCGGGGAGCGGCCCGGTCCTCTGGCAAACCCCACAACCAGGCCCGGGAGACCTTCGTCAAGATTCTGCTCAAGGAACTGACCCAGCAGCTCAACCAGAAGCTGGACGCCTCAGCTGGCCATGCTGTGGACCGCCCCTACCTGCAGGAGGATGTCCGGTCTTCCCTGGACGTCCGTCGGGCCCTGAATCTGGCCTGGATGCCCCTGTCGGCTGAGACCCTGCTGCGCTCGCTCTATTCCAAGCCTCACTACCTGGCTTCTGCGACCAAGGGTATTTTGTCTGAGCAGGAGGCTGCTGCCCTGGCCCGTAGCGCTGAGCAGCCCTTTACCGAAGCCGATTTGCCCCTGCTAGATGAGGCCGCCGAACTGCTGGGTGACTTCTCTCAGGTGGTGGGTGCGGCTGCTGCTGCCAGGGCTGAGGCCGCCCACCAAGCCAATCTTGAGAATGCCCGCAAGGCCCTAGAGAATGTTGATAGTCAGCTGGCCGATATGGGCGTGGACGGGGTGGTCACGGCCGAGCAGATTGCCCAGCTAAATGAGGAGATTAGCGAACGGATGACCGCCGCCAAGGCAGCCTTGCAGGACCGCACCTGGGCCTATGGGCATGTGGTGGTGGACGAGGCTCAGGAGCTTTCACCCATGCAGTGGCGTCTGCTTATGCGCCGCTGCCCTATGAAGTCTTTTACGGTAGTGGGCGATATTGCTCAGGCCTCTTCACCGGCTGCTTCCTCCTCCTGGGCTCAGGCCCTGGAGCCCTTTGTGGGGGACCGTTTTAGCCTGGAAGAGCTGACAGTCAACTACCGTACTCCCGCCCAGATTTCTGATGCGGCGGTGGCTGTAGCCCGGGCTGCGGGTGTGGAGGTCTCTGCCCCGAGGGCTGCTCGCCAAGGCCAGTGGGCTCCGGAAGCCTACCGGGTGGGGGAAGGCAACTTACTGGCTCGTTTGCAGGAGCTTTTGGGCCGGGAACTGGCCCAGCAGGACGGCGGCCTGGTGGGTGTGATTGCCCCTGGCCCGGTTTACCGGCAGACCCTTGCCGCCTTGCGGGCTTCTTTTGCTGATCAGTTGGGGTCTGCGGCTTCTGCTCTTGAGAAGCGCCTACTGGTGCTGACCCCCTGGGAGGCTAAGGGCCTGGAGTTCGATGTGGTCTTTATTGTGGAGCCTCAGCTGCTCATTGAGGAGGCCCGCGGCTCGGTGGGTGACCTCTATGTGGCTATGACCCGTCCGACTCAGCGGCTTTACTTGCTAGCTGAAGAGAAGCTACCTGCTGGTTTGGAGGGCCTGGTTCAGGCCTGAATCTAGCCTAGAGTGGTAGTCTTGTCCCTGTCTTAATCTATGAAAACATCAGGAGTAGATGTGTCTGAAGAAATTCTGGCTGCTCAGTCTAACGATGAGTCCTTTGAGAACATCTGGCAGGAGCTCAAGTGGCGCGGTCTGGTGCATGTGAGCACCGATGAGGAGGCCCTAGAGAAGGCCCTGACCGAGGAGAGCCTGAATTTCTATATCGGTTACGATCCCACCGCTGCTTCCCTGCACCTGGGTCACCTGGTGCAGCTGCTGCTCATGCGTCGCCTGCAGCTGGCCGGCCATAACCCCTTCGGCCTGGTGGGTGGTGCCACCGGCCTGATTGGTGACCCCCGCCAGACTTCTGAGCGGGTGCTGAACTCTCGCGAGGTTGTTGAGGGCTGGGTTGAGCGTCTGCGCTCCCAGATTGAGCGTTTCCTTTCCTTTGAGGGGGAGCATGCTGCCCGTATGGTTAATAACCTGGAATGGACCAGCCAGCTGTCTGCTATTGATTTCTTGCGGGAAGTGGGCAAGAACTTCCGGGTGGGCACCATGATCAAGAAGGAGATTGTGGCTAAGCGCCTCAACTCTGAGGAGGGTATTTCCTACACCGAGTTCTCTTACCAGATCTTGCAGGGCAATGACTTCCTAGAGCTCAACCGCCGCTACGGTATTTCCTTGCAGTGCGGTGGCTCTGACCAGTGGGGCAACCTGACCTCTGGCACCGAGCTGATCCGTAAGGTAGAGGGTAAGAGTGTCCATGCCATGGGCACCCCCCTGATTACTAATTCGGACGGCACTAAGTTCGGTAAGAGCGAGGGCAACGCTATCTGGCTGGATCCCAGCATGTGCTCGCCCTACGCCTTCTACCAGTTCTGGCTTAACACTGCTGATGCGGATGTGGCTGATCGCCTTAAGGTCTTTACCTTTAAGACTCGGGAGGAGATTGCTCAGCTGCAGAAGTCTGTTGAGGAGGAGCCCTTTAAGCGTCTGGCCCAGAAGACCCTGGCTTATGAGGTGACTTCTCTGGTACACGGTGTTGAGGCAACCGAGAAGGTTATTGCTGCTTCTGAGGCCCTCTTCGGCAAGGGTGATTTTGCTGCCCTGGATGAGGTTACCCTCAAGGCTGCTACTGAGGAGCTACCCCATGCTGTCCTGTCTGCTGACCAGCTGGATATGGTGACGGTGCTGACCGAGACCGGCCTGTCTGCTTCCAAGAGCGAGGCCCGTCGAACCCTCAAGGAGGGTGGGGCTGCTATCAATAACGTCAAGGTTCAGGGCGAGGACGCTGCTCTGAGCACCCAGGATTTGCTGCTGGGTAAGTACGCTGTGGTTCGCCGGGGCAAGAAGAACATGGCCCTGGTGGAGCTGGCTTCCTAGTTCCTATCCTGGAGGAGGATGGGGGAGGGTCTCTTCTGACTGTATCTTTACAGGAGGAAGGGGCCCTCTTCTTTTGTCTCTGCCAGCCCTAGAAACCTTGAAAAAGTAGCCTCAGAGCCTTCTGAACGGGGTTCTTGGAAAAAAGTTTGAAAAAATTTCTGTCACCCCCCAACCCAGCCCTGACCAGGCCAAACACCACCCTGCTGGGTGCTTATTTGGGGGTTTTTGGGGGTGTTTCGGGGTTTGTGGGCTTGCGCGGGGTGTGGAAGGTGCGTAAAGTATTACAAGTCGCCTCGAGGGGAACACCCCGGCGAGGAGGACAAAACTCCTAGTCACATAGTGTTTCTTGCTTCAACTTTTGATGAAGGTTTTGCTGGTGAGGGCTTGTTCCTATCAGAAAACAAGAGTGATGCAAACCACG
>DKXC01000053.1:0-3144 GCA_002492045.1 Micrococcaceae bacterium UBA7136
ACGGTTGACTTACCTGAGCCGGTTGGGGTTGCCAGGATGACGTTATGGCCAGCTGCCAGGGCCAGGACGGCCTCTTCCTGGGCAGGGTAGAGCTGCATACCGCGGGAAGAAACCCAGTCGTTAAAAGCCTGGAAGGCCTCGTCCCCGGTCAAGGGATTAGAGGCAAAATCGCCCCGGTAGTAGTGATTCTTGGGGTCTTGCAGGGAGGAAGCCAGGTAAGGAAGAATTCTCATGGTTCTCCTATCTTAAGCCAGTAGCAGCCTGAGAGAACAGGCCCCCGAAGGTAATAGGGTAAGATATAGCTCATTTATGGTGGGGTGGATAGGGCCAGAGCCGGAGCGTTAGGGAGTTGAAAGCATGAGTAGCCAAAAGAAAAAAGCCAAACTTCTCATCCGTGTAGCCCCGCCCGGTTTTCACTGGACCCCACGAGACTTCATCCCCTTTGGCATGGAGCTGCTAGCCGGTTTGGTCCTGGTTTTTCTGCCGGTCACCGTGGGCGGGGCCATTGATGCCGCCCTGAGCGGGCAGAACGATAGGGCCAGCCAGCTGACCTGGTTGACCCTGGCCATGATTATCTACCTGGCTCTTAACGAGATGGTTGGTCTGCGCTGGGTCTTCCGCACCGTCGTCCGGCTGGAACGAGACTGGCAGCTGCATATTGCCCGCCTGCTTGGCGCCTTACATAAGAGGGACGCTGGGGCCAGTGTAGCTATTCTCAATAAGGATTCACGGGCCATCGCCAACATGTGGCACCCCCTCTTTATGGCTGTTTCTTCCCTCATGGTTGCTATCTTGGGGGCCTGGCAGCTCTGGATTATTAGCCCCCTGGTGGCCTTTATTTCTCTGGGCGGCCTGATTCTGACTGTTCTGCTTCTGACCTGGATTTCAGGCATCCTCGAAAAGCACACTGACACCTTCCGCGACACTGTGGGGGCTGCAACTTCCCGGGCCTCTGATATTGCGGCTTCCATCCGTACAATTGCGGGCCTGGGTGCCCAGAAGACCATGATGGGCCGCTACCAGCGTCGGGCCCAGGACGTCTACCAGGCCCAGCTGCAGCTAGAGAGCGTCCAAACCTGGTCTTTTGCTGCCCGAAACTTTCTGCAAGGCACCGTGACCCTGCTGGCGGTGGCCTTTGCCCTGCGCGGGGTCTCCCAGGAGGGCAGCTGGATTACTGAGATTCCGGCCGGTCAGCTGGTGACCATCGTGGGTCTTATTAATGCCCTGACCGGGCCGGTCTGGTCGGTAGAAATGTTCCTTTACCTCTGGCGGGGCTCTCGGGTGGCCCTGCGCCGGGTAGATGAGCTAGCAGAGGAAGTGCAGAAGCAGGACAAGACCCTGCCAGAAACCACAGGTGGTCAGCTAGAGCCACCGGCACCCCGGGGGCCGGTCCACTACCTTAACCCTCGCGGCCTGGGCCTATCGGTTCAAGAAACCAGCCAGCAGCTAGCCGAATACTTGCGCAGTCAGGGGCAGAAGGTGCTCCTGTCAGAGCCCAACCCCATGATCTTTGCCGGTAGCCTGGCTGAGCACCTGAGCCTGGGCACCGAGGGGCTAGAAACCCAGAGAATGATTGACCTGCTAGAGGTCACAGACTCCCTAGAGATTGCCTACCGGCTGGGCGGACGAGACCCCCAGGACTACCTGGCAGCCAGCATCAGCCCCGAGGGGATGAATCTCTCAGGCGGTCAGCGGCAGCGCCTGGCCCTGGCCCGGGCCCTAGCCCAACAGGCCCCCGTCCTGGTGCTGGCTGAACCCCTTAACTCGGTGGACGAACCCAGCCAGCGTTTTATCCTGAACCAACTGGAAGAAAAGGTAGGGCAGGCAGGGCCCCTAGAGCATATCCAGCAGATTTACCTGGTCAGTACCACCCTAGAAGTAGAGCGTCGCCTAGAGGCCCAGAAAGGCGGTCAGAGCCGTGGCTAAGATTCTTCCCCTCACCAGCGGGCCGGTCACCTGGAAGCTGCTGCTGGGGCTGGTAGTCAAGACCCCCTGGCAGCTGGCCCTGCTCATTCTCCTCTTTATCGCTAGCTCCCTGACGGCCCTGGTCATGCCCATGATGGTGGGGCAGATTATTGATCAAGCCTCCCAGGGGCAGCTGACTGCCTACCCCTGGGTAGAAATCAGCCTCTTAGCTGTCTCTGTTCTGGCCGGTGCCCTCCTAACCCGGGCCTGGACCTTTCAGGGGCAGAAAATGGGGGTAAGGCTCAACCGCGACCTGGGCGTAGAACTGGTAGAGTCCTCCCTGACCTTGGACGCCCAAACCTTAGAAGAGGCCGGCTCGGGCGACCTGATCTCTCGCCTGACTGATGACCTAGACAGTATCCGGCAGGTGCTGGCTACTGGTCTGCCGGAGTTCGCCTACATTAGCGTCTACACCCTGATTACTGCTGTCTCTATCTTTGCGGTCAATCCGGTCATTGGCCTGGTCACTGTTCCCATGTTCCTGGTCATGGGGCTGCTACTTTCCTTCTTTTTGCCCCGCCTGGGCAAGCTGGTAGCCCGCAAGCTAGAGGCTGTCAGTAGCTATACGGTCACCGCCACCGAGAACCTGCGGGGCGCTAGCACCGTGGCAGAACTGGGTGTTCACCAGGCCTGCCAGCAGGTACTAGAAGAAGGAATCGGGCGAGCCTATCACCTCTCTGACAAGGTGATTCGCACCAAGTCCATCTTCTGGGGCCTGGACGCTATCAACTCCTATATGCCTCTCTTTCTTTCTATCGCCTGGGGCAGCTATGCGGTAGGGCAGGGGTGGGCCTCCTGGGGGCAGGTGGCAACAGCCTCAGTCATGCTCTTCTCTATGCGGATTAACGCCGATATTTTCACCTTCTGGCTGATTCGCCTGCGGGAGATGACCGTCTCTATGAGCCGAGTCTTTGGTGTGGTTGATTTGGCCCGCCGCCAGCAGGCAGAAAAGGCAGGCTCAGGGCAGGCTGAGACTCTGCCAGCAGAAAAAGAGCTTCAGGAAACCGGGCTGATTGAGCTAGAGCAGGTCAGCTACTCCTACACCTCTGGTCAGGCAGTTATCCAAGAGCTGAGCCTCTCCATCGGGGCCCAGGAGTCCCTGGCCCTGGTAGGACGCTCAGGTTCAGGCAAAACCACCCTAGCCCGGCTCATGGCGGGCTCCCTCAGCCCGCAAGAAGG
>DKXC01000053.1:3434-4305 GCA_002492045.1 Micrococcaceae bacterium UBA7136
CTTATCGCTGGCTCCCTCAGCCCGCAAGAAGGCACTATTCGGGTGGCTGGACGTCCGGTGGGTGGAGGATACTACCCCACCTGGCTAGATGATGAAGGACGGCCCGCCCTGTTGGTCTGCACCCAGGAAGCCCACCTTTTTGTGGGAAGCCTGGCAGAGAACCTGACCGTGGCAGCCCCCCAGGCCAGTGACCAGCAGATGCTGGCAGCCCTGGAAGCTGTGGGCGCCCACTGGACCGCAGACCTAGAAGAGGGCCTAGAAACCCAGCTGGGGGCGAGCGGCCCAGAACTGAGTCGGGACCAGATTCAGCAGCTGGCCCTGGCCCGTATCCTGCTGGCTAATCCTCGGGCCGTCATTCTGGATGAGTCAACGACCCAGCTGGAACTGGCTGATGCGTCCACAGCCCTGGGGGCCCTCATGAAGGGCCGGGCTGTCATTATCATTTCCCATGATGCCCGTATTGCCTCCCTGGCTGACCGGGCCATCCTGCTGGAGGAGGGGCAGATTGTGGCTCAGGGTAGCCCGGCTCAAATCTTTGAGCGGGCCTAGAGTCGGAGGGGAATAGGCTGGGAGAGCCAGCAAGCCGCTAGAAAAATATGTTCTAGACCACTAAAATAGCTCCTAAGTGTTCCACCAACCCCAGGGAGTTCCCATGAGCAAGCCCTTCCCCTCAGACCTCGAAATCGCCCAGGCCGCGACCCTGCAACCCATCACCGAGATTGCAGCCGCCAGCGGTATTGACCCCGACCGCCTAGAACCCTACGGCAAGTACGTGGCCAAGGTTCAGCTAACCCAAGACACCACGGCCGCCAAGGCCCTGGCCCGCGGCTCCAAGTACATTGTGGTCACCGCAGTCACCCCCACCCCCCTG
>DKXC01000053.1:4545-7100 GCA_002492045.1 Micrococcaceae bacterium UBA7136
GTCACCGCCATCACCCCCACCCCCCTGGGCGAGGGCAAGACCGCAACCTCCGTCTCCCTGGCCCAGGGTATGGCAGCCACAGGACGCAAGGCCATGCTGACCCTGCGCCAGCCCTCCATGGGTCCCACCTTCGGTATCAAGGGCGGGGCAGCAGGCGGCGGCTACTCCCAGATCGTGCCCATGGAGAAGCTCAACCTGCACCTGACCGGCGACTTCCACGCCGTCACCGCAGCCCACAACCTCCTGGCTGCCATCATCGACAACCACCTACACCACGGCAACGAACTAGGTATCGACCCCCGGGCCATCACCTGGCGCCGCGTCATCGACATGAACGACCGGGCCCTGCGCAACATCGTCATCGGCCTGGGCGAGCGCATGGACGGTGTGGTCCGAGAAACCGGATTCGATATCACCTCCGCCAGTGAAATCATGGTGATTCTGTCTCTTTCCACCAGCTTCACTGACCTGCAAGAGCGCCTGGCCAAGATCGTCATCGGCCTCAACTACCAGGGGGAGCCGGTCACCGCAGCCGACCTCAAGGCTGACGGGGCCATGGCCGTCATCCTGGCCGATGCTATCAACCCCAACCTGCTCCAAACCCTGGAGAAGACCCCGGCCCTGATCCATGCAGGCCCCTTCGGCAACATCGCCACCGGCAACTCCTCGGTTGTCGCCGACTATGTTGGCCTAGAGCATGCTGATTATGTTATTACCGAAGCCGGCTTCGGGGCAGACATGGGGGCAGAGCGCTTCTTCAACGTCAAGTGCCGGGTCTCCGGCCTCAAGCCGGACGCCGCCGTCCTGGTAGTCACTGTCCGCTCCCTCAAGTCCCACTCGGGCCGCTACAAGATTGTGCCCGGCAAGCCTCTGCCCGAGGGTCTACTGGCTGAGAACACCGAGGACGTCGAGGCCGGTGCCGCTAACCTGCTCAAGCACATTGAGATTGTGCGTTCCTTCGGTGTGCAACCGGTGGTAGCCATTAATGCCTTCCCCACCGATTTTGAGTCTGAGCACGAGACTATTCGCCGGATTGCCCGGGAGGCTGGCGCTCGCGTAGCTATCCACCGGGGCGTTGCTGAGGGAGGCAAGGGTGTGACCGAGCTGGCCGATGCTGTGGCTGAGGCCTGTGATGATGTCTCTGAGCTGACCTACACCTATGAGGACTCTGACTCCCTGGAGACCAAGATTGAGAAGGTGGCCACCAAGGTTTACGGGGCGGACGGCATTGAGCTGGCCCCGGCTGCCGCCAAGCAGCTGGCCCGCTACCAGGAGCTGGGCTACGGTCACCTGCCGGTGGTGATTGCTAAGACTCACCTGTCGATTTCTGCTGACCCCAGCCTCAAGGGGGCACCGACCGGCTGGAGCCTGCCGGTGCGGGAGGTCCGCCTGGCTGCCGGTGCCGGCTATGTCTACGCTATCTGCGGAACCATGCGAACCATGCCTGGCCTGGCAAAGTCCCCGGCTGCTGAGCGCATCGGCTTTGACGAGCAGGGCACCATGGTTGGGCTCTTCTAAATCTGGCTGAGATAGGGAAAGGTCCGGCTCATAATCTATGAGCCGGACCTTCTGCTTAGTCCTGGTTAGGCTGGCAGGTGCTACCTTCCTGGGGCAGTTCACCCTTGACCAGGTAGGCGGTGGTCAGGTCGTCTACGCAGGTGGAACGGTCAGAGTAGGAAGCCCCATGCCCCATACCCTCTAGGGTCAGCAGGGTGGCCTTACCTAGCTCACTGGCCAGTTCCTTGCCGTACTGATAGGGGGTGGCGTGGTCGCCGGTAATACCAATGACCAGCAGATTAGTCTCTACCGCAGAGGCATCAAAGGCAGTCATAATATCGGTGCCGGTGGCAGGCAGAACTGCACAAGAAAAATCAGTGTAGCTAGCCAGCAACTCATCAGAAATCTCAGGGCCACCCATATAGGCCGGAACCCCCACCTGCTCGACATGCTCCACAAAAGCCTCAACATCCGGGGTCTTAGGGGTAGAGGGGCAGGCTGCTAGCTGGCCGGCAGTACCCACCGAAGCGCCACCGTCCGCAATGGTCGCCAGAACCTGTTCAAGAGCCTCTTTGTCGCCCTTGACAGCCTTGCCCAGCAGGTCTAGGCCATCACCCTGGTAGGCAGCGGGCTCATAAAGCAGGGAGGTCAGGTAAGAATCCAGCTCGGCGGCTCCAAACTCCTGATCATCGGAGCCCTTGAGAGGCTCTTCACCCAGTTTCTTCTGCACATCCAAGAGTTCCTTTTCGCTGCTGAAAGGGCAGGTTACCTTCTGGCCTTCACTGGTGCGGGCATCCCCACAGGATTCAGCCATGGCCACAATAGCCTTAGCTACAGCCACCGACTGGTCAAACTGGTGAATCAGGGTGCCCCACTGGGCATTTTCGGCTGAATCCAGGACCATGCGTCCGGCCTTATCCGGGAAGATCGTGGCGTAGGTGGCCCCCAGCATGGTGCCGTAGGAGTAGCCCAGGTAGTCTAGCCGCTGGTCGCCCGCCAGAACCCGCAGAAGCTCCATATCCCGGGCTACCTGGGAGGTGCCCATAAAGTTAGCCAGA
>DKXC01000053.1:7408-7993 GCA_002492045.1 Micrococcaceae bacterium UBA7136
ACATAAAGTTAGCCAGCTCAGAATTGGCGGCGCACTCAGCTAGCTGGACGGCCGGAACCTGAGAATCAGACTCACAGGTCACCGGGCTAGAATTACCGATACCGCGCGGGTCAAAGCCCCAGAGCTGATGGTTGGTCAGCACCGGCTCAAAGGCGGGGTTAGCACCCAAAAGTAGGGCGTGCTGGACGCCGCCAGCGCCCGGGCCGCCAGGGTTAGTAAAGAGGGGAACAGCCTGGGAGGGGTCAGCCTGGGTTTTGGTTCGGGTAACGGCCAGCTCAATGGTCTGCTCATTGCTAGGGTCAGCCCAGTTCAGCGGGGCCTTAACCCGGGCGCACTCAAAGGCAGAAAGGTCAAGGGCACCGTTTTCTTGGGCGGTCTTGAGCTCATCCTGGGTCAGCTCGGCGTCTTTGGCCTGGCAATCCCGCCAGTCGATGGTCTGCTGGTAGAAGCTGGCAAAGTTGTCCTGCTGCCAGCTGGACCCATGAGCGGTATCAGCAGCCGGGGTGAGGTCTTCTGTGCTGATCAGCTGGCGGACGCTGGAGGAGGGGGTGCAGGCAGTCACCAAGAGAGTCAGGGAGGCTAGGG
>DKXC01000151.1 GCA_002492045.1 Micrococcaceae bacterium UBA7136
GGAGGCCTCGGCCCGGGTGGGGGTGGGGTTCTGAATCATGGTTTCTAGCACCTGGGTGGCCACAATAACGGGCTTGGCCCAGCGGCGGGCGAGTTCGATGGCCCGCTTCTGCACCAGGGGAACCTCTTCCAGGGGGAACTCGACGCCCAGGTCGCCACGGGCCACCATGATGCCGTCGAACTTATCGACGATGTCCTGCAGGTTTTCAACGGCCTGGGGCTTTTCAATCTTGGCGATGACGGCGATCTTGCGGCCTTCTTCTGCCATGATTTCGTGGACGCGCTTGACGTCGTCGCCGGAGCGGACGAAGGAGAGGGCGATGATGTCAACACCCATGCGCAGGGCGAAGCGGAGGTCTTCTTCGTCCTTTTCGGTCAGGGCGGGGATGGAGACTGCTACGCCGGGCAGGTTGATGCCCTTGTTGTTGGAGACGGGGCCGCCAACGACGACGCGGGTGGTGACGGTGGTGGCGTCTACTTCAATGGCCTGCAGGCGGATCTTGCCGTCGTCAATCAGGAGGGTGTCGCCGGGCTTGACGTCGCCGGGTAGGCCCTTGAAGGTGGTGCCGCAGATTTCCTTGGTGCCTTCGACCTCTTCGATGGTGATTTTGAAGGTGTCGCCGGGTTCGAGAACTTCGGAGCCGTTCTTGAAGGTTTCGAGGCGAATCTTGGGGCCCTGGAGGTCGGCCAGGATGGCGACGTTACGGCCTAGCTTTTCAGCCTGCTCGCGGATGGTCTGGTAGGAGGTGGTGTGGACCTGGTGGTCGCCGTGGCTCATGTTGAGTCGGGCTACGTTCATGCCAGCTTCGATAGCTGCTGAAATCTTGTCGGGTGCCGAAATAGCGGGGCCAATGGTGCAAACAATCTTTGCGCGTCTCATGATTCAACCTTAGGTTTCTAGTGGGGCTGAGAAGTCTTGGCTGGCCCTCCTCGGCAGTGAATACCACATATTCACAGATGGGAGGAGGTGAACCAACACGTTCATGACCCATTATACGGCCTTTTCTTGGGTTTTCACGGAGGTCTAGGCCACTTTTTACCCCCTCAAACCCGCAGAACCCCACAAAAACACACACAAACAGGCGGCTTACCCTCAGAAAAATCTAGAAAATTTTTCTCACAGGCTAGGCCAGACCCCTCCCCTGGCGTATTCTGAACACTGGGCCTAGTCCCAGCAACCCCCACCCGCTTTTGAAAGGCAAGCATGAGCCCCCAGACCGTCCTTATCAGCTACGGCTCCACCTACGGCCACACAGAACGCTACGCCCAGTGGATTGCAGAAGAGCTCCAAGCCCTCCCCCAAGCCCCCCAGGCGATCCTCTCCCCCGCCGCCGAGGTCACCGACGAACTCCTAGCCCAGGCCGACATCCTGATTGTAGGCGCCAGCTACCTGGGTGGCTTCCTGACCGGGGCCCCCACCCTGCGCAAGCGCAAGGACGCCATGCTGGCTGTTCCCCACCGCCTCTTCTACACAGTCTCCTTCAACGGCACCGCCGTCTACCCCCGTTCCTACCTGGACGAGCGGGTCATGAAGAGCTACAAGGCCGATGTGGCCGGTGACCGCCCGGCCTTCCACTTCCGCGGCGGCCTCAAGATGGACGAGATGACCAAGCTGCACCGGGCAGCCCTGACCGGGGTTAAGACCGCCTACAAGCTCAAGCCCCACCAGAACGAGTACGACAAGCAGCTGATTGAGGCCTTCGACAATGGGGGTGCCGACTACATGGACCGCGCCGCCATTACTCCCCTGGTAGAGCAGGTCAAGGAATACCTGGCAGGCTAGAAACCGCTTACAGCTTATACAGACAGAACAAAGGGCCCCCGGGAGAAGCTTTTCTCTCAGGGGCCCTTCGTGCTGGTCTTGTAGTGAGCTGAAATAAGGGCTCTTAGACTCGCCCGCCCAGCTCAAGAGCAGGCTTTACTTGGTGGCGCCGGTGAAGTCCAGTACCATGCGTCCGTTGATCAGACCGGCGTGCATCTCGTCAAAGATAGCCTGGGCATCCTCGACGGGGCGCAGCTGAACAATGGGCTTAACCTTGCCCTGGGCACCGAACTCGAAGGCCTCGGCCAGGTCCTGGCGGGTACCGACCAGGGAGCCCTGAACCTTGATGCCGTCCAGTACCAGGCGGGGGATGCTGAGGTCGATGGAGTCGCTGGGCAGGCCCACAGCTACCACGGTGCCACCGGCCCGGACGGAGTCCACAGCCTGGTTGAAGGCGGCCTTGGCAACAGCGGTAACCACAGCAACGTGGGCGCCGTAGCCGCCGGTGATCTGCTTGATTTCTTCAACTACGTTCTCAACGTTGAGGGCGTTGATGACAACGTCGGCGCCGCTGTCCTTAGCTAGCAGGAGCTTGTCCTCGTTGAGGTCTACAGCAATAACCTGGGCGTCAAAGACGTTCTTGGCGTACTGGACAGACAGGTTGCCCAGGCCACCAGCACCGAAGAGGACAATCCACTGGCCGGGGCGAACGCCGGATTCCTTAATGGCCTTGTAGGTGGTGACGCCTGCGCAGGTGATGGAGGTGGCTTCTACCGGGTCTAGGGCGTCGGGCACCTTGACAGTGTAGTCAGCGTAGAGCAGGGTGTATTCGCTCATGCCGCCGTCTGCGGTGTAGCCGGCGTTGACGACCTGGCGGCAGAGGGTTTCACGGCCGTCTACACAGTATTCGCAGTGGCCGCAGCCCTTGAAGAACCAGGGGACGGAGACCCGGTCGCCCACCTTGAGATGGTCTACGCCGGGGCCTACCTCGGTGATGACGCCAACGCCTTCGTGGCCTAGGATGCGGCCGGGCTTCTGGCCGAAGTCGCCGGCGGCAACGTGCAGGTCGGTGTGGCAGACACCCGAGTATTCAATCTTGGCCAGTACCTGGCCGTGGCCTACTTCAGGGACGGGTACTTCCTTGATGTCGACGGTGCCGTCCAGGCGGTCGGATACTACTACTGCTTTCATGCTTGCCATGGGCTTGCTCCTTGGTCAGGACCTACAGAAATGAGAGTTACCTCACTGCCCATCCTAGACCTGACCTAGGTCACATTTCTACTTAAAGCCGAAAATTTCTTTAGTGTTACACCACCTTTACCCCAAAGATTTGCGCCGAGCCCGGGCACCTGCTACCAGGAACATGACCAGGCCCAACAGCAGAATGCCCCCCGCCGTCCAGACGTGAATCCGCAGGCTCAGCAGCATCTCGGCCGTATCAATCCGCAAGAAAAGCTCAATCATGAGGCGGCCAAAACCGTACCAGGCCACATAGGCCCAGAAGGTCTGCCCCAGCTGAAAGAGTCCCCGCTTGCCCAGATAGATCAACAGGAAGGCCCCCAGCAGGTTCCAGAGGGACTCGTAGAGGAAGGTGGGGTGAAAGAGGGTACCGGCCGGGTACTGGTCCGGGAAGTTATAGGAGGAGGCCGAGATTTCTAGGCCCCAGGGCAGGGTAGTGGGCTTGCCGAAGAGTTCCTGGTTAAACCAGTTACCCCAGCGTCCCATGGCCTGGGCAATGAGAATACCGGGGGCTGCCGCGTCCGCGAACTTAGCCAGGGAGATACCGTAGCGGCGGCAGGCTAGCCAGGCTCCCAGGCCACCCATAGAGATGGCACCCATAATACCGATGCCGCCCTCCCAGATGCGCAGGATAGCCAGGGGGTCGGCGCCGGGACCAAAGTAGGAGCCCGGGTCGGTAATGAGGACGTGGTAGAGGCGGGCACCCACAATACCGAAGGGAATAGCCCAGATAGCGACGTCTAGCACCCGTTCGGGGTCCTCGCCCCAGGATTCCCAGCGGCGGGTGGTCAACCAGAGGCAGGTGACAATACCGGCCAGGATACAGAGAGCATAGAAGTGGATAGTCAGGGGCCCTAAGGTGATGGAAGAGACCTCAGGTGAGGGAATGGAGGCCAGAAGCTGGATTGAATCGGTCATGACTCCTAATCCTAGCCCCTGAGGGTAAAGAAAGGGCGCCCTGACTTGAAGAAGCCGGGACGCCCTCTAGATTTGAGCCTTAGCTAAGGCTTAGTGGTGCTTGTACTTGGTGTGCTTGCCACCCTGGCCGTAGCCAGCTGCCTTGAGGCCGTAGCCGACGCCCAGGCCAATGAGCATGACAACCAGACCAGCAATGAAACCGACGGTGCTGTGCAGGCAGAAGCCAACGGCGGCAATGACGGCGCCAACCATGAGGACGATGGTCATGGCCCAGGAGGCGGTGGTGTTGCCGTGGTTGGGATAGGGCAGGTCGGGTACGAGTTCAAGAGTTTCTTGGGCCATGGGAGCCTCCTTGGTCTGTGCGTGGTGGTGCCTGCCCGCGGGTGTGTGTTCTGGGCGCGGGCAGACCTAAAGTTTTAAGACCATTCTAGGGCCTGGACGGGGCTTCTGGGTATCTTCTGCTGCTTTTGGCTGCTGTCGTGTTGCCGGTTTTTCTTTGCCTGCTCTACTAGGATGGTGCAGGTTAGTGCTTTTTCTCTAGGCAAGGAGCCTGATGCGCCTGTCTGCTCTTTCTCGCTGGGCCCAGCCCTCCCCTATCAGTAATCTGGCCCTACTGCTGTCTGCCGGGGCCTTGGGCTCTGGTCTGCCCACCTGGATTCAGGCCCGGGTGTCTACGGTGCTGGAGAGCCAGTTGTTGGATGTGACGGGGGCTCAGGCTGCCCCTCAGTTGACGGCCCTGGCGGTGGTGGCCCTGCTGGCGGGTTTGGCTCTGCGCCTGGGACGCCGGGGCCTGCGCTACCTGCTGGCTACTGTTTTGCTTTTGGCGGGTTCGGGCCTGGTGGCGGCTAGTGCCGGGGTGCTGGCTAACCCGCAGGCAGCTGCCGCCCACCAGGTTAATGGGGTGACTGGCACGACGGCGGCCGCCCAGTCTTATGCCCTGACTCTTTGGCCCTGGGCCACCATTGCTCTGGGTTCCCTGCTGGTGCTACTGGCTCTAGCTGCTCTGGCGACGATTCATAGCTGGCCTCAGCCTGCCAGCTACGACCGGGCCCAAAAGAAAGGCCCCTCCCCCGCAGCTAGCCAGCCGGAGGAGCTGGACGAGATTGATGCCTGGGATTCTTTGACCCGGGGCCAGGATCCGACCGATAACTAGGGTCTAGAGGGTTGGATATGTGCCTGAGACTGTTGGTGGCGACGGCAAGGGGGCTTGGGTGTCTTCTTTGAACTATTCGCAGTTCATTTGGAATGTGGCTGATTTGCTGCGGGGTACCTATAAGCAGCACCAGTATGGGCAGGTGATTCTTCCTTTTACGGTGCTGGCCCGGCTTGATGCAGTACTAGCCCCCACTAAGCAGGCTGTTCTGGAAGCCACGAAGGACTACCGGCTTGATACTATCCCTCCGGCTATGCTGGCGGCCCGAGCTGGTCACGATTACAGTTTAGCCAAGGAAAAAGAAAATCATCAACCATGAACACTCTAAACCGATTTGAAATAATCCACAAAGGAGAAAAATGAGAACCCTAGAACTTTTATGGAACCCAGCCTACTTTGATTGGACAGAAGAAGAGCAGTTAGAACTATACCTGAGTTTTCTGGAAGGAAACCAAAAACCGCTTCGCTGGTCTTTAGGAAACTGAGGCTTATTCATTAGGTC
>DKXC01000135.1:0-1433 GCA_002492045.1 Micrococcaceae bacterium UBA7136
AGAAAGAGAGTCTTAGGCTTGGCCCCCCGCCGGCGTCCGCCCCTGCGCTCAGGAGCAAGAATCAGGCTGATCTGCTGCTCTTCCAGGTCTCCCCAGAGCCTACGGGCCTGTTCCTGAAGCTGCGGCCCCAACTGGGCTGGGCTGGTGGTTGAAGAGACCCAAAAGGTCAGGGCAATCTGGCCGCTGGCAGCCACAGCCAGATCCAGGCGGGTCACCCCGGTCAAATCTAGGCGCTCCAGGCCCAGCGTCCGCAGGCGGGGATCTAGCAGAGGAAAGTCTTGGACCTCCACCGGTTCAGAAGAAGCATGAGCAAACATGGCTATGCGGCCACTAGCAGGATCTACCGCAAAATGGGACCGGGTACGCCAGCCCAAATCCCCCGATTCTGCCGGGGGCAGGGCCTCAACCTCAAGCGCCCCCAGCAAAGGGTGGTCAGCCTCTAGACCCCCCAGACGGGTCAGCTGGTCAAGCAGCACCTGCCGCTTATAATCCCGCTGGGTTTCTAGCCTCAAATGACCGTACTCCATACCGCCCAGGGGCCGCTCAAGAGCCAGGGCATCAGCCTGGGGCCAGGGGTGGGGCTGGCGCTGGGTTGAAGGCTGATCCACAGACACCACATCAGCAAAGAAAAAACGTCCCTTGGGGCCTCGGCCAGTGATGCGAGCGCGGGCAGTCTCGCCCACCACCCCGTGACGGACAAAGACTACCCTCTCCCCTACTCTGGCAACCAGGGCACCGCCGTGGGCTGGCCGCTGGGGGGTGAGCTCAAGAATCTGGCCGACAGTCAGCTCTTCTGTCTGCTGGCTGGCTGGGGTCTGCTGGGCGTCCATGGGCGTTTCTACCTTCTGGTTGGGGCTTTAGACAATTGAGTATAGAGGCTTTCTAGGCCTCCAGCTTCCAGGGCACGGAGGCTACCACAACCCCTTCTTCCTGCCGCAGGCGGGTCTTGAGCTTGTGGACGGTTCGCCGGTGGAAGAGGAAGGAACGCCAGCCGGGCACCAGGTATTCGGGCAGGTAGATGACCAGCAGGTCCCGGGGAGATTTCTGTTTGAGCTGCTGGATGTAGTCTATGACGCTGGCGGCCGGTTCCTGGCGGGAGGAATCCAGGATGGTCAGTTCTAGGGGCAGGTCTAGTTGCTGCCAGGTGTCTAGGTTTTCCTGGCGCAGGCGGCGGTCGGGCTGGACCATGACTGCCTCAATGGAGGAAGGGTGGGCGGCCCGGGCGTAGGCGATGGCGCGCAGGGCTGGTTTGCGGACCCGCTCCACATAGATCAGGGCGTGGACGCGGGAGGGCAGGACCTTAGCTTCTTTGAGTTCTTGCAGGCTGGCCTTGCTGCCTAGCTGCTGGTCGATACGCTGGTAGTGCTTTTTGGTGTTCATCATGAAGTAGCTCAGAAGGAGGATCAGGAGCAAGGCCAGCCAGGCCCCCTGGG
>DKXC01000135.1:1711-5235 GCA_002492045.1 Micrococcaceae bacterium UBA7136
GCCCCCTGGGTGAATTTAGTGATGGTGACCATCCCTAGGACGGCCAGGGAGGCGCTGGTGCCGGTGGCTGTAACCAGTAGGTCTCGCCAGAGGGCCCGGCTCTTGGCCGAGGCCAGGGTCAGGCGCTGTTTCTGCCGGATCTGTTTGATGAGGGCCAGCTGGGTAATTGAGAGAGCCAGAAAAGCACCGACCAGGTAAATCTGGGCCAGGGTGTGAAGGCTGGGGCCCATGAGGGCAACCAGGGCTAGGGCGCCACCGCCTAGGGCTAGGACCCCGTTGCGGTAGAGGCGTCGTTTTTTGCTGGCCAGGTGGATGGGCAGGTACTGGCGGCTAGCTAGCTGGGTGGCTAGTAGGGGGAAGGCCATGAAGGAGGTCATGGCTGCGTTTCCCAGCACCCCCACGGTGGCTAGGGCGAGGAGGGTGGTCAGCCAGTGGTTGCCGAAGATGGTCTGGGCTAGTTGAAGGAGGACCGGTTGCTGTTGGAAGCCTGCTGGGGCAGGGTGCCCCTCAACCAGGAGCAGGTCGGGGCTTAGGGTGTAGACCAGCTGGGTTCGGTTAGCTAGGTAGAGCAGGGAGGTTAGGCTCAGGGCCGCGATTCCGCCAGTAATCATGAGGGCCCTGGCTGCTTTGGGTCGACTGGCTGGGGGAAGAGCTTTGAGAGCATTACCGGCGGTGTTGATGCCGCTGAGGGTGACGGAGCCAGAAGAGAAAGCCCGCAAGAGAACTAATAGCATGCCAGCTTCAGTCAGCAGGTGATGGGTTTGGTAGAGGTCAGCCACCTGGTAGGAGGCGGAAGGAGCTAGGCCAAGTTGGCCACTGGCGTCCTGGTAGTAACCGCTGATGATCATCACGAGCAGGAGACCAGTAAAAAGGTAGGCGGGAAGGAAAGCTAGTTTGATGAGCCCCCTGAGAGCTAGCAGGCACAGGAGGGTAAAAAGCCCAATGAGTAGGTAGGCCAGCAGACGACCATGACCGGCGAACGAGGGGAAAAGAGCTAAAAGGTAGTGGCTGGCAGCAGTCAGGGAGATGGCTACGGTCAGGCAGGCGTCCAGGATTAGGGAAGCAGCTAGCAGAAGGGCAGGTTTTTGGCCTAACTCTTTTTTGACGAGAGTGAAATTGCCGCCTTCTCGGTCTAGCTGGCGCAGGTTGTAGCGGTAGGTACCGACCACGATCAGGAGCACCAGGGCGATTAAGAGGCCCACGAGGGGCGAGTAAATCAAGGCTCCTTGGCCGGCGATGAGCAGGGTGAGGATGATTTCGTCGGGGGCGTAGGCCAGGGAGGAGAGGGCGCCAGCACCGAAGAGGGGCATGATTTTTCTGGCCTTGGGCCCCCTGCCCTTGGCTCTGGTTTCTGCCTCCCTTCCCCTGCCTGTCCAGGGTCTGGGTTTCTGCTGCGCTTTACTCACAGGCTCTAAGGTAGCCCCTGGGGTGTAGAAAGAACAAGCAGGCAACTGGCTTTTTGCTCTGAGCTAGGCAGGCGTAGACTGGTTTTTTGGCCTGGTATCAGGCTCTTCTTTTGTTCTTGGATTCTACTGGTGAGGTGGTAGAAGAGTGCCGCATTTTGTGATTATGGGCGCTGGCCGGGTGGGGGTCATGCTGGCTCATACCCTAGAGGACGCTGGCCATTCGGTGGCTGTCATTGACCAGGATGATCGTTCCTTCCGTCGCCTGCGGCGGGACTTTGCCGGGAAGAAGATTACCGGGGTGGGCTTTGATCAGGATACCCTGCGGCGGGCTGGCATTGAGGATGCCTACGCTTTTGCGGCGGTTTCTTCCGGCGATAACTCCAATATTATTGCGGCCCGAGTGGCCCGGGAGACCTTCGGTGTGGGCCATGTGGTGGCCAGAATCTATGACCCTAACCGGGCTGAGTTCTACCAGCGGCTGGGTATTCCCACGGTGGCGGCCGTCCGCTGGTCTACCGACCAGGTGCTGCGGCGGATCCTACCGGAGCAGGCTATTGCCGGTGATTTTCGGGAGGCCTCAGGCCGACTCATGCTAGGTGAGTTGCAGCTGCACCAGGGCTGGGCAGGCCGTCCTCTGCTAGAGATTGAGGAGGCTGCCGGGGTCCGCATCGCCTATATCACCCGTTTGGGGGAGGGTATGCTGCCTAGCCCTGAGTCCTCCTACCAGCAGGGTGACACCCTGCACGCCATGATGCGTACCGAGGACATTAACGAGGTGAGCCGGGTGCTGGCCAGGGCACCTGAAGAGAAGGAAGAGGGTGAGAACCTGTGGAGGTAATTGTTGTGGGTGCCGGGTCGGTTGGTTCTTCTAGCGCCCGGGAACTGCTGTCGCATGGGCACCGGGTCACCATCATTGATGTGAAGTCTGAGACCATTAGCCGCAGCGATATTCAGGGGGCCCACTGGGTCATTGGAGACGCCTGCGAGCTGTCCGTGCTGCGGCAGGCCAAGCCCGAACAGGCTGATGTGGTGGTGGCTGCCTCGGGTGACGATAAGGCTAACCTGGTGGTCTCTCTGCTGGCCCGTAGCGAGTTCGGGGTGCCCCGCACCGTGGCCCGGGTTAATAACCCTAAGAATGAGTGGCTTTTTGATGAGGCCTGGGGTGTGGACGTGGCGGTCTCTACTCCTCGCCTGATGACGGCCTTGGTTGAGGAGGCCGTTGAGGTTGGCGATGTGGTGCGCCTGCTAACCCTCAAGACTGGTAGTGCCACCCTGGTTGAGTACACCGTCCCCCAGGATCATCCCATCATTGGTCACACTATTGATGATGTGCAGTGGCCCTACGAGACCACTCTGACCGCTATTCTGCGGGATGGGGTGCCCATTACTCCCACCGGCGACCAGGCCCTGGAGGGCGGGGATGAGCTCTTCTTCATCACCACCCCCCAGCGGGAGGATGACCTGCGGGCCCTCTTCAGTTAGGTACTGCCCTAAGCCCCCTGTTTTTTAGGGAGCGGTAGAGACAATCTCGTAGCGGGGGTTATAAATCACTGGGTCCTCTCTGAGTGAGAGCAGGCCAGAGACCCGCAGGTAGCCACCGGCTTCAATTCCCGGCACCTGCCGCTGGCCCAGCCAAATCAGTGTGAGGCGGCTACCGGCAGCCAGCGGCGGATAGTCCGGGTAGAGCACCCGGGCGGTCTTATGAACCACGCTGTAACGGCTCGTAAAGCCCTGGCCCGGTTCAAGAATCCGGATGGTACTGGTGATGGGCTGACTATCGGCTGAAACATCCGAGGTGTCATCCAGATCTTCCCCGGTCTCGGCAATAGGCATACCGGTCATGGGGTGGGTCTTGGCCGGAGGCAGGGGCTTAGACTTCTCAACGAGCAGGGTTACCTGGAAGCTAGGCTTCTGGCCCGCTGCTGAGAAGACAACCCGGCTGACCTGACCGGCCACCCGGGCCCGAAAACGCTGGGGGTAGGCTTCAAGCCGCTGCTCCCCTTCCTCCTGGTAGGGCATGGCTTAGCCGATTTCAGTGATTTCAGGGCCCCGGCGGGGAACCTGCGGGGCAGGCTCAGGCTTCTTCTGCTCCGCCTGCTGGGCCTGGGCTGCTTCCTG
>DKXC01000022.1:0-2866 GCA_002492045.1 Micrococcaceae bacterium UBA7136
CTAGCCCAGCAGCACCCGCTCCAGGTAGGGGTTAAGGAAGGTGCCCTGCGGGTCTAGCTCCTGCTGCAGCTCCACAAAGTCCTCAAAAGCCGGGTAAAGCCCCGCCAAAGAGGCCGCGTCCTGGGTGTGGAACTGGCCCCAGTGGGGCCGCCCCCCGTAAGCCTTAAAGACTTCCTCTAGGCCCTTAAAGAGCTGGCGGTAATCCTGCCGCCAGTAGGCCCTAGCCGAAATATAGAAAGTCTCCCGCCCATAGGCCTGCGACAGGGGAATCTGGTCGGCGGCAGCCGTCCGCACCACCAGGGGGTAGCTCATGACCGGGTGTTCCCGCTCAAAATAGCGGCGCACCTCCTCCATGACCTGGTCAAAGAGGACCATATCGAAGGCGTACTCCATATTGTTCTGCCGCACCGTGCGGGTAATCGTAAAAACCCGGGCCGAATAGTCAGCGTAGCGGCGGTTGCCCTTAGCCCAGTTAGACACCCTATTCAGGGTGGGCTGAACAGCCGGCAACTGAGACCCAGCGTAGCTGACCGCCGAAAAAAGACCGTTATTCAGCAGGTGGTCGCCCCCGTAGCGGCGGGCCTGGCTCAGGTAGGAGCCAGCAGGCATATAGCCCTCTGGCAGCAAATCCAGGCGGGTCAGACGGCGGGTGCGCACCTCTTTATTGCCAGGGAACCAGCTGAACTTATAGTGGTCAGCAGACCTGGCTCGCTCCGGGAAGGTGTGCACAATGTCCCGGTAGGCGTGGCCCCGCTCAACAGCATGCAGGCGGAACTGGGGCACCACCCTAAAAGTAATTTGGGTCATGACGCCCAGGGCACCTAGGCCGCAGAGAGCAGCCACAAAAATATCCGGGTTCTCTACCGGCGAGCAGGTTAGGGTCTGGCCGCTGGCGTCCAGCATGGTGAAAGAAGCAACCTGGCTAGCAAAAATCTGGTAGCTAGAGCCTGAACCGTGAAAGCCAGTGGCTATAGCCCCGGCCAGGGTCTGGTTGTCTAGACGGCCCAGGTTGGTGAAGGCCAGCTTGTAGCGGCCCAGCAGCTGGTTGGCCTGTCGGATGCTGGTGCCGGCCATGAAGGTAGCAGTCAGGTTTTCCTGGTCAACACTGACCAGCCCGCTCATATAGTCCAGGGTGACCTGCTGGTCTACGGGCTGGGCGATAGCCGAGGAGGACCGCCCCTTACCTAGCACCTTGATTTTCTGCCCCTGCTGGTCTGCCTCTTGAAGCAGGCGGGCCAGTTCTTGGGCTGATTTGGGGTGCAGGATCCTGTCTGGGTTGGCCTGGTGCTGACGGGCCCAGGTGGTCCAGGTGCTGGCGGTCATGACGGGTCTCTTTCGGGCAGGTGACTTTCTTTTTATTTTTGCATGTTCTGGCTGGGGTCGGCGTTCTTTCAGTTTTTGGGAATATTGCCTGCCTTTTCACCAGACAGAAAGTGGTCTTACCCACTAGACTTGAGGTGTAGGCCCCGGTTGATGTCCGGAACGCCCGGCATACCTGCGGGGTCAGCATGAATCTAAGGAGATGCCATGACTGAAAACGCCCCCCAGACCTTTGGTGAGAAGGCCCTAGCCGCCCGCAAGGAACTTGGCCAGCCAGTGGACGCCAGCGGCGAAATCATTGTGGGTATTGACGACTCAGAACAGAGCTACGGTGCCCTGCGCTGGGCTATTCGCGAGGCCGAGATTCGTAAGCTGCCGGTTCGTATGGTGGTTGCCTACTCCCTGCCGGTCTTTAGCGGTACCGGCTTCGATGCGGGCTACTCCATGGTTGACGAGCAGGCCGTGACCGACGGTGTGGTTGAGATTCTGGACCGGGCCCACGCCCGGGTTGGCCAGACCAGTGTTGAGCTGCGGGCCACGGTAGAGACCGGGGACGCCACCGCCGTCCTGCTGGAACTGTCTAAGACTGCCGAGCTGATGGTGATTGGTTCTCGTTCGCACGGTGGCTTCTTGGGACGCCTGCTGGGTACGGTCTCTACTTCTCTGCCCGCCCATTCTCACTGCCCCACTATTGCTGTTCCCCAGTCTTATGCGGAGCGGGTAGAGGCTGAGCCTCAGCTGCTGGATGATTTGCGGTCAGTGGTGGTGGGTTCTGACGGTTCGGATGAGGCCCGCCTGGCCATGCTGCAGGCCGCTGATGAGGCTAACCGTCGCGGGGCTAAGCTGACCCTGGTCAACGCTTTGACTCCTTACACTGGTGCCCTCAACTGGGTGCCTGCTGCGGTTGATTTTGAGGCTCTTTACCAGGAGATTGCTGACCTGCAGCGGAAGGCCGCCCAGTGGCTGCGCGGTTTCTTCCCTGAGCTGGAGATTGAGTTCAAGCTGATTGATGGTTCCCCGGCCAAGGTGCTACTAGAGGCTGGTAAGGAGTCTGACCTGCTGGTGGTGGGCACCCGTGGACGCGGCGGTATCGCTGGCATGCTGCTGGGTTCTACTTCTCAGGCTATCCTGCATAACACTGAGGTTCCGGTCATGATTGTTCCTCAGCTTGAGGATTCTCGCCTGGATTCTGCCCCCGAGGCTGAGGTTCGGTGGAGCTAGATTTTAGGCCCGGGTGGCCCCTTGTTGGGGGTCTCCTGGGCCTTTTTTGAAATTTTTTTAAAAATTTTTTGCTGTTTGCTTCCTTGCGGTTACTTACGCTCTGGCTAGGTATTTTGTTGGTGCTCTGGCTCTCCATGAAGTCTTTTCTGTTGTCTGTGTCTCGCATTTTGGGGTCCTGATGGGGTCTTTTCGATTTGCACGCCCCTTCAGGGTCGCGTAGAGTATTTCTTGTTCGAGCGACGGGCTGAGAAATCAGACCGCCTGAGCGAACTAAGCCCCTATCGTCTAGCGGCCTAGGACGCCGCCCTTTCACGGCGGTAACACG
>DKXC01000022.1:3184-11092 GCA_002492045.1 Micrococcaceae bacterium UBA7136
CGCCCTTTCACGGCGGTAACACGGGTTCAAATCCCGTTGGGGGTACGGTGAAACTTCGGTTTCACGGCCGTCAGAAGAAATTCTGATATGGCCCCGTAGCGCAGTTGGTTAGCGCGCCGGCCTGTCACGCCGGAGGTCGCGGGTTCAAGTCCCGTCGGGGTCGCTCCGACCGCGTAGATTCTCCCTCGGGGGAAGACGCGGTTGTAGCATATCTAAGGGTATGCTTGGCTCTGTAGCTCAGTTGGTAGAGCGTGCGACTGAAAATCGTAAGGTCACCGGATCGACGCCGGTCGGAGCCACAAAATCCACTCTCTAGGCTTCTACGTGAGAGTGGATTTTTTCTTTTAAAAAACTCTTTCCAGGCCCCGCTGCCTCAGAGCTATTCTCAGCAGAGGGGAGTAGTCTAGTGAAGTTCCTTGAACCCTTCACCCCAGAAAGACCCCCTCAATGAATGATTCTGCCGCCATTGAATTTCGGTCGGTCAGCAAAAAATACGGTGACAGGGTGGTCCTAGACCGGCTTAACCTGGCTATTCCTCAAGGAAAAATTACTGTCTTTGTGGGGCCGTCCGGCGGCGGAAAAAACCACCTCTCTGCGCATGATTAACCGCATGGTTGAGCCTAGCAGCGGCCAGATTCTGGTGCGGGGCCAAGACAACCGCAGCCTACCCGTCCACCTGCTGCGTCGTTCTATGGGTTATGTTTTGCAGGAGGCTGGGCTTATGCCCCATCAGACTGTTCTCGATAATATTGCCACCCTGCCCCGGCTTAAGGGCGCCAAGAAGCAGGAGGCTAGGGAGCAGGCCCGGGAACTGTTGGGCCTCGTTGGCTTGGAGGCCTCCCTGGCCGACCGCTACCCGGCCCAGCTGTCTGGTGGCCAGGCCCAGCGGGTGGGGGTGGCCCGGGCCTTGGCGGCTGAGTCGGATATTCTGCTCATGGACGAGCCTTTCAGTGCGGTGGATCCGCTGGTGCGGGCTGATTTGCAAGACAATCTTTTGGAATTACAGAAAAAATTGCAGCTGACCGTCGTGATGGTAACCCACGATATGGAAGAAGCCCTTTTCTTGGGCGACCAGCTGGCTGTTTTTTCTAGTGGCGGCAGCCTGGCCCAGGTGGCTAGCCCCCAGCAGGTGCTAGAGAACCCGGCCACTGATTTTGTGGCTAAGTTTCTGGGTCGGGACCGCCGCCTAGGGCGTCTGCTGGCCGAAGGACGGGGCCAGTAGGCATGAGTTGGATTGCCGCTAACCTGCCCCTGCTGGGCCAGCTGACCCTGCTTCACTTGGCCCAGGCCATCCTGCCCCTGATTCTGGGTTTTCTACTGGCCCTACCTTTGGCTCGCCTGGCCCTGGGCAGACGACAGGGGCAGGGCAGAAAAAGTAGGGGCCTGGCCCTGCGTCGGGGGCTGATCGTGAACGGGGTGGGCCTGCTTTATGTCATTCCTTCCTTGGCCCTTTTTGTTCTGATGCCCCTGATTCTGGGAACCTCTATCACCTCGCCCCTGAATGTTTATGCGGCCCTGACCCTCTACGTTCTGGCTATGATGGTGCGTTCCTGCCTGGACGCCTTCCAGTCCCTACCAGACCAGATCCTGCAGGCCGCCCAGGCCCTGGGATACACCCGGCTGCGGGCCTTCTGGCAGGTGGAGCTACCCCTGAGCCTGCCGCTGCTAATTGCCGGTTTGCGGGTGGCCCTGGTGGCTAATATTTCTATGGTTTCGGTGGGGGCCGTCATTGGGCTGCAGTCCCTGGGGACCCTCTTCACGGACGGTTTGCGCCGCAACATCCCGGCAGAAATCATGGCTGGCCTGGGCCTGATCCTGCTACTAGCCCTCACCTTGGACAGCCTGCTGGCCCTGCTGGGCAAGAAAGTCACCCCCTGGAGGGTCGCATGATTTTTGAGAAGCTCTGGGCCTGGTTCAGTGCCCCCGGTGCCTGGACGGCCCCCGGCGGAATCTGGCAGCGTCTGGCTGAACACCTGGCCTACTCGGGCCTGGTACTGGCCCTAGCTAGCCTGCTAGCCCTGCCCCTGGGTATCTGGCTGGGCCACCGAGGTAGGGGAGAGGGGCCCATTTTGGCCTTGACCGGTGCCCTGCGGGCCCTGCCGACCCTGGGTCTGCTCACCCTGCTGACCCTCTGGCTGGGGCTGGGCCTGACCGCCCCCGTCCTGGCCCTGCTGGCTCTAGCCCTGGCCCCTCTGCTGTCCTCGGCTTATGCGGGTGTCGCCCACCTTGACCCCGCCCTCAAGCAGGCGGCCCTGGCCCAGGGCATGACCGGCAGACAGCTGCTCTTTCAGGTGGAGCTGCCCCTGGCCCTGCCCCTCATCATGGGCGGTTTGCGGAACGCAACCTTGCAGGTGGTGGCGACGGTGCCCCTACTGGCCTACATCAATCTGGGCGGGCTAGGACGCTACCTAATCGACGGCCTGGCCCTGCGGGACTACACCCGCATGGTGGCAGCCGTCCTGCTGCTGGCCCTGCTGGCTCTAGCCCTTGACGCCCTGCTGGCCCTGGCCCAAAGGGCCCTCACTTCTCCCGGAATAAGGTGATAACCCCTATGAGCAGATTTCAGCCTAACCGCCGGCAGATTCTAGCTGGCCTGGGCCTAGCTACTGGCGGCCTGACCCTGACCGCCTGCGGCCTGGACGGCTCTACCGCCTTTGGCCAGGCGGGGGCTAGTTCTACTCTCTTGATTGGGTCGGCGGATTTTCCTGAATCCCAGTTGCTGGCAGAAATCTATGCTGCTGCCCTGCGCCAGCGAGACCTAGAAGCCCAGACCCTACCCGGTATGGGGGCCAGGGAAGCCTACCTGGGGGCCCTGCAGGAGGGGGCGGTCGCGGTGGTGCCAGACTACTCTGGCAACCTTCTGCTCTACCTGGATTCTGCTAGCCGGGCCCAGACCGCCCAGGAGGTCATGCAGGCCCTGCCGGGCGTCCTACCCCAGAACCTGGAGGCCCTGGCTCCTGCCCCTGCCGAGAATAAGGATTCTTTGGTCATGCGGGCTGACCGGGCTAGGGCGCTGGGCCTTGAGAGTCTGGCTGATTTGGCCCCTTTGAGTGGACACCTGAGCCTGGCGGCAGCCCCGGAGTTTGCTGAGCGTAGCTACGGTTTGCCCGGGCTGAAAAGGGTCTACGATTTTGAGCCTTCCTCCTTTGAGCCCATTAATGATGGCGGTGGCCCCCTGACCTTGGCGGCCTTGCGGGAGGGGCAGGTTGATATTGTGGATCTTTACTCGACTGACCCGGCCCTGAGGTCTCCGGAGTTCCTGATTCTGCAAGACCCCGGCCACCTGATTCTGCCTCAGCAGATTCTTCCCCTGGTTCATAAGCGCCTGGTCTCTTTGGAGGCTGCTCAGGTGCTAGAAGAAATCTCGGCCCTGCTGACAACCGAAGCCCTGATGGGCTTGAACGAGCGGGTAGTGGGCGCTGAGAAGGCCTCACCAGCCCAGGCCGCCAGCGACTGGGTAGGGCAGGTCTTCCCCCGGGATAGCTGAGGAAGAAGTAGGTATAAGAAAACCGGGCCCCTCCTCAATATAGGAAAGAGCCCGGCCGTAAAGAGCCTAAAAGGCGCCTCTAGTTAGCTTAGCTGGCAGGGAAGGCCTGCAGCTTGCCGCCGATCATGGTCTCCAGAACACGGATCACCTGGCAGGAGTAGCCAAACTCGTTGTCGTACCAGACGTAAAGAATAGCGTTCTCGTCCCCGCTAGTAATAGTAGCCAGGCCGTCCACAATGCCAGCAGCCCGAGAGCCAACAAAATCAGTGGAGACAACCTCAGGCGAGTCAGTGTAATCAATCTGACGACGCAGGGCGCCCCGGCGGGAACGCTCACGCAGCAGATCATTCAGCTCATCCTTAGAACCAACCGGCTTATCCAGCTGCAGGCTCAAAATAGCCATAGAAACATCCGGGGTAGGAACGCGAATAGCGTTACCGGTCAGCTTACCCTCCAGCTGAGGCAGGGCCTTAGAAACAGCCTTAGCCGCACCAGTCTCAGTAATCACCATGTTGAGGGCGGCGGAGCGTCCGCGGCGGTCACCCTTATGGAAGTTATCAATCAGGTTCTGGTCGTTAGTGAAAGAGTGGACAGTCTCAACATGGCCACGCTTGACCCCAAAGACCTCGTCCATAACAGCCAGCACCGGGGTAATAGCGTTAGTGGTACAAGAAGCAGCAGACAGAATAATGTCGCTGCTCTCAATGTCGCGGTCGTTCACACCGCACACAATGTTCTTAACACCCTTACCCGGGGCAGTCAGCAGCACGCGGGCGGCACCCTTAGCCTCAAGGTGGCGGGCCAGGGACTGGTCATCACGCCAGCGACCGGTATTATCAACCACGATAGCGTCCTGAATACCGTAGGTGGTGTAGTCAATCTCGCTGGGGTCAGAAGCGTAAATGAAACGAACCGGGTTGCCATTAGCAATAATGGTGGAGTTCTCTTCATCCACGGTGATAGTGCCGCGGAAGGGGCCGTGCACCGAATCCCGCTGCAGCAGGGAAGCCCGCTTATGCAGGTCATTATCGGAGTTCTTACGCACCACCACAGCCCGCAACTTGGGGCCGGGGCCAGAAGAACGCTCCAGCAGAATACGGGCCAGCAGACGGCCAATACGACCAAAACCGTAGAGGACGATGTCCTGAGAAGGAGCCTCAATCTGGCCCTTCTTGCCTACCAGGGGAGCCAGCTCCTGCTGCAGCCAGGCCTCCAGATTCTCAGAACCAGAAGCCGCAAACTTACGCTGCAAACCAGCCAGGCCCAGGGAACAGGGGCCCAAATCCAGCTTGCTAGCAGCCTGCAGGATAGCCAGGGACTGGGCAGGTAGCAACTCAACGCCATCAATCTGCTTAGTCTGGCGGTGAGCCTTCAGAATCTGAATAACAGACCTGTTAATGAGGGTGTGGCCGTGAATAGAGACCACCACCTCGTTCTTGCGGTTGAGCTTGCCAATCAGCGGAATCATGGCCTCGGCCTGAGCCTCGTGCTCCAGCCACTGCTGATGGACTGCGTCGCTAGTAGTCATGTTCTGACCTCTTCCTTGATGAGCAGCGTCCTTGAACTCATCATCTCGGCGCATCGGTGCGCGTTGCTATCTATGGGGTGTAGACCTTGTAGATACTACCAGAGCCCAGTCTATAGGCTGTGGGCTCTTTCTCTGAGGAAGAAGGTGGCTTAGACCCAAACTTTCTGAGTTGGTGCAGGCTTTGCAACAGATGTCATGTAAGGTCATGTCATATCATGTTAACTAACATGATGGGTTACATGATTTTGTGTTTAGACTTTGGAAGGGCCCTTGGAAATGTCCGCAGAGAGCACAGAAGAACTCCTTAAATTGCTACGAAAGAGGGGCTACGAAGCCCCCAGCCTTGAAGTAAAGGCCGCTGTTGGTGGGCTTCCTAAATCCATATGGGAGACCTTCTCTGCCTTTTCCAACGATTCTGGCGGTGTTATCTTCCTGGGGCTTACAGACCCGGCCCAAGGGGCACAGCCAGCCCAAGGATTTGAAGCAGAGAGAACCGTCCAGCAACTAGAATCTGCCTTGCGAGACCTGGACCGACCGAAAATCACCCCTCCTATCAGACCTCTCATCTCTATAGAACCTCTCAAAACTGGGCAGCGAATTGTACGGGTTGATGTGCCAGAAGGCCCGCCACAAGATAAGCCCTACTATGTAACTAGTCAAGGACGTTACAGCGGATCCTACACTCGTATCGGGGAAGGCGACCGTAAGCTGGACGCCTACGAGATCGACCGGATGCTAGAGAACACCGTGCAACCTGTCCATGACCGGGAACCGGTTGAAGAAGCTAGCTTAGAAGACCTGAACCCAGAAAATGTACAGGCCTATATCAATAACTTGAAATCAAAACAGCCCAGGGCCTTCGCGCATCTGAGTGACGAAGATGCTCTCAAACGAACAGGCGTGCTGGTACGCTCAGAGAACTCTGGCCCTTTCGTCCCTAGCCTGGCTGGACTGTTAGCTCTGGGTGACTACCCCCAAGAATATTTTCCTCAACTAGATATTAGTGTGGTTGTTCTGCCAACTAATCGTATGGGGGAGACACTAGAGGACGGTGTAAGATTTCTTGATAATCGGCAATGTTCTGGGCCTATTCCTTTCATGATTGAAGATGCCCTGGACGTCCTACGCAGGAATATGCGCAGCCGTTCTGTTCTGGTAGAAGGAGGAATCGGACGAAAGGACGTCTACGATTACCCAGTTGAGGTGATGCGAGAATTACTGGCTAATGCGGTCATGCATCGGGACTATTCCCCGGGCGCTCGTGGTAGCCAGATTCAGGTGGAGCTCTACCCCGACAGGCTTCTAGTGCGAAGCCCTGGAGGTATCTATGGGCCGGTTGATGTAAGGCAGTTCGGTGAACCTAACGTTTCTTCCTCAAGGAATGCCCTGCTAGCCCGCCTCTTGGCGGACTTACCAGCACCGCGAACACACCATATGGTGGCAGAAAATAGGGGTTCTGGAATTCCTAGTGTTTACATTGCCTTGCGGAATTCTGGTATGCGGCTTCCTGACTTTTCAAATACTCTCAAGCGGTTAGAAGTATCTGTTTACTCCTCGGTGGAGTCTGAAAAGAACCTTAACCACACTAATGAGAAGCCCCTTGAATCTGCAAGGGTAGGACGAGATCCCGTAGAGCGTCAAGAGGAAATTATTAAAATAGTTAGTGGATCTTCTGAGGGTTTGACCTTGTCGGATATACAGGCAAGGTTGAAAGAATCTGGCTATGGGGCATCGAGAATAACAATCACTAAAGATTTGAACAAGCTTGAGAAGCAGAAAAAGGTTTCTCCTACTGCTCCCCCCAGGAGTAAAAACAGAAGATACGTCATCTCTCAAGGAACCTAGACTAGAATGAGTGGCATGCTTACTGTGATTGGCGAAGCCCTTGTTGACCTTGTCCAGCGTCCAGACCAAGAAGCCCAGGCCCACCCTGGCGGCTCACCCATGAACGTAGCCGTCGGTGTCTCCCGCCTAGGCCACCCGGTCAACTTCATTGGCCGCTGGGGTCAGGACGCCCACGGGCAGATGATTGAAGCCCACCTGCGGGCTTCCCAGGTTCAGCTGCCGGTAGCAGCGGACGGCCGGCCCACCTCCACCGCCAAGGCCCTGATTGGGCCCAGCGGGGCAGCCGATTACGACTTCCAGATTGACTGGTCCCTAGAAGCAGCCCAGCCTCAGCTAGAGCAAATCCTGACCCAGACCAGCGCCCTGCATGTGGGCTCCATTGGGGCCATGGTAGAGCCCGGTGCCAGCAGCGTCCTTGAGGCTGTCAAGGCTGCCGCACCCCAGGCCCTGATCAGCTACGACCCTAACTGCCGTCCCAGCATCACCCCGGACGCCTACCAGGCCCGCCAGCAGGCCGAAGCAATCGTAGCCCACAGCGACCTGGTCAAGGCCTCAGACGAGGACCTACTCTGGCTCTACCCCAACCGCACCCTAGAAGAGAGCGCCCAGGCCTGGCTAGAACTGGGGGCCTCCATGGTGGTGGTAACCCGCGGCGAGCTGGGCCCCTGGGCTCTTACTCGTAAGACTTCCCCGGACGGTATTGCCCTGCCAGCCTACCGGGTTGAGGTTGCCGATACGGTAGGCGCCGGTGACTCCCTCATGGCGGCCCTGCTAGCTGCCCTACTGGATCGCGGCATTGAGGGTCGTAAGGCCCGGGCTGAGATTGAGCTACTGAGCCGGGAAGAACTCAAGGATATTCTGACTTTCGCGACCGTGGCTGCCGGTATTACGGTCTCTCGTGAGGGTGCTAACCCGCCCGGACGGGAAGAACTCAACCGGGTTCTCTTCCCCCAGGAAGGCTAGGCTCTGCTTTTCTGCCCATAGTGCCCCAGACCCGGTGCCTGGGGTGCTTTTGTCTCATAAGACAAGGAAGACTTAGGGTGCTGTA
>DKXC01000002.1:0-262 GCA_002492045.1 Micrococcaceae bacterium UBA7136
ACGAGTCTGCCTTCGCCTGCCCTTGCACACAAGCCTTTCCGCCTGCGCTCGCTAGAATGGAGGGGTGACTGATCAGACCCAGAACCCCCAGATTCCCAGCCAGCAGCTGCTAGAAGAGTACCAGCAGCTCTTGGACCAGGTGCGGGCAGCCCGCTACGCCTACTACCAGGAGGACGCCCCCCGCCTCTCGGACGCCGACTACGACCAGCTCTACCGCCGGCTAGAGCTCTTTGAGGCGACCCACCCCCAGCTGGTGGCCAAC
>DKXC01000002.1:610-844 GCA_002492045.1 Micrococcaceae bacterium UBA7136
ATTCACCCACCCAGGAGGTGGGCGGCGAGGTGTCAGAGGCCTTTGCCCCCGTCACCCACCTGGCCCGCATGTACTCCCTAGAGGACGTTTTCTCGCTGGAGGAGCTGGGAGCCTGGCTGGATCGGGCTGAGGCCAATAGCCTGCAGCTGGCCGGGGCTAAGCCCCAGTGGCTGGCTGAGCTGAAGATTGATGGCCTGGCCGTTAACCTGCTTTACCGGCGGGGTCAGCTGGTGC
>DKXC01000002.1:1144-7903 GCA_002492045.1 Micrococcaceae bacterium UBA7136
TTACCGGCGGGGTCAGCTGGTGCGGGCAGCTACCCGCGGGGACGGAACCACCGGCGAGGACGTCACCCATAATGTGCTGACTATTAAGTCTATTCCCACCCGCCTGGCGGGGGAAGGCCACCCCGAGGAGCTGGAGATTCGGGGCGAGATTTTTATTTCTTCTGCCGATTTTGAGCAGCTCAACCGGCAGATGGTGGCTCAGGGCAAGAACCCCTTTGCTAACCCCCGTAATGCGGCTGCCGGTTCTCTGCGGCAGAAGGATTCTGCCCTGACCGCCCAGCGTCCTCTGTCTATGTTTGTGCACGGGGTTGGCTCCCGGCAGGGGCTAGAGATCACTAGCCAGTTTGAGACCTACCAGCAGCTGGAGGCCTGGGGTTTGCCGGTCAGCCCCTATTCCCGGCTGGTGGCTAGTCGTCAGGAGTTGCTGGACTTTATTGAGTCTTATGGTCAGCAGCGGCATTCTTTGGTGCATGAGATTGACGGCATCGTTATTAAGGTCAATGATTTTTCAACCCAGGAGCAGCTGGGCTATACCTCTCGAGTGCCCCGCTGGGCGGTGGCCTACAAGTACCCGCCTGAGGAGGTTCATACCCGCCTGCTTGATATTCAGGTGGACGTGGGCCGAACCGGCCGGGTGACTCCTTTTGCGGTCATGGAGCCGGTGCAGGTGGCTGGTTCTACCGTGGAGCGGGCTACCCTCCATAACCAGGACGTGGTCAAGGCCAAGGGCGTGCTGATTGGCGATACGGTAGTGATCCGCAAAGCTGGGGACGTGATCCCTGAGGTGGTGGGCCCGGTGGTGGCCCTGCGGGATGGCTCTGAACGTCCCTTTGTCATGCCTGCTGCCTGCCCTTCCTGCGGGACGGCCCTAGCGCCGGCCAAGGAGGGCGATGTTGACTTGCGCTGCCCCAATGGGGCTTCTTGCCCGGCCCAGCTGGTGCAGCGGCTCTCTTACCTGGCTGGTCGCGGTGCCTTCGATATTGAGGCCCTGGGTGATAAGAGCGCCCAGATTCTAGCCAGCCCGGATGCTAAGGGTTATACGGCCCTGACCTCTGAGGCTGACCTCTTTGACCTGACCTTAGAGCAGCTGGAGCCTGTGCAGACCCTGGCCACCCGCCTGGTGGATGCTCAGAAGATTCCTGAGGATGCCAGGGTGCTGGGCTACCAGGAGGTGGAGGTGACCCGGACGGTCAAGGGGCAGAAGCAGACCCGCCTGGTTGAGAAGGCCCAGGTGCAGGTTCCTGAGCCCTACTTCTACACCAAGCCCACCCCCAAGAAGCCCTCTCAGCCTACGAAGGACACCCTGAAGCTTCTGGATCAGCTGGAAAAGGCTAAGGAGCAGCCCCTCTGGCGGGTGCTAGTGGCCCTGTCGATCCGGCATGTTGGCCCTACTGCTGCCCGGGCTCTGGCTACCGAGTTTGGCTCTATGCAGGCTATCCGGGATGCCAGCTTAGAGGATTTGGCCTCGGTAGATGGGGTGGGGGAGACCATCGCGGCTTCCCTACAGGACTGGTTTAGCCTGGAGTGGCACCGGCAGATTGTGGATTCCTGGGCAGCAGCTGGGGTGCGGATGGAGGATGACCGTTCTGAGGCCCCGGAGCGAACCTTGGAGGGTCTGACCATTGTAGTGACCGGTAGCTTGGAGGGCTTTACCCGGGATAGCGCTAAGGAGGCTATCTTGATTCGGGGCGGTAAGGCTTCTGGTTCGGTCTCTAAGAAGACCAGCTACCTGGTGGCTGGGGTTGCTGCCGGTTCTAAGCTGGATAAGGCCCAGGCTCTGGGGGTTCCGGTGCTGGATGAGGCTGGATTTCTGGCTCTCCTGGCAGGAGACCTGCCTAGTCTTTAAAGACAGGTAGTCGTTACCAAAACGTAATATTTCCTCTGAAAGCAAGATTTTTAAAAAATCTTTAAAGCCCACCCCACCCCTCTGCCAACCTCTTCAGTAGGCAGGGAGAGGGGTGGGCACTTTAAGGGCAGAAGCCCTAGAAAATCAGGGTTTTAAGTCGGTTCAAGGCCTACTACAAAAACTAGTTCCAACCAAAGGGTGGAAGCTGAAGCCCAGCTGGCAGGAGGCCAAAAATTGGCTCTGGAGGCTTGCTAAGACCTTGGCAAAGGCCAAATCGTTACGTTATCGTTATCAACGAAATGAAAGAGGCCCTCTGGGGAAACCTTCAGAGAGCCGACATAGCTCGCAGTGGAAGCTGTGAGCAATGCTGGGTCATACCGCACACCGCGTGCCGTCTACAGGGTATGACCTCCAACGGATCCCTACACCACGGGTAGACGGCAGGGCGATGACTTCCAGGGATGGAATGAGCCCCAGGTGGCCTGACGGAGCATCAAACATGACTTCCAAGATTCGTCGTTCAGCAGCAGCCCTGGCCGTAGGTGGCGCAGCCGCCGCAACCCTGGCTACTGCCCCCGCACAGGCAGCTCCCCTCCAAGCATGGGAAGCCCTGGCTCAGTGCGAGTCCGGCGGTAACTGGTCCATCAACACCGGCAATGGTTACTACGGTGGCCTGCAGTTCTCCCCCAGCTCTTGGGTAGCTGCCGGTGGTAGTGGTAGCCCCGCAGCTGCCTCCAAGGCAGAGCAGATTCGCGTCGCTGAGAACCTGCTGCAGATGCAGGGCTGGGGCGCCTGGCCTGCCTGTGCCGCTAAGCTCAACCTCTACGCCTACGGCACCGCTTCCGCAGCTGCGGTTGTAGAAGCCCCCGCAGCTCCCGTTGCCCCTCAGGCAACCGTTGTTGAGGAAGTTGTTGCAGCTCCCGCAGCTCCCGCTGTTGAAGCCGCTCCTGCTCCCGCCCCCGTAGTTGTCGAGGCTGCTCCTGCTGCTCCCGCCGCTGAGGCTGTTGCCGAGGCCGCACCTGCCAAGCAGACCTACACCGTCAAGGCTGGCGACACCCTCTCCGCTATTGCTTACGCCCACGGCTTCAATGGCTGGAACGAGGTTCTGGAGGCCAACAAGGACCTGATCCAGGACGCTGACCTGATTGAAATCGGCTGGGAGCTGACCATCCCCGCCAAGTAAGCATCAGCCTTACTCAATATTTCTCATAGCCCAGGGCCCCTGACCGTTGCTAGGTAACGGAAGGGGCCCTGAGGCTTTTCTGGCCCCTTTTCTGACGTAGTATAGATAGAGGAAAATTCTGTCTACCTACCCGCGGGAAGTGACAATGTCTGCAATTACCAGTGAGCAGGTGGCCCACCTGGCCAACCTGGCTCATATTGAAATGACTGACGAGGAGCTGGCAGCCATGGCCGCCGAGCTGGACGTCATCGTCGAATCCGTCAAGTCGGTCTCTGAGGCCGTCTCCGCCGATATCCCGGCTACCAGCCACCCCATCCCCCTGCAGAACGTCTTCCGCCAAGACGTCGTAGGTGAAACCCTGACCGCAGAAGAAGCCCTGTCTGGTGCGCCCGACGCCGAAGACGGCAAGTTCAAGGTCCCTGCAATTCTGGACGAAGACTAAGGAGCAGGCATGGAAGAAATCATCAAACTATCAGCCGCCCAAATCGCTGAAAAGCTCAAGAGCGGGGAGCTGACCTCTGTTCAGGTCACCCAGGCCTACATCGACCAGATCCTGGCCACTGACGGTCAGCCCCTGGACCCCGAAAACCGGGCCGCAGGCAAGAGCGGCCTCAACGCCTTCCTACACATCAACGCTGAAGAGGCCCTAGAGGTCGCTGCAGCTGTTGACGCTGACCGGGCAGCCGGTAAGGACCTACCCGAACTGGCTGGTGTTCCCGTTGCCGTCAAGGACCTGATTGTCACTAAGGGCCAGCCCACCACCGCAGCCTCCCGCATGCTAGAAGGCTGGATGAGCCCCTACGACGGTACCGTCACCGAAAAGCTGCGGGCCGCCCGCATGCCCATCCTGGGTAAGACCAACCTGGACGAGTTCGCCATGGGCTCCACTACCGAGCACTCAGCCTTTGGTGTCACCCGCAACCCTTGGGCCCTAGACCGGATCCCCGGTGGTTCCGGCGGTGGCTCCGCTGTGGCTGTGGCTGCCTTCCAGGCCCCCCTGGCCCTGGGTACCGACACCGGCGGCTCCATCCGCCAGCCCGCAGCCGTCACCGGCTCTGTTGGTGTCAAGCCCACCTACGGTTCTGTCTCCCGCTACGGTGTGATCGCTATGGCCTCCTCCCTGGACCAGGTGGGCCCCTGCGCCCGCACCGTCCTGGATACCGCCCTGCTGCACGAGGTCATTGCTGGTCACGACCCCAAGGACTCCACCTCCCTGCCCACCCCCGTCCCCGCCTTTGCTGAGGCTGCCCGGGCCGGTGCCGCTGAGGGTGGCCTTAAGGGCCTGCGGGTTGGCGTTATTAAGGAACTGACCGGCGAAGGCTTCCAGCCCGGTGTGCTGGCCCGCTTCAATGAGGCCCTGGAAGAGCTCAAGGCTGCTGGTGCTGAAATCGTTGAGGTTTCCCTGCCCTCCGTCAAGGAAGCCATTGGTGCCTACTACCTGATCATGGCCTCTGAGGTTTCCTCTAACCTGGCCAAGTACGATGGCGTCCGCTTCGGCCTGCGCAAGCTGCCCGAGGACGGCAAGGTCACCATCGAGCGGGTTATGGCCGCCTCGCGTGCTGCCGGTTTTGGTGCAGAGGCCAAGCGCCGTATCATCCTGGGCACCTACGCCCTGTCTGCTGGCTACTACGACGCCTACTATGGCTCTGCCCAGAAGGTTCGTACCCTGATTCAGCGTGACTACGCCAAGGCCTTTGAGGTGGCTGACGTGCTGATTAGCCCCACCGCCCCCACCACCGCCTACAAGCTGGGTGAGAAGACCTCCGGCGATCCCATGGCCATGTACAAGGGCGATATTGCCACCGTGCCCACCAACCTGGCCGGTGTACCCTCTATCTCCCTGCCCGGCGGCCTGGCAGATGAGGACGGCCTGCCCGTCGGCATCCAGTTCACCGCCCCGGCCCACGAGGACGCCCGTCTCTACCGGGCGGCAGCTGGCCTAGAGGCAGCCCTGACCGCCAAGTGGGGTGGCTACCTGCACGAGCAGCTACCTGACACCCAGACCCTGATCCGTGACTTCGACTTTGAGGGAGCCAAGTAAATGAGCGAGGAAATTCTGTCCTTTGAAGAAGCCATGGAAAAGTACGACCCCGTACTAGGCTTCGAGGTGCACGTCGAGCTGAACACTAAGACCAAGATGTTCGACGCCGCCCCCAACGAGTTCGGTGACACCCCCAACACCAACGTCACCCCCGTTTCGCTGGGCCTGCCCGGCGTCCTGCCGGTGGTCAACGGTAAGGCTGTAGAATCCGCTATCAAGCTGGGCCTGGCCCTGGGCTGCGAGATTGCGCCGGTTAGCCACTTTGCCCGCAAGAACTACTTCTACCCTGACACCCCCAAGAACTTCCAGACCTCCCAGTACGACGAGCCCATTGCCGCCAATGGCTCCCTGGACGTTGAGCTGGAGGACGGCACCGTCTTCACCATTGAGATTGAGCGGGCCCACATGGAAGAGGACGCCGGTAAGCTGACCCACAAGGGCGGTGCCGACGGCCGTATTCAGGGTGCTGACTTCTCGCTGGTGGACTACAACCGGGCCGGTGTACCCCTGATTGAGATTGTGACCCGCCCCATCGTGGGTGCTGGCGACAAGGCCCCCGAACTGGCCCGGGCCTACGTGGCTGCTATCCGCGAAATCGTCAAGAACCTGGGTATCTCTGACGCCCGCATGGAGCGCGGTAACGTCCGTTGTGACGCTAACGTCTCCCTCATGCCCAAGGGCTCTACTGAGTTCGGTACCCGCTCCGAGACTAAGAACGTCAACTCCCTGCGTTCGGTTGAGCGAGCTGTACGCTACGAGATTCAGCGGCACGCAGCTGTTCTAGAGGCTGGCGGTAAGGTTGTTCAGGAGACCCGCCACTGGCACGAGGACACCCGCGAAACCACCTCTGGCCGTCCTAAGAGCGACGCAGATGACTACCGCTACTTCCCTGAGCCTGACCTGGTTCCGGTCGTCACTGATGAGGAGTGGATTGAGCGTCTGCGGGCCGAGCTGCCGGAGCCTCCGGCTGAGCGTCGCCGCCGCCTCAAGGCTGACTGGGGCTTCTCTGATGAGGAGTTCCGTGACGTGGTCAATGCTGGCGCCCTGGACGCTATTGAGGAGACCGTTGCCGCTGGTGCGCCTGCTGCTGTGGCCCGTAAGTGGTGGATGGGTGAGATTGCCCGTATCGCCAAGGAAAAGGAAGTTGAGCTGACCGAGACCGGCGCAACTGCCGCCACCATTGTTGAGCTCAACCAGCTGATTGAGGCTAAGAAGATCAACGATAAGATTGCCCGTCAGGTGCTGGGTTTCGTGATTGCTGGTGAGGGCGCCCCGGCTGAGATCGTTGAGAAGCGGTCTTTGGCGGTTGTTTCTGATGATTCTGCCTTGACTGCTGCCATTGATGAGGCCCTGGCTGCTATGCCGGATGTTGCCGATAAGATTCGGGCCGGTAAGGTTCAGGCTGCTGGCGCTGTGGTTGGCCAGGTCATGAAGGCTACCCGCGGCCAGGCCGATGCTGGACGCGTCCGCGAGCTGATCCTAGAAAAGCTGGGTGTAGAAGGCTAAGGTCTTTCTGACCTAGATTGTGCTCAGAAAAAGTCCCCTTGACCGGTTGGCTAGATAAGGTCCGGCTGGTCAAGGGGACTTTTTCTGTTTGTGCTTAGTTCTTATGAGGCTTATTTATAAGGGTAGGCGAAGGCAGACTCGCGGCGAAGCCGCTGGCACCGATGGAGTTCGCGGGTGCCCCAG
>DKXC01000082.1 GCA_002492045.1 Micrococcaceae bacterium UBA7136
GCAGAACCTGGAAACCATGCTAGAAGAATGGCATGTTAACTGGGTTTGGATGCCGCCTTGGGGTCCCGAGCGGATTACTGAGGACGGCCGCGACCAGATGCGGGCCCTGGGCTTCAACATCTAAGCGCCTCTAGGATGCCCCCTTTCCTGCCTTACTGGGCTAGGGAAGGGGGTTTTCTTGTAGGCTCTTTAGGGTGATCTGCCCCCTAGACTAAGGACAGAAAAAGCGGCGTTGACTTGGGCAAATCAACTATTCTGGGAGTAGCCCCTAGGTCTTCCTTGCTGCTGCTGGGCCTACCCCTGCCCAGCTAGTTAGCAGCTAAGCCAGAAGGACACCTGGGGGCCTCACACCCCACCAGAGGGGGCCAAGATGCCCCCACGACCCAAGCGAGAAAAAATGACATACTCTGCCTCGGGGGCAGGCCAGAAAAAGGGCCTGACCCCTACTAGTTGGCGTCCAGAAGCAGACGCCAGGCCCCGCACAGCCCGCCGGGCCAGAAAAACCAGGGCCCTGCTCTCTGGTCTGCTAGCTTTGAGCCTGACCGGGCTAGTCGGCCCCAGCCCCAGCGGCGCCCAAGAAACCTACAGGCCAGACGGCCTGACCAGCCAGACCGCAGCCGCCAGCTGCTGGGAAATTAAGCAGCAGAACCCCCAGGCCAAGAACGGAACCTACTGGCTCTGGACCCCAGACCTGGGGGCACCCCAGCAGTTCTACTGTGACCAGGAGCGAGAAGGCGGCGGCTGGCTCCTGATCGGCCGAGGCCGAGAAGGCTGGAGCGAAGACTACACCGGTAAGGGCGACCCCGCCCAGCTGCACCAGAACCCAGAAGGTCCCTCCGCCTTCGCCCCCGTCCAGCTCTCCTCAAGCACCGTCAAGGCTCTGACCGGCCAGCAGAAAATCTCAGACCTGACCGGGGGAGTCCGCATCCGCCGGGCCGCCAACCAGGACGGCAGCCGCTGGCAGGAGGTCACCCTAACCCGCACCCAGGCCAGCGAATGGACCTGGACCCTCTCAGCCACCCAAACCTGGAAGGACATCCACTTCCGAGGGGACTCACCCACCGTCAGCCGGTCTAACCGCAAGTTCTCAGCCCTAACCGGGCAGATGGTCAAGCCGGTGCTCTCCATGTACCAGATCAACTTTCTGGGCGGAACCCAGCAGGACTGGAAACTAGGCTTCGCCTACGGGCCAGTAGCCCGAGGCCAAGACAACCAAAGCTCCTACCTCTGGTCTAAGACCGGCCGCAACCCCATCCCCTTCGCCCAGGTTTACCTGCGGCCCACCCTCACCCAGGCCGACCTTAAACTGACCGACTACCCCCAAGCAGGGACGGCCGCCTCCCAGCGTCGGGCCCTACCTAACTCCTACTCGGCCAAGGTCAGCTGGCGAACCAGCGAAACCACCGGCAGCGGCAAATACGGTGAAAACAACACCTACGTCCAGGCCATCACCCAGGTAGGCAACACCGTTTTCACGGGTGGCGACTTTGCCTGGGTTGAAAATGCCCAAACTGGCGAGAAGGTCCAGCAGAAGTTCCTGGCTGCTTACGACGTGAGCACCGGTGAACTGGTCCGCAGCTTCACGCCCCAGCTCAACGGCCAGGTTAAATCCCTAGCCGCCATGCCTAACGGCAGCCTGGCTGTGGGCGGTGAATTTACCCAAGTTAACGGCGAAAAGATCTCCGGCCTGGTCTTCCTGGACCCCGTCACCGGCCAGATCGACCGCAGCTACAACTTCGGCATCTCTAACCGGGGCGTCGGATCCATCAACTCAGCCCGCAGCCTCCAGGTACAAGGCGATTACCTCTACGTGGGCGGGGCCTTCTCCCACGTGGTCAACACCAAGACCGGGGCCACCGGCTACGCCCGCAACGCCGGCCGCTTCAAACTCAGCAGCAACCAGCCCGACGCCTCCTGGCGTCCCTACCTGAACGGAACCGTCAACGGCATCTCAGCGGCAGAGGACGGCCAAACCGTAGCCGCCGCTGGCCACTTCACCCAGGTCAACGGGGCCAGGGCCTGGAAACTAGCCCTCATGAGCAGCGGAAACAAGGGCTCCCTAGCCAAGAAATGGGAATGGAAACCCTCCTTCCCCGTCATCCAGCGCCAGGGCTTCCACCACGACGTTGAAGACATGGAGACCAAGGTCTGGGCCGCTGGCAGTGAACACCTGATTCACCTCTACGACAAGGCCAGCATGAGCCGGCTCAAGTCTGCCATCACCATTGAAGGCGGCGACTTCCACGACCTTTACCGCGACAAGCAGAACCAGATTATTTACGGCTCCTGCCACTGCAACAACTACATGTACGAGGGTGCCGACACCTGGCCCATCCCCTGGAACGATAGGGGAGTCAGCAACATCTACTCCATCCGCCTAACCACCGCCTTTGACGCCGTCACCGGCCAGCAGCTAGGCGAGTTCGCCCCCAACCTGCGCGGCCCCCGCGGCGATGGTGTCTGGGCCCAGTTCGTTGACTCCACCGGCACCTTCTGGGTAGGTGGCGACATCAACAAGTCCATGGGCGCCAATGGCCTACAAAAGACCGTCGGCTTCGCCCGCTTTAGCGCCCGCGACACCACCCCGCCGCCGGTGCCCACCGGCCTGAGCGTGACCAGCGACGGCAAGACCGACAACCTGACCTGGAAGGCCTCTAGCAAGGGGGCCAGCTACCAGGTGCTGCGTAACAACCGGGTCATTGCCACCGTCAGCTCGACCAGCTACCAGGTGGAGGCTGCTCCTGGCGCTCGCTACCTGGTGCGGTCGGTGGATGCTGCTGGTAACTTCTCTGCCTCCACCCCGGCTGTGACCGCAACTGCTGCTACTGCACCTATTCCGGCTCCTAGTCCCTCGGCCAGCCAGCCCAGCGCCCAGCCGTCTGCCAGCCCTTCTGTTTCTACTACGCCCAGCCAGCCTGACCCCCTAGAGACCGAAGAGCCCGCACCACCGGCCCAGGACCAGTCTAAGGCTCAGGCCCCGGAGGGCGTCCAGGTGATGACTAACCCCCAGCCCCTGCCTCCCTTCAAAAACCCTCTCTACGGTAGCCAGCAGG
>DKXC01000100.1 GCA_002492045.1 Micrococcaceae bacterium UBA7136
TGTGCCCTGGTTGATTTCAGCCATGCTCCCTATTCTCTCATGAATGGGCCCCTCCTGGCACCTGCTAGGGCAGATAGGCTGAGCGAGGGGGAGTAGGCTAGGGCTATGACAGATCTAGCTACTACCTCTCACCCCTTTGCTCCGGATGCTGCTGCCGGTCAGATAGCCCTGGTGACCGGGGCCTCTTCTGGTATTGGCCGGGCCTCAGCCCGGCTACTGGCTGCCACCGGTTGGACGGTTTACGTCGCTGCCCGGCGGACTGACCGGTTAGAAGAACTAGCTGCTGAGGCCCAAGACCTGAGCGGTCAGATCATTCCCCTGCCCCTGGACGTCACCGACCCAGAAGCAGTACAGCAAGCCGCCCGGTGGCTGCTGGCAGAAACAGGTGGCCAGCTTCAGGCCCTGGTCAATATCTCCGGCGGTGCCCTGGGCCTCGACACCGTGGGGGAAGGCAAGCTAGAGGACTGGCAGGCCATGTACCAGCTCAACGTCCTAGGCACCCTCAACATGGTCAAGGCCTTTCTACCTGCCTTACGGGCCAGCGGGGCCGGTAGCATCCTCAACCTGACCTCTACCGCAGCTGAGGCTGGCTACGAGGGCGGGGGCGGCTATAACGCTTCTAAGTTTGGCCAGCGGGCCCTGACCGAGGCCCTGCGCCTAGAAGAAGCCGAACACGGGGTACGGGTCATTGAGATTCGCCCCGGTATGGTCGCTACCGAGGAGTTCTCCCTCAAACGCCTAGGCTCTCAGCAGGCAGCGGAGGCGGTTTACGCCGGGGTGGCCAAGCCCCTGCTGGCTGAGGACGTGGCCCAGACTGTGGCCTTCGCCCTCAATCTGCCCCACCACATCAATATTGATCACCTGACCGTCAGGCCCCTGGCCCAGGCGGCCCAGTACAAGGTTATTCGGGAGTTTTAGCATGGAAGCAGTAGCGACTGTCGGTCTTTTGGTCCTGGCTGCTTGGGCTGGTGCCAGCTGGTACAAGTCCAGCCAGAAGTAGTAGGCAAAATGAGGGGAGACGCCACTATAGCGTCTTCCCCTCTTGTGTGGAATGGGCTTCTAGCGTCTGGAGGTAAAGAGGACTCCTATTCCAGCTACTGGAAGTAGAGACATCCCTAGCAGGGAGATAACAGGCAGTAACTGTCCGAGAGCTGTCTCTGAATCCTTGACCAGGGTAGAAACCATCCACCCTCCAAAGATGCAGACTAGAGAGATAAAAAGCAGGAGATAAGAGAGTTTCTTCATCTGTTCAGGCTAACAGGCGATGGCGACAGCCTCGAAGCGGTGTCGTCCAGCCCGCCCCGCCCTTCTTCGATGATGCCGGTGAACCCGCTGCCGGTCTCCACCTCGATGCGGACGGGGAAGCCTACCTTGTTCTGGGGAAGGATGACAGCGGAGAAGTAGGGCAGGTCAGCATTACCGGGCCGCTAGGGGAGGACGGATCGACCGTTTACAGCAGTTGCGTCAGCACTGAGCCCCGCTGCGGTTTCATTGTTGACCGCTAGGTTGTACAGTGGGTGGGGTCAGCCCCACCCACTGTGCTGTATGAGCAGCAGACTGGAGCACCATGATTCACCTGATTGCCACCTCCCACGGCACCGATAACCCCCAGGGCCGCGAAGCCGTCAATCTCATCCGTGAGCAGCTCACCGCCCTGGTCGAGGCCCAGGCCCCTGGAACCTACACCGTGCACGAAGCCTACGTGGATGTGCAAGAACCCGCCCTGCCGCAGGTGCTGCAGGCTCTGCCGTCCGGAGCCACCGCCGTCCTGGTGCCCCTACTACTCTCACCGGGCTACCACACCGAACACGACATGAGGAAGGCCGCCACAGACGCCAGCCACCTGACCACCGCAGTTGCTAGAGCCCTAGGCCCCTCAGCGGCCCTGGCTAAGCTCCAGCGCCAGCGTCTTGAAGAAGCGGGCTGGGACGGCTACGACGACATCGCCCTGGCGGCAGCGGGCTCATCCCGGGCTGACGGTCGTGAAGCCGTGCTCTACCAGGCAGAAGTTTTCAGCACCCTGCTGAGCCGCGAGGTGCCCTACGGCTTTATCGCCGATATTGAGCCCACCATCGACGAGGCCTGGGAGAGCAACCAGGCTGAATATATTTCTACCTATCTACTGGCCCGCGGCTACTTCCACAGTAAACTCATCAAGGCCTATCAGGGCACAGAAAAAGCGGCCGTCACCGAGCCACTGGTGCTCCCCGGTGACGCCGCCTCTGCTGCGGTTGTTGCTTCGGTTGCTCTAGAGAGGGTCACCGAAGCCTTAGCCACTCTTAGCGCTTAACCGCTACAGCCTCAAAGGTCTCAGCAGGTTCAACGTAGGCCTGCTGGGACTCAATCAGCTGCAGTTCACGCTGGCCCGAGGCCAAGGTGTTCTTCAGGAGTTCGTAGACGCTGGCCGTGGTCAGCTCCAGGGCCTCCTTCAGGCTCTTACCCGATGCGAAGTGGGAAGCAAATAGGGCCTGGGTGACGTCCCCTGAACCATTAGCCTTGAGGGGCAGACGGGGAGTGGTCACCAGGTAGGCCTCATCGCCCGAAACAGCCAGCATCTGGATTGAATCCTCGGGGGTTTCGGGGGTATTCACGCTGGTCACCAGCACGGTCTGGGGGCCAATCTTTTGGGCTGCAGCCACAGACTCGAGAACCTCATCCAGGGTCTTGGGGTCGGTGCCGGTCACAAAGCCCAGCTCAAACTGGTTGGGGGTGATGATATCGGCGTGCTGAATCACGCGGTCGCGAATGAGCTCCTGCACCTCAGGGGAGACAAAGCAACCGCTGGTGGCGTTGCCCAGGACGGGATCGCAGGAGTAGAGGACGTCCGGGTTGGCTGCGCGGGCCTTAGCAACGGCATCGAGGATGGCGTCGCCGATAGATGAGCCACCCTGGTAGCCAGAAATGACCAGGGCGGTGTCGGTCAGGCCGCCACGCTCTTCAATGCCGGTGACAATGTCGCGGACGTCGTCGCCCGAGATCAGTGGGCCACGCCAGGCACCGTAGCCGGTGTGGTTAGAGAAGAGGACGGTGTTGACGGGCATGACCTCGTGGCCAAGGCGCTGCGGGGGGAAGACGGCGGCTGAATTACCTACGTGGCCGTAGGCAACAGCGGACTGAATAGACAAAATACGCATGGAACCATTATCACACGTCCCTGGGATGAGACTGCCAGACAGTAAAGCATAAACCAGAGACTTATCGATGTCATTAATCTTAAGAAGTACGACGGAGTAGGGGGTCGGTGACCCCTATTCGGTAGAGCTGATTTTGAGGTACCTCAAGCAGAGTACGGAGTTGCTCAAAGAAACCTTTTCTCTGCTCAGGGGTAAGGAAGAGCCCAATGTTGTAGAAGTTAAGAATCATGGATTTAGGATCAGGTTGGAAACTCCTCAGCTCCTTCTCAAACTTCTTAGGTTTCTTGGGGCTATCGGTAGTGGGCTTCATCCAGAGACGGTTATAGTGGGCCACCTGGTTTCTGAAAGTAGCTAGCGAGGTGAGATTGGTCTGGAAAATTTGGGCTGGAATTTCATGCCTGCGGGCTACTTCCTTCCAAAGCTCCTTCTTCTCATCCAAGGGTTTAAGCTGCGTCATG
>DKXC01000137.1:0-6560 GCA_002492045.1 Micrococcaceae bacterium UBA7136
CCAGCTCAGTCTTACCCACACCGGTGGGGCCAGCAAAGATGAAGGAACCACCAGGACGCTTAGGATCCTTAAGACCAGCCCGGGTACGGCGGATAGAACGAGCCAGAGCCTTAATAGCGTTCTCCTGGCCGATGACCCGCTTGTGCAGCTCATCTTCCATCTTGAGTAGGCGGCCGGACTCTTCCTCAGTAATCTTGTAGACCGGAACACCGGTAGAAGCAGCCAGAACGTCAGCGATGACCTCGGGAGTGACCTGGCCGTAGGCGTCCCCGCCCTTTTCCTTCCAGTCCTTCTCAGCAGCCTGGTACTGCTCGGTCAGCTCGGTCTCCTGGTCGCGCAGGGAGGAAGCTTCCTCGTAGCGGTTCTCGGCAATAGCCTGCTGCTTCTGCTCCTTGACCTTGGCCAGACGCTCCTCTAGCACCTTAAGCTCAGCCGGGGCGGTCATACGCTTAATGCGCAGGCGGGCACCAGCCTCGTCAATCAGGTCAACAGCCTTATCGGGCAGGAAGCGGTCAGAAATGTAACGGTGAGCCAGGTTGACGGCAGTCTCAATGGCCTCATCAGAGATAGTGACCCGGTGGTGGGCCTCGTACTTATCCCGCAGGCCCTTCATGATTTCAACGGCCAGCTCGGGTGAGGGCTCCTCAACCTGGATAGGCTGGAAGCGACGCTCCAGGGCCGGGTCCTTCTCAATGTGCTTGCGGTACTCGTCTAGGGTGGTAGCACCAATGGTCTGCAGTTCGCCACGGGCCAGCATGGGCTTAAGGATGGAGGCAGCATCAATAGCACCCTCAGCGGCACCGGCACCCACCAGGGTATGGATCTCGTCAATGAAGAGGATGATGTCGCCCCGGTTGCGGATCTCCTTGAGCACCTTCTTCATGCGCTCCTCGAAATCACCGCGGTAGCGGGAACCAGCCACCATAGAGCTCAAATCCAGGGTGTAGAGGTGCTTATCCTTCAGGGTTTCGGGGACGTCACCCTTAACGATGGCCTGGGCCAGACCCTCAGCCACGGCAGTCTTACCCACACCGGGTTCACCAATCAGCACCGGGTTGTTCTTGGTTCGGCGGGAAAGCACCTGCATGACCCGCTCCATCTCGTGCTGACGGCCAACGACCGGGTCTAGCTTGCCCTCACGGGCGGCAGCAGTCAGGTTGCGCCCAAACTGGTCCAGGATGGCAGAACCGGCCGGGGTACCCTCGCGGGAGCCACCGGCACCCACACCGGCGGTCTCCTTCTTGCCGTCCTCGCCCTGGCCGGGGTAGCCAGAAATCAGGTCCATAACAGACTGACGCACCTGGGCAGGCTCAGCCCCCAGCTTGGTCAGAATCTGGTTAGCAACGCCCTCATTGGCCCGGACCATACCCAGCAGGATGTGTTCGGTACCGATGTAGCTGTGGTTGAGCTGGATAGCTTCCCGCATGGAAAGCTCCAGCACCTTCTTGGCGCGGGGGGTAAAGGGGATATGGCCGCTAGAAGCCTGGGGGCCGGCGCCGATAATGTCCTGCACCTGCTCCCGAACCTCGGCCAGGGTGACGCCCAGGGATTCCAGGGCGCGGGCGGCGATACCTTCACCCTCATGAATCAGACCGAGCAGAATGTGTTCGGTGCCGATGTAATTGTGGTTCAGCATGCGAGCCTCTTCCTGGGCTAGCACGATGACGCGGCGGGCGCGGTCGGTAAACCGTTCAAACATTGAACACTCCTTGGGAATTTTCTATTACCCACAGCCTACGCCCCCAAGACCATCTCAGGGGCCCCTGTTCGCCAACAATGGAATGAGGGCAGCGGATTCCGTTCGCTCTTTTGTGCCCCACTGGGGCACCCGCGAACTCCATCCTTATAAATAAGTCTCTTTTTTCTCACCCGGTCAGTAGAAGTTGTGTCCCCCAAGCTGTGGAATAAGCGGCTTAATAAAACACCCCCGTCCGGCCCTGTCCATAGAAAAGGTGGCTACCCCCTCAAGGGATAGTCACCTCATTCTTATTAGGCTAAGGAGACTTTATGCCTCAGCCTTCTCAGCTTCCTGAGCCTTGTAATAGGCGTCGCGGATTTCCTGGTGAATCCGGCCACGGCTAGAAACCTTGTAACCGTTCTCCTGAGCCCACTTACGGATCTTGGCAATCTCGGGATTGCGCTTAACCTGAGTGCTGCGGGAACCGGCAGGACGGCCTACGCCACGCTGGCTACCCTGAACCCGACGGGCCTTAGCAGCAAAGGGGCGAACAGCCTCGCGCAGGCGACGAGCATTTTCGGAAGAAAGGTCAATCTCAAAGAGACCACCATCAAGACCGAAACGGACGGTCTCGTCTGCGGGGCCGCCGTCCAGGTCGTCCTCAAGAATAATCTTTACCTTCTGAGCCATGGGCTCCTCCTTAATATTTCCTTGTCAAAGGGGAAGGATCAAGGTGACTACCCAAACGGAGACCTGACCAAAAGAATCAAATACTCCCGTGGGGAAGGGCAACCACCCCATAAACTATTTAACTAAGACCCATAATACATACTTTGAAGGCAAAAAGAAATTGCTGAAACAGAAAAGACTTCGTGTTTCAGCAATTTCCTATTTTTCTACTAGTCAGAACCGAAAGGGTCCCTAGAACCGGTTGAGTTCTTTACCTGCTGATACCAGGCCTCAGCATCCTGCTCAATCTGCCGCTGAGCCGAGCGTTCCGTCCGATCCGCCCGCAAAATCCAGCGCAAAATCAGGTAAAGGGCCAGGCCAGCGCAAATCGAAGGAATCAGCCCAATCAAAAACTCCAGGCTCACGGCTCTACTCCGCCTCAGGCTTCATGAGGGGGAAAAGGATGCTCTCGCGAATACCCACCCCGGTAAAGAGCATAATCAGGCGGTCCAGGCCCAAGCCCAGGCCACCCATAGGAGGCGCACCGTGCTCGAGGGCCCGCAGGAAGTCCTCATCCAGCTGCATGGCCTCGTCGTCACCGCCAGCAGCCAGCTTAGACTGCTCCGTCAGGCGCTCACGCTGAATCACCGGGTCAATCAGCTCAGAGAAGGCCGTACCCCGCTCCATACCGCCAATAATGAGGTCCCAGGCCTCAATCAGGTTCTCGTCAGACCGGTGCTGACGGGCCAGCGGCTGAGCAGACGGCGGATAATCGTAAACAAAAGTGGGGTTAATGAGGGTAGGCTCCACAATCTCACCAAAGAGCTCCACCACCAGCTTCTCAGCATCCCACTTAGGATCAACCTCAACCTGGTGCTTGGCGGCAATCTCACGTAGCTCCTGGGCAGAAGTCTGGGGAGTAACCTCTACCCCCACAGCCTCAGACAGGCCCGGGTAGACGCCCAGCCACTTCCACTCACCCGACAGGTCAATAGTGCCAGCCTCAGTCTCAATCTGGTAGATACCCAGGGCATCCGCGCAGGCCATAATCATCTCCTGCATGCGCTTGGCCATCACAAACTGATCAGCATAAGCCTCATAGCATTCCAGGGTGGTGAACTCGGGGCTGTGAGTAGAGTCCACGCCCTCATTACGGAAGACCCGGCCAATCTCGTAGATCCGTTCCAGGCCGCCCACAGCCGCCCGCTTGAGGAAAAGCTCAGTGGCGATACGCAGGGTCATGGGCTGGTCAAAGGCATTCAGGTGGGTCTGGAAGGGACGGGCTGCCGCACCACCGTGAATCAGCTGCAGTACCGGGGTTTCCAGCTCAATGTAGCCATGATCCTCAAGCACCCGGCGGATGGTCTGGGTAATCTTAGCCCGCTTGACTACCAGGTCCCGGGCCTCGTCCCGCACCATCAGATCCAGGTAGCGCTGACGAACCCGAGTCTCCTCATTCAAATCAGAGTGCAGGTTAGGCATGGGGCGCAGGGTCTTAGAAGCCATCTGCCACTCGTCCGCCATAATGGACAGCTCACCCCGGCGAGAAGAAATCACCTCACCGTGCACAAAGACGTGGTCGCCCAGGTCAACCAGGGCCTTCCAGTCAGCCAGGGACTCCTCGCCCACGCTAGCTAGGGAAATCATGGCCTGAATCCGGGTGCCGTTACCCTGCTGCAGGGAGGCAAAGCAGAGCTTACCGGTGTTGCGGATAAAGACCACCCGGCCAGCCACGCCCACCAGGTCGCCGGTGGTCTGGTCGGCCTCTAGCTTGCCCTCGTACTTCTGCCGAATCTGGCTAATAGTGTGAGTGACAGGGACGCCCACCGGGTAGGCCTGACGGCCAGATTCAAGCAGCTTAGCCCGCTTTTCAAGGCGGATCTGCATCTGCTCTGAGACGGTGGGTTCTGCGGGGCTCTTCGCCGCGTCGGTCATGCTCTACCTCTTCTGCTCAGCATAAGACCAGCAGGCCCCGCTAGAGGGCCAGCTGGCTTGGTCTAGGTCTTTTAGTTGATGTCCATGTTATCGATAAGGCGGGTGCTACCCACAAAGGCAGCCACCAGGGCCAGCACCCGAGCCTGGTCACTGGTAGGAGCCTCAAAGGTATCGGTGTCTACCACCTCCAGGTAGTCCAACCGCACCCCCTCGGTGCTGTCGATAGCCGCCCGGGCCTGGTCTAGGGCGTCCGGCCCCAGGGTGCCAGTAATGTACTTCTCGCGCAGGGTCGCCAGAGTGCGGGAGAGCACCAGGGCAGCCTCCCGCTCCTGCTCGTTCAGGTACTGGTTGCGGGAGGACAGGGCCAGGCCGTCATCAGCCCGCACTACCGGCACAGACTTGAGCGTAATCTGCTGGTTGAAGTCCTTGACCATGCGCTGAATCAGGGCCAGCTGCTGGGCGTCCTTCTGGCCAAAGTAGGCGGTCAGCTGGGCATCCTGGGGCAGGGTCAGGGGCAAAAGAATATTGAAGAACTTATTGACGACCGTCAGTACCCCGTCAAAGTGGCCGGGCCGGGTCTTGCCCTCAAAAATAGTGCCCAGCTTACCCGAGGAGACAGTAATCTTGGGGTCACCACCGGGGTACATGGCCTCAACGCTGGGGGCAAAAATCAGGTCTACGCCCTCGGCAGCGGCCAGGGCAGCGTCGGCCTCAAGGGTGCGGGGATAACGCTCGTAGTCCTCGCCGGGGCCGAACTGGAGGGGGTTAACAAAGATAGAAAGAAGCACCACATCGTTCTGTTCCCTGGCCCGGCGGATCAGGGTTGCGTGCCCCTCGTGCAGGGCGCCCATGGTGGGTACAAAGCCAACAGTCAGGGGACGGCTGCTTTCTGGGTCTTCTGCCAGCAGGCGGGCCTTAGCCTGGGCCAGGGTAAGCAGAAGCTCTTGGGAAAGATCTTTAATGGTCTCTGCGATAGGAGTCTGGCTCGTCACGGTTTAGAGATCCTTTCGATGGGAAGCGCCTCCCAGTCTACCGGCTGAGGGCAGAGAGCACATCTTCATAGGCCTGGCGAGTCAGGGCCCCCCGTTGGTAGGCCCGCTGGGCGGTAGCCCGAGCCAGGGCCAGGTAGGCCTGGGGCAGGTCGGGGGCCTCTTCTTCCTGGGCGTAGTTGGCTAGCTCCTGGGCGTGGGCGGCCACCGTCTGGGCGTCACCTCGGGCGACCGGGCCGGTCAAAGCATTTTCACCGGCTGCCAGGGCATTATCTAGGGAGGCCCGCAGCAGGGGTTCCAGGTAGGCAGAGGGGTTGTCAATACCCAGGCTGGCTAGCACCTGCTGGGCCTGGCCCACGACAGTGACCAGGTGGTTAGAGGCATGGGCCAGGGCCGCATGATAAAGGGGACGGTCACCCTCAGCGATCAAGACCGGCTCACCCCCCATCTCAACCACCAGGGCCTGGGCGATGGGCAGGAAGGGAGCCGGGCCGGTCACCCCAAAGCGGGTGTTTTGCAGGCGGGGAAGATCGTAGCTGAGGCCGGTGAAGGTCATGGCCGGGTGAATAGCCAGGCCGATAGCTCCCTGGGCGGTGGCCGGGGCAAGAACACCGCTGCCGTGCCGTCCAGAAGTATGGAGCAGAACCTGGCCAGGCCTAAAACCAACGGTCTGAGCCAGCCCCTCCACCAGGGAGGGCAGGGCGTCATCAGGAACAGCCAGTAGCAGAACCTCACTGCTTTCGACGATATCCGGCATGTCCCGGATGGGGACGTCCGGCAGCAGGGCCTCAGCCCGGGTACGGGAAGCCTCAGAAACCGCGTGGACGCCGGTAATCAGGTGGCCTGCTGCCCTGAGGGCTGCCCCCAGAACAGACCCCACCTTGCCTGCGCTGATAATACCAATCCCTAGGCGGGCGGGTTTGAAGCTCATGCTGGTTTGCACTGGTTTTCCTTCTCTTCAGCTGGGCTCTAAAACCCTCAGTCTAGCGCAGGCTCATCTGGGCCAGGCGGACGGCTAAGGCCCGGGCCGTCTCAGCATCAGAGTTCTTAATACCGGTACCCAGAATCCCTGTGCCAGCAACCCGCACAGTCCAACAGGCCAGACCCAGGCGTCGCTGGAGGGGGCCCTGAGTCAGCTCCAGCTCCTGGATCTTAGCGTGAGGAACCAGAGACAGGCGGTAAACCCAGCGACCCGAGCGTACCAGCAGAAGCAGAGGCGTTAGGGCAAAACCCTGACGACGATAAGTGAAAGGATCAAAAAAGCGGGCCGCAGCCGGAGACACCAAGAA
>DKXC01000137.1:6846-7006 GCA_002492045.1 Micrococcaceae bacterium UBA7136
CGCAGCCGGAGACACCAAGAACCCCTGGTCTTCCCCGCTACCGGCCAGACCGGCCACCAGCTGCCGGGCAGAAGCCCCGCCCTCCTGCTGACTAGGCAGAACCAGGGGCAAAACCCGCATGACCTCATCCAGGGTTCCCACCGGCAGCAGCTCACCGGCA
>DKXC01000048.1 GCA_002492045.1 Micrococcaceae bacterium UBA7136
CTGGTAGGTTTTAGGGCCACCCCAGTACTGCTCCAAAAAGAGAAGCAGGCGCCGCTCAGCCGGAGCCAAATCCTCCTCAGGGTACATGGCCCTAAAGTCTGGGTCCTGGGCCACCTGGGCGTAAAATTCCCGGCAGAGCTTCTCAAAGGTAGGACGCCCGCCCACCTGCTCATAGAAGGAGGGGGCAGCGCTAGCTGGCTGACTGTTCTGCCCCTGGGCTAGGGGCTGGCCCTGAACCGGGGCGGTTGGCGGAAGCAGAGGGTTAGGTAGCTGACTCATGCCCTCTAGTCTACGCCTGCTGGCCGAATCATCTAAGACAAAAGAAGACGACAGCAGACAAACCTTTCTGAGGAGTCTGCTATCGCCTTCTTCTCACCTATGGACGGATTTAGCAGTCAGCTGCCTGAACCTTCAGGGCCCGCTCTAGGCTGTCACGACACTCAGCAACCTGCCGGTAGAGGGCGGCAGCGTCCTCAGGCAGGGCAGCCAGGTAGGCCTCGGTGGTTTCCAGCAGCTGCTGGCTGTAGACGCGAGGGTAGAGGCCAGAAATAATCTGAGAGGACAGCTCATGGGTGCGCTCCCGCCAAATACCCTCAATCACCTCAAAATAGCGGTCAGCATAGGGGGCACTCAAGGCAGAATCACCCTTATGGAAGCCCAGAATAGTGGCCCGCTGCAGGGTGTTAGAGAGGCTAGCCTCCTCTACCACAGCAGACCAGGCAGCAGCCTTAGCCTCAGCGGTGGGCAGGGCCGCCCGGGCGGTAGCAGCAGCCTGCTGGCCGTTAGCAGTCTGATCCTGCTCTAGGGCAGCCTCAATCTCAGCCAGCCCTACCCGGCCACCTGCAGCCAGAGAGGTCAGTAGAGCCCAGCGCAGGTCGGTATCAACCTCCAGGCCCTCCAGGCTAATCTGCCCCTCTAGTAGGGCAGCTACAGCATCCAACTGGGCCTGGTTCTTAGCCTGGCGGGCAAAGGAATGCACCAACTGGAACTGGGCATCAGAACCAGCCTCAGCCTCCTGGGCCAGCTGCCAGATCCGGTCAGCAGCCTCCAGCCGCAGGGCCTCAGCCCGCTGGGGCGCAACAAAGGCCCGCAGGGTGTACTCCAGGTTAGTCAGCTGGGTGCGCAGGGCAGTCGAGTTAGTCTCAGCCCCAATATTGCCCAGCACCAGCTGCACAAAATCAGAGGCCGGCATCTGGGCGTCCCGCACCGTATCCCAGAGGGAACCCCAGACCACGCCACGTGCCACCGAGGAGTCAATATCCCCCAGGTGAGCCACAGCAGTAGCCCGAGACCGGTCGTCCAGGCGAATCTTGGCGTAGGTCAAATCCTCATCATTGACCAGCAGCAGATCAGGACGCTGCAGCCCAGCAGCCTGCTCAATAACCGTCAGCTCACCCTCCAGGTCAACCTCCAGCCGCTGGGTTCGGGTCAGCTTGCCCTCAAGCAGCTGGTAGAAGCCCAGCACCAGGCGGTGGGGACGCAGAGTCTCGTAGCCCTCAGCAAAGGACTGACGGATAGCCAAAGAAGCGATAGTGCCATCCGCAGCCTCTTCCAACTCAGTAGTCAGAGTGTTAACCCCGGCAGTCTCCAACCAGAGTTGAGACCAGGTACGCAAATCCCGTCCGCTAGCAGCCTCCAGCTCCACCAGAAGATCATCAAGCACAGTATTCCCGTAAGAATGCTTCTCAAAGTAAACCTTAAGGGCAGCCATGAAATTCTCCTGCCCCACCCAGGCCACCAGCTGTCGCAGCACCGAAGCACCCTTAGCGTAGGTAATACCATCAAAATTAACCTGAACATCCTGCAGATCCCGGATAGGAGCCACAATGGGGTGGGTCGAAGAGAGCTGATCCTCCTCATAGGCCCAGGTTTTCTCAGAAGCAGAGAAGGTAGCCCAAGCCTCAGGGGCAAAACGAGTATTCTCGGCAGCCGCCAGGGTAGACATGAACTCAGCAAAGGACTCATTGAGCCAGAGATCATTCCACCACTTCATGGTCACCAAGTCACCGAACCACATGTGGGCCAGCTCGTGCAGAATGGTGATAGCCCGGCGCTCCACCAGCGACTCCGACACCTTAGACCGGAAAATATAGGCCTCCAGGAAGGTCACCGCACCAGCATTCTCCATGGCCCCAGCGTTAAACTCCGGCACAAAAAGCTGGTCATACTTCTCAAAGGGGTAAGGGGTCTTAAACTGCTCCTCAAAGAACTCAAAACCCTGGCGGGTAATCTGGAAAACCTCATCAGCGTCCAGGTAGCCCATGAGCGACTTACGGGCAAAGCAACCCAGCTTAATCTCCCGGCCCTCAGCATTAGTCAGAGAAGAATGAACCGAGGCGTAAGGCCCAGCAATAATGGCGGTAATGTAGGAAGACATCCGGGGAGTGGGCTTAAAGAACCAGGTCTTAGCTCCCTCAGCTTCCTTCACCTCAAGCTCAGGCTGGTTAGAAACCACCACCCAGTGGGCCGGAGCCGTCACAACAAACTCAAACTCAGCCTTCAAATCGGGCTGCTCAAAAACCGGGTAAACCCGGCGAGAATCAGGCACCTCAAACTGGGAGTAAAGGTAAACCTCCCCGTCAGCCGGGTCCACAAAACGGTGCAGGCCCTCACCGGTATTGGTGTAGAGCATATCGGCCTCAATGACCAGCTCGTTGACCTCAGCCAGCTCAGGCAGGGCAATCCGGACGCCATCCGCCAGGTCGGTGGGCAGCTGCTGGCCGTTGAGCTCAATGCTGTGAACCTGATCGGTGATAGCGTCAATGAAGCTGGAGGCACCAGCCTGAGCCTCGAAACGGATGGTGGTGCGGGAGCCAAAGACGCGCTCGCCGCGGGTGAGGTCTAGTTCTACCCGGTAGGAGTGGACCTTGGAGATGATAGAGGCTCGTTCTTGGGCTTCTGCGCGGGTGAGGTTGCTGCCGGGCATGTTTCTCCTTATGTCGTGGGGCGGTGGTAGCGGTCTTGAGACCTGGGCGCCTTTGCTGTCATGGCCTACAATCGTAGGTAGAAGACCTGTTAGATAGGCGCTTTAGCTCTCATTCTAGAGGTAGAACCGTGATTTATCTAACTTTTACTTCTTTTGGCCCCTATCTGACACACCAAAAACAGAGGACACATCATGCGGGTACACATCGCCACCGACCACGCCGGCCTAGAGCTGAGCCACTACCTGATCCAAGAGTTGACCGCAGCCGGCTACCAGATGGTAGACCACGGCCCGGCCGACTACGACCCGGTGGACGACTACCCCAGCTTCTGCATCAACGCGGCCCTGGCCGTACGGGCCGACCGAGCCCAGGGCCTGGACTCCCTGGGCATTGTGCTGGGTGGCTCTGGCAACGGTGAGCAGATGGCCGCTAACAAGGTACCCGGTATTCGGGCCGCCCTGGCCTGGAATCAGGACACCGCCGTCCTAGCCCGAGAGCACAATAACGCCCAGGTAGTGGCCGTGGGCGGCCGCCAGCACCCCAAGGAAGAGGCCCTAGAAATCATTAAGGCCTTCTTGACCGCCCAGTGGACCGAAGAAGAGCGGCACCAGCGGCGTATTAGCCAGATGGCTGAGTTTGAGCAGACCGGCCTGATTGCTGGCAAGGAGATTATTGACCCGGCCGCCTAGCAGCTAGGGGAGGAGCTACTATGCCCGAGGGGCATTCTATTCACCGGCTGGCCCGCCAACTGACCGATGTTTTCGCTGGCCAGCGCCTAGAGGTTTCTAGCCCCCAGGGACGTTTTGCGGCCGGGGCTGCCCTGCTGGACGGCCAGGTCTTTGAGGAGGCCTTTGCCCACGGCAAGCACCTCTTTGCGGCCTTCTCTTCTGACCTCTACCTCAATGTTCACCTGGGTATTTACGGGGCCTTCACCTTTGGCGGTGATGAGCACTTTAGCGGGGCCTCCTTTATTGGTGCACCCCGCAAGATCGGGGAGCGGGAGGACCACGGTTTGCTGGCTTTCTCGGCCCAGCCTCCTGAACCCCGTCTGACCACCCGCCTGCGGCTGGTTTCTGAGCATGGTTGGGCTGATTTGGTGGGACCCACTATTTGCCGTACCTTGACTGAGCCGGAGGTAGCCCAGGTGCGTTCTAAACTGGGGCCTGACCCCCTTAACCGGGACGCTGATCCAGCTGCCTTCTACCGGGCGGCTGCTAGGACCTCCCGGCCGATTGGGGTCTTGCTCATGGATCAGGCGGCTATTTCGGGGGTAGGCAACATTTTTAGGGCCGAGTCCCTCTATCGTTGCCAGCTAGACCCCTTCAAACCGGCTAAGGATTGCAGCTCACAGCAGCTAGAAGCCCTCTGGGAGGATAACAAGCAGCTACTGGAGCTGGGGGTTAAGCTGGGCCGGATTGTGACCACTGACCCGGCAGATAGGCCCGGTATTCCCGATGAGCAGGCCTGGCCTGAGCACGCCAACTATGTTTACCAGAAGCAGGGGCTTCCCTGTGGACGCTGCGGGGCTAGTATTGCCCTTGAAGAGGTTGCTGGCCGTAAGCTCTACTGGTGCCCCGGCTGCCAGCTCTAACCTGATAGCAAGAGAACCCCAGCCTGTGTGAGGCCGGGGTTCTTTTGCGCCTTTTAGCGGTCTTGGGGGTCGGTCAGGGTAAAGCCCTGGGAGCCGTCATGGCAGTGAACCGTATCTGGGGCGGTGGCGGTGCAGGTTATACCCTGCCAGCTGAGGGACTGACCTTGGGGCAGGACCGTATTGGTTTTGAACCAGTCGTGGCTGGCTGCTCGGCCCCGGGCCTGGACGGTGCGGGGCTGGGACTCTCCTGGAGCCATAGAGACTGACTGTAGAACCCAGTTTTTGGAGTCGTCAGTCAGGCAGAAAACCCCGTAGGGTTGCATGAGGCAGGCGATAGATCCGCTGGGAACCTGAAAGACCACAGAGGGCTGGTCTGCTACCTCGAAGGTGTAGAAGGCGGTGTCGGCTACTGGGCTTCCGGTGACCAGGTCTGTGGTGGCAAGGGTGGCCGGGTCAAAAGTGAAGTTGTCGTTGGTCGGGGGAGTGAGCTGACTGGGGGAGGGCTCGGCTGGGGAGGGGCTGGTCTCCTGCGGGCTTTCTTCGGGAGGGGCTGGGCTGACCTCCTGGCTGTTTTCTGCTGCCGGGGTCGGAGCATCCTGGGGTGTCTCCTGTTCAGGGCTAGGGGTCTCTGCTACCTGGCTTTGAAGAGGCTCAGAGGAGGCCTGGACGCTGGGGCTGGCCGTCAGGCTGGCGGAGGTACTTGTCTCGGGGGCCGACTGGCTGGAACAGGCCGTTAAGGCCAGGACGCTCAGAGTCAGAGTGGCCAGGGTAGCCCGACGGGGCTGAGCAGAGAAGAGCTTAGTCAATGATTTTTATCCTTTGCAGGGTGCGGGTGCTTATCCCATCTTAAGGCCTAGAAAGAGGTTTAGGCTTTTTGTTTGGCCCACTGCCGGTGGAAGTAGAATCCGATGCCCAAGAGCAGGTTCCTTGGTTGATTTCTGTCCTTTGGGCATGAAAAAAGACCTACCGGTCAGGGGTAGGCCTTCTCTGGAGCGGCTGACGGGATGGAGCAGGTTTTTCTGAGCTAGCGAAGAAAGAAAAAACCTGCGGAATTATTTTCCGCAGGTATCTAAAGAATTCTAGAGAGCGGCTGACGGGAATCGAACCCGCGTATCAGGCTTGGGAAGCGTGCGCTCTACCATTGAGCTACAGCCGCAAGAGAGGGGATGACGGGAATCGAACCCGCGTCATCAGTTTGGAAGACTGAGGCTTTACCATTAAGCTACATCCCCGCTGTGACGCCGTGCAGGCGCTCCCTACACTTTAACACCGTCTGCCGGTGGCTTGTCAAATCCTGCCTCTCTGAGCTTTGGGCGTAATCTGCGGCCTGTCGTTTGGCATCTGCTGGGCTTGCTGGGTAGACTGTTTCTTGCTTCCGTGCAAAACGGGGTGTGGCGTAGTTTGGCTAACGCGCCTGCTTTGGGAGCAGGAGATCGCAGGTTCGAATCCTGTCACCCCGACGTTACATAGAAACAGCCCGCCGGAATGGCGGGCTTTTCTATACTAACGAAGCTAAAACATCTGGGGTGCCGCCCGGCTTGGGTAGCACCTGACTGTCAATACCATTCAGGAGATCAACGGACGTGAAGACTGCCGTCGAGAAGATCAACCCGACCCTCGCCAAGATTGAGGTTGAGGTTCCCTTCGCTGAGTTCAAGACCTACCTTGACCGTACCTACAAGTCCCTGGCTAACCAGATTTCTGTCCCTGGTTTCCGTAAGGGTAAGACCCCTAAGGCCCTGATTGAGCAGCGCGCCGGCTTCGACTTCGTCGTTGAGAACGCCCTCAACGAAGCCCTCAACAGCTACTACAACCA
>DKXC01000086.1:0-971 GCA_002492045.1 Micrococcaceae bacterium UBA7136
GTAGCTGGCGAACTTGCCCAGCATCTTCTGGGCCCGCTCAATCAGCTGCTGGGTCTCCCAGTCCTCCGGGTCCAGGCCGAGGGAGGGCAGGCGCTCTTCCAGGGCAGCCTCCAGCTGGCTGTAAGTGCCCTGCGGGTAGTCCTCACAGATGGAATGAATCAGGGTGCCCAGGGACTGGGCGGTAGAGCTGGTCTCCTGGGCCCGGGCGGCAGAAACAAACCAGTCCAGGGGTGAGGAATGAATGGTGCCAACCTGAGAGGGTGAGAGAGGCACAGGGGCCTTAGGGCTAAAGGCGGCGGCTGTGCTCGAGAGAGGCAGGAGTCCCCACCAGTGCTCGGGGCTGGCCCCGGCCACCGGACGTCCAGCCGTCTGCTCCGCATCAGAAAGACGGGCCAGTAGGCGAGCAGCAGCCTGGGCCTTGGCCGGAGAAAGCTGCTGGGCCTCAGCAGCCTGACGGAGTTCAGCTACCAGGCTACGGAGGGTCATGGGCCTACGAACCTGGGTCAGGGGCCGCTCCTCCTGCTCGGGCGGCAGGGGGGCGTAGATAGAAAGCAGCTCACTGGGGGCCTCGTCCTGGGAGAATACCGCCGTGCAGGTGACCGTTTGTCTGGCCCGGGAAACAGCAGTAGCGAACATACGGAACTCGTCGTAGCGGGTTTCCTTGAGCCTTTCCAGGTAGTTGCCGGTCCCTTCCAGCTGACGGCCGGTCACCAGGTCAACCAGGTCCTGGCTGCCCAGCAAAGAACCGCGCAGGGTGGTATTAGGCCAGACGCCCTCCTGCAGGCCCGCCACATAGACCTTGTCCCACTGGCGGCCAGCAGCCAAAGCCGGGGTCAGAATCTCCACAGCATCCTGGTGGGAGGCCCGGGCAGCCAGGGTATCCATAGGTAGATCCTGGGCATCAATATAGTGGAGGAATTGCTGGGCGCTAGCCCCCGGCAGCTGGTCACTGTAGCGTTCAGCCGCCTCAA
>DKXC01000086.1:1253-7248 GCA_002492045.1 Micrococcaceae bacterium UBA7136
CCGCCTCAAAAAGGCCCATGATAGCGTCCAAATCTCGGTTAGCCCGCTCAGAGCCCTCACCCCCGGCCAGGGCCTGCGCCTTCCAGATCTCAGCCAGCCCCGAAGCCTGCCAGAGGGCCCAGAGGACGCTACCGGGAGAGGCCGCAGGCTGACTCAAGGCCTGGGCCCCGGCAGTCAGAACCCGGCTGAGCCGGCGGGCAGCCTGGCTAGCTGACCGCTGAGGCAAAAGCTGAGGATGAACCAGGGCCTCCACCAGCAAATCGTCGCTGGCCCGGCCCCCACCCGAACGCAACTCGGCAGCCCGCAGGTGCTGGCGCAGACGGCGGACCTCCAGGCTACTGGCCCCACCCAAACGGGAGGTCAGCAGGGCCGTAGCAGTCTCAGCTTGAAGACCCCAGGCCGGTGAAGTCTCAGGCTCCCCCTCGGCCCCCAGCTGAGCCTCCTGCTGGCGAATCCGCTGGGTGTGCAAAATCAGGCCCAGGGCATCCAGGAAGGGCCGCACCGCCGGCTCATCCCGCAAGGGGGTGGCAGCCGCCGCCGTTCGCACCGGCAGGCCAAGACCAGCCAGGGCCCGCTTGAGGCGGGAAATATCGGAGCTCTGACGCACCACAATAAGATTCTGCGAGTAGGGCAGCCCCCGGTAGAGGTGGTCCTCAAGAATCATCTGGGCCAGCAGCTGGTTCTCCTCCTGCTGGCTAGCTAGCAGCAGGCCCTGGACGGCCCCCTCCCCCCGCTGGGCCTGGCCCTCCTCGGGGCTAGCATCCGCCTCTGGCACCCTGAGTTGACGCTCATAGACCGCCCCCGGAATCTGGGGCAGACGGGCCGCCAGGTGAGCCCAGGCATCAGCCAGAGGCTGGGCCATCCGCCAGGAGTCCGTCAGGTAGTGACGCTCTAGGCCCCGCCCATAGATCCGGTCCAGCAGACTGAGCAGGCCAGGCTGAGCGCCACGGAAACCCTGCACCACCGTATCCCCACAAGCCGCCAGCAGCAGCCTGGGCTGAAAGGCCAGGGCCGGGGTCACCGCTTCCAAGCCAGCCGGATCAAGACCCCGGCTAGACATAGCAGAGGGGGCAGAAAGCACCTCCAGGCTAGGAGCCGTCAAGAGGGTCAGCAGCCGGTAAATAGAAGGAGTCAGCTCCTGGACATCATCCACCAAAACCAGCCGCAAACGCCGACGCTCAGCAGCCAAAAAATCAGGCTGAGCCAGCAGCAAACGCACCGCCTCATGAATCAAAGCCGCCGGATCATAGGCGTTAGGGGCCCGCAGATTCCGCACCTGCCGGTACTCCCGGTAAAGCCCAGCCACCGCCGCCCAGACCGGACGCCCCTGGGAAGAAGCCAAATCCTCCAGCTGCTGGGCCGAAAGATCATACTCAGCCAGACGGTCAAAAAACTCGCGAACCTCCTGCCGGAAACCAGCCGTCGGCAGAGCCTCAGACAGGTCATCAGGCCAGGCAAGAGGCTTACCCTGACCCAGCCGGTGCCCCTCCAACAGCTGGCGAATCAACACATCCTGCTCAGGACCACTCAAAAGCTTAGGAGCCTCAGTCAAAGCAGGCAGATAACCGGCAGCCTGGCCCCGCAGCAGCAGGTCAAAAGCATAAGCCTGCCAGGCCCGCACCGGCGGAGAAGACACCGTAGCAGCCAGCCCCTCCATGAGCTGCTGCCGAAAACGAGTAGCAGAAAGACGAGAAGGCGTCAGCACCAGCAAACCAGACTCCGGCTGGCCAGACTCCAAATAAGCCCTCGCCTCCTGCAAAAGCTGGTAGGTCTTACCGCTACCGGGCGCCCCCAACAGCAGCCGAACCCCAGCGGGCTTCTGCCCCTGACCTTCTAACATGTCAGCCTCCCTCTCTGGCATGGACCCTCCCGGTTCACATCGTTCCCTACAATTCCACCACGGCCAGGCCCAGCAGGGAAAGGCCAAAGGGGGCTGTGGATAAAGATTTTCTGGCTACCCACCCTTGGGAGCCAGCCTTAAGAAGCGCTAATATCAAGGGTATGACTTCATGGACCGACCTGCCCCGCGCCACCTTCGACCTAGAAACAACCGGCATCGACCCCAAAACCGCCCGCATCGTCACCGCCTCCCTGATTCTAGTCTCACCCGACGGTGACCCCATCCGCTCCGGCGAATGGCTGGCAGACCCCGGCATCGAAATCCCCGCCGAAGCCGCAGCCGTCCACGGCATCAGCACCGAATACGCCCGCACCCACGGCCAGCCCGCAGCCAAGGTCGTCTACGAGCTAGCCAGCGCCCTGGGTGGCCTCTTCGCCGACGGAGTGCCCGTCATCGCCTTCAACGCCGCCTACGACTTCTCCGTCCTCCACCACGAACTAGCCCGCTACGGCTACCCGCCCCTGACCTGCTACCCCGTCCTAGACCCCCTGGTCATCAACAAGCAGGTTCACAAGTACAAGAAGGGCAAGCGAACCCTAGAAGTCCTGGCGGCTGAATACAGCGTCGACCTCGACAATGCTCACACTTCCAAGGACGACGCCCTGGCCGCCGAGCGCCTGCTGACCGCCATGAGCTTTGAATACCCAGAAATTGAGCAGCCCGCCAGCGACCTGCACCAGCAGCAAATCGGCTGGGCCGCCGCCCAGGCAGCCGACCTGCAAGCCTACTTCGACCGGATCGGCAAGCAAGAGCGGGTCAACCCGGCCTGGCCCGTCCGCACCGACTAGGCCGCATACCTCACCAGCGCCTACCACCAGTCACCTAGAGGGCTACTGAAGCAAGATCCCTAAGGAATCCTTGAAGTGAACCAAGCTTACCCCGCCACCAACAGTATTTACCTGGGCTCCAGCCAGGCCCAGCACCAAAAAATCCTGGCCCAATCAGCAGTCGTCCTCAAACTAGGCCTGCTCCTCATGAAATCAGGGGCCTCAGCCTACCGGGTTAAAACCTCCATGGCCCGCCTAGCCAAGGCAGTCGGCCTCGAAGAACACCACGCCCAGATTTCCTTCACCGAAATCTCTACCACCGCCTACGCCGCCAACAACTTCCGCACCGAAGTCGCCGAAACCCGCACCAAGGGCGTCAACGCCTACAAGATTGACCAGCTAGGCAAGTTCGTCTCCTCCCTGCCCGAACAGCTAGACCCGGCCGTCGCCGACGCCACCCTAACCAAAATTGACCAGGCCAAGCCCCTCTACGCCCCCTGGGTCCTGGCCCTGGCCGCCGGGGTAGCCTGCGCCGCCTTCTCCTTCCTCAACCGGGGCGGGGCCCTCGAATGCACCGTGGTTCTGCTAGCAGCCGCAGCCGGCCAGCTTCTGCGCTCCACCCTGGCCCACAAGGGCATGAACCACATGGCGGTCTGGACCCTCTGCGGCCTGGTCTCGGCCTCCTCCTACGTGCTCATTATGCAGGCCCTGGCCGCCCTGGGCGCTATCAGCGACAACCACATGGTGGGTTTCATCTCGGCAGTCCTCTACCTAGTGCCCGGCTTCCCCCTGGTCACCGGCATGCTAGACATTGCCCGCATGGACTTCTCCTCAGGCATAGCCCGCCTGACCTACGTAGCCCTGCTCCTGCTCTCAGCCTCCTGCTCAGTCTGGCTGGTCTCCGTGGCCTTCGACCTACCCCTCAAGGTAGCCCCGCCCCAAGACCTGGCCCCGGCCCTGCTCTGGGCCCTGCGCCTACTGGCCTCCTTCATAGCGGCCTTCGGATTCGCCATGCTCTTCTCAGCCACTCCCCTGGTCTGCTTCTGGGCCGGGCTCATAGCCGCCCTCATCAACCCCACCCGCCTCTGGCTGGTTGAGGCCCAGAGCTGGGCGCCCCACCTAGCCATTATGCTAGCGGCCCTGAGCGCAGGCATCCTAGCTGAGCTGGTAACACCCCTCTACGGGCGACGCTTCTCTCGGGTTTCCCTCTCGGTACCGGCCGCTGTCACCATGATTCCGGGCGTCCTCTTCTACCTGGCCATGGCCAACTTCTCTAACGGCCAGGTGCTCGAAGCCCTAACCACCAGCGTCCAGGTAGTCCTCATTTTCCTGGCCCTGGGCATGGGCCTGGCCTTTGCCCGCCTGCTCATGGACCGGGACTGGCTCTACGACCGGGACACCCAGAAGCTCTCGGCCCTGCCCGAAGAGCACATGCGCTAAAGATTCCGGGTAAGAAAAAGGACCTCCTGACTGATCAATTCAGCAGGAGGTCCTCTTCTTTAAACCCTAGGCTTCCTGAGCCTCAGCGGCAGCCCGGGCGGCGGCAGGCAGGGCCGCAAAAATCTTCTCCATAGCCTGATCATCATGGGCCGCAGACAGGAACCAGGCCTCAAAGGCGCTAGGCGGCAGGTAGACCCCGTCAGTCAGCATGGAATGGAAGAAGGCATTGTAGCGGAAGGTCTCAGACTCCTTAACGTCCTGGTAGTTATGGACGCCCCGCTCAGCAGTACCGAAAGAAACCGAGAAGAGGTTACCGGCCCGCTGAATAGAGTGATCCACGCCCTGGGCCGTCAGGGCCTGGGTCAGGGCCTCCTGCAACTGAACAGAGCGGGCGTCAATAGTCTCATAGACGGAAGCATCCGCGGCCTGCAAGGTGGCCAGGCCAGCAGCCATCGCCACCGGGTTACCCGAAAGGGTACCAGCCTGGTAGACCGGGCCCAGGGGCGCCAGGTACTCCATAATCTGACGCTTACCGCCCAGGGCAGCCATGGGCATGCCACCACCGATAACCTTGCCAAAGGTGAAAATATCGGGAACCCATCCACCCTCGGAGGGGGCAGCATAACCCCAGTAGCCGGCAGAAGAGACCCGGAAACCAGTCAGCACCTCATCAAAAATCAGCAGGGCACCCTGCTCCTGGGTGATCTTCCGCAAGAAAGCATTGAAACCCTCAGCCGGGGTGACCACGCCCATGTTGCAGGGGGCAGCCTCAGTAATAATGGCCGCAATCTGGCCGGGGTGGGCCTCAAAGGCAGCCCGCACAGCCTCCGGGTCGTTATAGGGCAGAACAATGGTCTCAGCGGCGGTCGCAGCCGTCACGCCAGCAGAGCCAGGCAGAGAAAGGGTCGCCAGCCCAGACCCAGCCTCAGACAGCAGAGCGTCCACGTGGCCGTGGTAGCAGCCCGAGAACTTAATAATCTTGTCGCGGCCGGTATAGCCACGAGCCAGACGGATAGCAGTCATAGTGGCCTCAGTGCCGGTAGAGACCATGCGAATCTGCTCGATAGCCCCGGGCAGGGTAGCGTTCATGCGGTCTACCACCAGCTCAGCCAGCTGGGTCTCAGCCTCAGTAGAAGCACCAAAAGACAGGCCCCGGTCAACCGCCCGGTGGACGGCCTCAATCACAGCTGGGTGCTTATGGCCCAGCAGGGCCGGGCCCCAGGAACAGACCAAATCCACGTAGCGAGTGCCCTCAGCGTCAGTCAGGTAGGGGCCGGAGGCATCAGCCATGAAGGCCGGGGTGCCGCCCACCGATTTGAAGGCCCGCACCGGGGAGTTGACGCCGCCGGGAATAACGCGGGAGGAACGGGCAAAGAGGTCCTGGTTCTGGGTCACAGGGCTACCTTTCGTAGAGTAAAAGTAAACAAAAATTCTTCTAGAACTTGGCTGGCAGATTCCTGCTCGTAGCCTCCCTCTCGTCTCAATTCGCTCAGCTCATTGAGACGATTCATGCCAGCCCCAATGCCAGCTACTTCGCCAGGATTCTGCCAGCACAAGCCTAAAGGGTACCTGCTTCGCTCAGCCAGCCTGCTGCCTCAGTGGCGTAGTAGGTCAGGATCATGCTAGCCCCGGCCCGGCGAATGGAGGTTAGGCTCTCCAGTACCACAGCCCGGCGGTCTAGCCAACCAGCGGCAGCCGCCGCCTCAATCATGGCATACTCACCCGAAACCTGGTAGGCGGCCACCGGCACCGGTGAAAAGTCAGCTACCTGCCGCACAATATCCAGGTAGGAGCCAGCAGGCTTGACCATGACCATATCGGCCCCCTGCTCGATGTCCAGCTGCACCTCGTAGAGGGATTCGCGGGCGTTGGCTGGGTCCTGCTGGTA
>DKXC01000005.1:0-6487 GCA_002492045.1 Micrococcaceae bacterium UBA7136
CCCCAAGAATAAGGAGCAGATCATGTCTCAGCCTCTGGTTGCTATCTTTCCTAGCCCATCTGGCCAGCAAGAAGCCCTGGCCACTAGTCTCAACCAGCTAGGTGCCCGGGCGCTGGTCTCTACCCAGCCCCAGCAGATTCTGGACGCTGATGGTCTGATTCTGCCTCCTGTTTCCTCCCTCCTGGAACTTAAGCAGGAGCTGGCTAAGGTGCAGGGGCTTGGGCTGATTGGGCGTAGAGTAGCCGGTAGTCGGCCGGTTCTAGCTCTGGGACGCTCCATGCACCTGCTCTTTGACCAGGTTCAGGGTATGGGGCAGGAACCCGCCTTAGAGGGGATGGGGGAGTGGCCGGGAGTCATCGAGACTCTAACAAGAGGCCAGGCCCAGCAGGCTCTGGGGCTAGAAGTTGCCTCCGGCAGTCAGCTCTTTGCTGGTCTTGAAGAACTGCCTGCAAGCCAGGCCCAGTTTCAGGTAGATAGCCGCCAGGGCCTAGTCAATTGGACCTTTGATCAGAACAACGAAGCCATGTTTCCTCCCCAGGTCACCTGGTCTAGTGGCTCTCCCCGCTTGGCCCTAGCTATCGAGAACGGCCCCCTGGTTGCAAGTCAGGCGGACCTGCTAGCTTCCGGGGAAGCTGGCCAACTGGTCCTCTCTAACTGGCTGGCTTCCCTGCCGGTCACCGGACGTCTCTAAAGCAAAGGAGCTTACTCACCATGTCAGCCACCACCTCAGGACTACTACTCATGACCTTCGGCATGATGTTTGTTGGCGGCGCCTACTCCTTCTACAAGCAGAAAATTACCTGGGTCGCTCAGCTGATTCTCTTGCTGGTGGGCCTAGCTATCTCTGGCTACGGCCTCTACGTCATGCTTAACTACAGCTAGGAAGAAGCCCATGACAGACTTCTCAGACCGCGTCCACCACGCCCATACCCACGGGCAGGGGAAACCCGGTGCACCCCGCCGGGAGCTGCCGGCCCATATTGCTGCCCAGCTGGCTTCTGCTGGCCGGGAGACCGATACCGGCGGCCAGCCCTGGGCCGGGCGCAACCTGGGCGAAGGTACCAGCCACACCCACCTCTACCCCGGGGACGACGGAAAAACCCCAGTTGCCCTCCAAGAGGCCCTGGATGCCTTTGCGGCTGGCCAAGTGGACGAGGTGGCCGTGGTCGATACCCTGCGGTCAGTGCGTATCTTTGCCCCTATCGTAGCCCAGCTTTCCCAGGCAGAGATTACTGCCCAGGGTCTGGTCTCTGATAAAGAGTCCGACATGGCTCTGGTTAGTATCCAGGCTCCTGATGGGCGCAAGGCTCTGCCGGTTTTTAGCCAGGTGGATGCCTTAACCCACTGGCATGAGCTGGCCCGCCCGGTGGCTGCCGACATGCGAAAAACTGCCTTATCGGCGGTAGAAGATGGTAACCAGTTGCTGGTTCTTAACCCGGGCCAGCCCCTGACCTTTGTGGTGCGTAGGCCGGCTCTCTGGGCTATCGCCAAGGGGGAGGAATGGGTGCCTTCCTACCGTAATCCTCAGGTAGCCCAGGCCCTGGAAGAAATTGTGGCTCCCCTAGCTGCTGTTGTGGGAGTTAGCGCGGATGCTGGGCAGGGTATCTACAGTCAAGGCCCCGGTGGCAAGCTGCTACTTGGTGGTGGGCCCGGCCCGGAGTTGAAAATCACTCTGACCCTGCGTCCTGGGCTGACCCAGCAGCAGGTGGATCAAACTCTAGCTAGCTTCCAGCAGGGGCTGGCCATTAACCGGGTTATCTCTGAGCAGGTTGACTCAGTCCAGCTAGCCCTGGCTAGTGCCTAGGCTACATATAAAAAGAAGGAAGCTGACTTAAGAAATCAGCTTCCTTCTGAAGATTTTAGAAGACTGGGCCGGTAAACTTTTCGCCCGGTCCCTTGCCTGGTTCATCGGGGAAGGGGGAGGCCTCGCGGAAGGCCAACTGTAGGCTGCGCAGACCGTCCCGTAAGGGGGCTGCATGCTGGGAGCCAATTTCAGGGGCGGCTGCGGTCACAAAACCGGCCAGAGCGGTAATGAGCTTGCGGGCCTCGTCCAGGTCCTTGAAATCTTGGGCGTTTTCTTCGGCGCCCAGGCCGCATTTGACGGCGGCTGCGCTCATGAGGTGGACGGCGGCGGTGGTGATCACTTCAACTGCGGCTACTTCGGCGATATCCCGCATCTGCTGCTGGACCTCCTGCACCTGCTCGGCGCTGAGCTGCTGGTCGGATTCTTCAAAGCGGTATGAATCAGTCATAGGACAAGAATCTCATATTTTCTGTCCCGGTGTGGAGTCAGCGCTAGGGGGCTGGGCCCAAAGATAGTTTCAGAAATTGGCAGGGGCCTAACCCTTGATAAAGCCGGCAGGCAGGAGTATAGTTACTAGACGTTTGCAAGTGGAATTCTTTGAGCGGAAATCCCACCTAGCCGGTTGAAGAGACTGACCTGGGTTACCCTCCGAGGGGCTAGTTAGGTGCTTAACCTACCTACCTCCCGCTGTGAGGGGTATTGAGCTAGCTTCCGCTTGCAGGCCGCAATCGGGAGCTTTTTTGTTCCCACCAGAAATTCACGGGGAAACCCACACAAGCAACAGGAGCTTTGTCATTAGCGATCCACGCATCAACGACCGTATTCGCGTCCCGGAAGTCCGCCTGGTCGGCCCCGGCGGTGAGCAGGTCGGTATTGTCCGTGTAGAAGATGCTCTGCGTCTAGCCCAGGAATCTGACCTTGACCTGGTTGAGGTCGCTCCCAACGCTAAGCCGCCTGTCTGTAAGCTGATGGACTTCGGCAAGTACAAGTACGAAGCCGCAGTGAAGGCACGTGAATCTCGCAAGAAGCAGGTTAATGCTTCACTTAAGGAAATTCGTTTCCGCCTCAAGATTGATACCCATGACTACGAAACCAAGGTGGGGCACGCTCGTCGTTTCCTCTCTGGTGGTGACAAGGTCAAGGCTATGATCCAGTTCCGTGGCCGTGAACAGCAGCGCCCCGAGATGGGTGTGCGCCTGCTCGAGCGTATGGCGAACGACCTGGTGGAGGTTGGCAGCATTGAGTCCAACCCCCGCGTTGACGGTCGTAACATGGTGATGGTTCTTGCACCCCTGCGGGGTAAGCAGGAGGCTCGCCGTGAGTCCCAGAAGCAGGGCGGACGCAAGGGTCGCGAACGCGTGAACACCACTGAGGCTACCCCTGTAACCAACTCCCTGGCAGATGCAATGCCGGAGGAGCTGAAGAAGCAGGCGGCCGCCGAATAGGTCTGGGGCATAGGCAGGTAGCTACCTTCTGGTAGCGCCTGGGTATTGGGCCGGTAGCAGATATAAATTTGGTACAGGCCAACCCCTTAGAAAGCAGCGTCAGCTGTTCGTTTTTCAGTTCCTTGCGCCCTGACGGGTGTGAGGGTAGAAGATAAGGAGAATCGGCTTATGCCGAAGCAGAAGACCCACTCTGGTGCTAAGAAGCGCTTCAAGCTCACCGGTACTGGCAAGGTTAAGCGCCAGCAGGCCAACCGTCGCCACTACCTGGAGCACAAGTCCTCCCGTCTGACCCGTCGTCTGGCCTCTGACCAGATCGTTGGCGGCGGTCAGGCTAAGGTCATCAAGAAGATGCTGGGCAAGTAAGCTCACCTTCCTTGAAGCCTCCGTCCTCTGCTCAAGGGGACGCACCAAAAGTAGATATTTTCTCTCCTGCACCAGCCTTAGATGGATAGCTGGGTAGGACCAAAGACGTTAGGAGACACACGTGGCACGTGTGAAGCGCGCGGTTAACGCGCACAAGAAGCGCCGAGTAATTCTTGATCGTGCATCAGGCTACCGTGGCCAGCGTTCACGCCTTTACCGTAAGGCCAAGGAACAGGTCACTCACTCACTGGTTTACAGCTACGACCACCGTCGTAAGAAGAAGGGTGACTTCCGTCGCCTCTGGATCCAGCGTATCAACGCTGCTGCCCGCGCTGAGGGCCTGACCTACAACCGTTTCATCCAGGGCCTGAAGGCTGCTGAGGTTGAGGTTGACCGTCGTATGCTGGCCGAGCTGGCTGTTAACGAGCCTGCTGCTTTCTCTGCTCTGGTAGAGATCGCCAAGAACAACCTGCCTGAGGACACCTCCGCTCCCAAGGCTGCCTAAGCTTTTAGGTAAGACGAACCCCGGTCCTGTGTGGCCGGGGTTTTTCTATGCCTTGACCAGCTCTGGGCGCTCTTCTTTTCACTGACCGGTCAATCTTGAACAGCAGCTGCAAAGAATACCGCCTGGGGACGGGGAGGGAGGCGGGGAGAGAAAGTCAAAATTAGGCTAGAAATCTATGCCCTTATACCTGTGACGGGTGTAGCATGGGTAAGGTAAACCTAAGAATCTGAACAGTGGAAGACAAGCCATGTTCCAAAACTTCCTCATCGGCCTACGAGAAGGCCTCGAAGCAGCCCTTGTCGTAGGGCTCCTGCTGGCCTACGTCCGCAAGACTGGCAAGCTAACCCTGGTCCCCAAAATCTGGGCCGGTGTTGCCTTAGCTACCCTGACTGCCCTCAGCTTCGGTGCCTTCCTTACCTTCGGCCCCAAGGGGCTGACCTTTGAAGCCCAAGAAGCTATCGGTGGTAGCCTCTCCATCATTGCGGTTGGCTTCGTGACCTGGATGATTTTCTGGATGGGGGAACACTCCAAGCACCTGGGGCAAGAACTAGGCCAAAAACTAGAAGCTGTTCAAGAAAGAACCTGGGCTGTTGTTCTGCTGGCAGCCCTAGCTGTAGGACGCGAGGGGCTAGAAACAGCCCTCTTCATCTGGGCCGCCTCCAAAACCTCAGCCAATAATGCCGCCGCCCTCCTTGCAGCCCTTACCGGTATTCTCTTGGCGATCGTCCTGGCCTGGCTGATCATGCGCGGGGCCCTGAAACTTAACCTGGGAGTCTTCTTCCGCTACACCGGTCTCTTCCTGATTTTTATTGCCGCTGGCGTCCTCGCATATGGAGTCCATGATCTGCAAGAAGCCGGTATCCTGCCCGGTCTCAATAACCTGGCCTTCGATGTCTCCCACCTTATTGCCCCGACCTCCCTGCTAGGTACCCTGCTTAAGGGCATCTTCAACTTCTCACCGGCTACCACCTGGCTTGAGGCCATCACCTGGTTGACCTACGTAGGCATTGTGCTGCCTCTCTTCTACCGCAAGCACCTGAGCCCGGCTCCTCAGAGGCAGCTGGCCCAGGCCTAAAAATCTTCTCACCCACACACCCTGTCCAAGGAAAGAATCATGAAATCCTCCCAGCTGGGCGCCCTTGCCCTCTCTCTTAGCCTCCTAGCCCTGACCGCCTGCACCGACAACACCCCCGCCGGTGCCAGCGCTGTCACTGTCTCCTCCACTGAGACCGAATGTAAGCTCTCATCCACCGAGGTCAAGGCCGGTAAGAACACCTTCTCTGTCACCAACAATGGCAGCCAGGTCACCGAGTTCTATGTGCTAGCAGAGGACGGCCTGCGCATCATCTCTGAGGTTGAGAACATCGGCCCCGGCATTACCCGTGATCTGACCCTGGAACTGGCTGAGGGCAAGTACCAGACCTCCTGCAAACCCGGCATGGTGGGCGACGGTATCAAGGGGGAGCTGACCGTCCTGGCCAACCCGGACGCCAGCCCCGTCTCAGCCGATGAGCAAGCCCTCCGCGACACTGCCATCAGCCAGTACAGCGCCTACGTCAAGGACCAGGTAGAGCAGCTCAAGACCAAGACCGATACCTTCGCTGAGGCCTACGCCGCCGGCGAGGACGAGAGGGCCCGCTCCCTCTACGCCGCCACCCGCCTCCACTACGAACGGATTGAGCCGGTTGCTGAATCCTTCGGCGACCTGGACCCCCTGCTGGATCTGCGCCAGGCTGACCTAGAAGAAGGCCAGGAATGGACCGGCTGGCACCTGATCGAGAAGGACCTCTGGCAGCCGTCCCCCGAAGAAAATGAGGGCCAAACCTACCAGCCCCTCAGCCCGGAGCAGCGCCAGGCCGCCGCCCAGGGCCTCAAGGACAACACCCAGGCCCTCTACGACCAGACCCGCAACCTGGACCTCACCGTTGACCAGATTGCCAACGGGGCCAAGACCCTGCTGGACGAAGTAGCCTTCTCTAAGGTGACCGGTGAGGAAGAGATTTGGTCTCACACCGACCTGTCTGATTTCCAGGGCAATGTGGATGGCGCCCGGGTGGCCTTCGAGACCCTGCGGCCCATCCTAGAGGCCAAGAACCCCCAGCTGGCCAGCTCCATTGAGGAGCGTTTCGGCAAGCTCCAGGCCCTGCTAGACCTCTACAAGCAGGGGGAGGGCTTTGTCCCTTACACTGACCTGACTGAGGAGCAGGTGCGGGAACTCTCGGACGCCATCGACGCCCTGAGTGAGCCCCTGTCCCAGCTGGCTGACGCGGTGATCTAGGCATGTCCAAGCTAACCCGCCGAGGCGCTGTCTTAGGTGGCCTGGGCCTGGCCACCGCAGCCGGTATCTCAGCCTGCGGCCTGACCCAAGAG
>DKXC01000005.1:6770-8277 GCA_002492045.1 Micrococcaceae bacterium UBA7136
TGCGGCCTGACCCAAGAGACCAGCCAGGTGGCCTCCGATTCTTACCCCTTTCTGGGCCAGCACCAGAGCGGGATTGTGACCCCGGCCCAGGACCGCCTGCACTTTGTGGCCCTGACCGTCAAGACCGAGTCCCTGGCTGAGCTGCGCTCGCTTTTTGAGGATTGGACGGCCGCCGCCCAGCAGCTGATGGCTGGGCAGCCGGTGGGGGAGGAGAAGTCCCTGGCGGCTCCTCCCGACGATACGGGTGAGGCCCTGGATCTAAGTGCCTCCCACCTAACCCTGACCTTCGGTCTGGGACGCTCTCTCTTTGTGGACAGCGAAGGCAAGGACCGTTTTGGCCTGGCTGACCGCCTGCCCCCGGCCCTAGAGGACCTGCCGACTATGAGCGGGGATATGCTAGAGGCGGCTTGGACGGGCGGGGACCTCTGTATTCAGGCCTGTGCTGATGACCCGCAGGTGGCGGTGCACGCTATCCGTAACCTGGTGCGGATAGCAGCCGGCCGGGCGGTGGTGGCCTGGAGCCAGCTGGGTTTCGGCCGGACCTCCTCAACCTCGAGCGCCCAGGTAACCCCGCGTAACCTCTTCGGTTTTAAAGACGGCACCGCCAACCTAAAGGTGGAGGAGCCGGAGCTACTGGCCAAGCATGTCTGGGCTTCAGCCGATAATTCGGCGGGCAACCCGGCCTGGATGGAGGGCGGCTCCTATTGCGCCACCCGCAAGATTCGGATGCTAATTGAGCCTTGGGACCGGGCACCCCTGCGGGAGCAGGAAAATATTATGGGTCGAACCAAGAAGGAGGGGGCACCCCTGTCTGGCGGTGGCGAGTTTGATGCCCCCGATTTTGAGATGAAGGGCCGGGGCGGGCCGATTATTCCGGTGGATTCGCATGTGCGGCTCATGCACCCGGCCCAGAATGAGGGGGTGCAGATGCTGCGGCGGGGCTACAACTATACGGACGGGTCGGACGGCCTGGGCCACCTGGATGCCGGTCTCTTCTTTATCGCCTATGTCTGTGACCCGCGCACCCATTTTGTGCCCCTGCTGCGGACCATGATGAAGTCAGACGCCCTGAGCGAGTACCTGCGGCATGTGGGCTCGGCAGTCTTCGCCATCCCGCCAGGTGTGAGCGAGGAAGGCGACTTCATCGCCTCTGGCCTCTTCGAGGGGAAGATTTAGGGGCGGGGCTCTTCTTCCGTAAGGGAGATTCCCATGTCCTGCAGGATGTCTTCAAGGGTACGGGGCTGGACGCCCTTTTCTAGCTGTTCAAGAGCTTCTTCAAATTCTTGGTCAGCTAGGCGCAGCTCTTCGCTTTCTTGCCTGTTTTCTCTGTCTAGGGCATCCTCAAGGAGCAGACGGAGCAGCTCTGGGACGGTATAGTCCCAGTTATGGGCCATGTCTTCCAGCTCTTTCACCCGCTTGGCTGGTAGCTGAAAACTGACGGTTACGAGGGGTTCTGCTTCTTCTTTGGTCATCTCTAGGATTCTGAGGCTTATTCAAAAGTAGACAC
>DKXC01000065.1:0-4018 GCA_002492045.1 Micrococcaceae bacterium UBA7136
GAAACCCCATCTCCTGACTTCCCTGGGCCAGACTCTGGGGTTGAAGGCCCAAGAAACTACCTACATTAAGCGGGTCATGGCCCTGGAAGGCGACCAGCTAGAGTGCTGCGATGCCGAAGGCTACCTGCTACTCAACGGGCAGCGGCTAGAGGAGCCCTACCTCTACCCGGGGGATGCTGCCAGCCAGATAGATTTCAAGGTGACTGTTCCAGCTGGACGCATGTGGGTCATGGGCGATCACCGGTCAGAATCCCGTGACTCCCGCGACCTGCTGGGGGCGCCGGGCGGGGGCATGATCCGTACCGACCAAATTATCGGCACCCCCCTCTTGAGGCTCTGGCCTCCAAGCTCAGAATCAGACTAAAGCGGTAAACTGACCCAAGAGAAAGACCTCACCTACCCGGCAGAGAAAGGCCAGCATGGACCAGGACCAGACCACCGAGCCCCAACCCTCCAGCGCCCCCGACACTAAGCCTCGCGGCGGCAAGCGTCGGCAGGAATCAAGCACCCTCAAGGAGTACGGCATGATCGTGCTCTATGCGGTCCTCATTGCCTTCCTGCTCAAGACCTTCATTATTCGCGGCTTCTACATCCCTTCCTCCTCCATGGAGAACACCCTACAGGTCAATGACCGGGTCTTCGTCAATGTTGCTGGCTCCTTCTTCAGCGAGGCTGAGCGCGGGGACGTCGTGGTCTTTAGGGACTCCCAGGGCTGGGTACCGGCCAGCACCTCCTCCAACCCGGTGCGGGATGTCCTCTCCTTTGTGGGGGTTATGCCCGATAGCTCCTCCAACTACCTGGTCAAGCGAGTCATCGGGGTAGGTGGCGATCACGTGGTAGGCACCGATGACGGCAGAATCCTGGTTAACGGTGTTGAACTCAAGGAGACCTACCTTAAGCCTGGGGTTTCTCCTACCGATCTTCCCTTCGACGTGATCGTTCCCCAGAACTCCTACTTCGTCATGGGCGATAACCGTAGCAACTCTGCTGACTCCCGCTACCATATTGAAAACGGCCGGGAATTTGTAGCTGAGGCTGACGTGGTGGGCGAGGTCTTTGTGATTGCCTGGCCCCTCAACCACTTCACCTGGATATCTGGTGAGTCCCAGGTCTTTGAAGACGTCAAGAGTAACTCCTAGATGGCTACTTCTTTCCTAACAGAGGGCCTGCCGGAGGCCACCCTGCTCACTGGTAGCCGCCGCCTGATTGCCGGTATGGACGAGGTAGGCCGAGGCTCCCTGGCCGGGCCCCTGCTGGTGGGGGTAGCCCTAGTGATCGAGACCAGCGGGCAGCCACCAGCCGGGCTGACCGACTCCAAGCAGCTAAGTGCCCGCTCCCGGCAAGGGCTAGAAGAAGCTATCAGGGCCTGGGCCCCCGCCGCTAGCGGCCAGGCCTCTGCCGCCGAGATCGACCTCCTGGGCTTGAGCCTGGCCCTGCGCCTGGCCGGTCAGCGGGCCTTAGCCAGCCTGGCCTCCCAGGGCTTCTACCCCGATTTTTTACTGCTGGACGGAAGCCACAACTGGCTGGCAGAAGACCAGCCCGATCTCTTCACTGCCCTCCAAGAGGACCCCGCCCAAACCTACTACCGGCAGGCCCTAGCAGAGGCCTGGCAGCAGATTCCCGGCCGGTCAGCTGGCTGGGAGGGCCCCATCCAGATGGAGGTCAAGGGGGACGGACGCTGGCCCTCCATCTCGGCGGCCTCCGTCCTAGCCAAGCTAGAGCGGGACGCCCTCATGGTAGACCTAGACCAGCAAGAGCCCGCCTACGGCTGGGCCAAGAACAAGGGATACGGTTCAGCCCAGCACCGCCAGGCCCTCACCACCCAAGGGCCCAGCAGCTACCACCGGCTGACCTGGTCCCTCCCTATAAGCGCCCAGCAGCTAGCGGCAGGCTGGGCGGCCCGAGAAGAAGAGAGAAAATGAGCAACGAAGATTTAGAAGGCTACGAATCAGAGGCCCAGCTGGCCCTCTACGAAGAGTACAAGAAGGTAGCCGAACTCTTCACCTACATTGTTGAAACTGACCGCCGCTTCTACCTGGCCAATCAGGTGCAGGTTACCCCGCAGCAGACCGCAGGCTCCGTCTACTTTGAGGTAGAAATGCAGGATGTCTGGGTCTGGGATACCTTCCGCTCCTCCCGTTTTGTGAAGAGCGTCAAGGTCTATTCCCTGCGGGACGTCAACGTAGAAGAGCGGGCCGCCAGCGAAGAACTCATGGTGCCCGATATGCCAGATTTGGCGCCCTAAAAGCTAGGCTACCTTCTCTGCGCGCCGGTTATTTCCCCGTCCTCTGCCCTGAAAAGGCGCGGAAGACGGGGACTTTGCTTTATCCACAGCCCCAGCTGGCCTTGGCCTGCTGCCTAAGCCCCTGACAGACTGCTTGACGTAGAGCACCTAACAGCAGATAAGGTGCCAGCAGGCTAGGAGGAAGCAATGCAAGAGCCAGACTACTGGCAGATCACAGACTGGCAGGAAAAGCCCAAAAGCCGCCAAGAGACCGGACGCTGGGGCGAAGACCTAGCCTGCCAGGTGCTACAGGCTCAGGGCTACCAGCTACTAGCAAGAAACTGGCGGCCAACAAGCCAGAGAGGCCAAGAGCGCCTGCGGGGAGAAATAGACCTGATCATGGCCGATCCCAACCAGGAGTTAGTCTTCATCGAGGTCAAAACTCGTTCTAGTAGCAGGCAGGGCCACCCCCTTGAAGCTATCGGCCCAACCAAGGCCACCAAGCTGCGGCAACTCGCCTACCGCTGGCTAGACGAGCAGAAAATTTCTGCTAGCTGCGGTTACTACTCCTACAGGATCGACGCCATCGCCATTTGCGGCGGCCCCTCTTCCTTCAGTTTCGAGCAGCGGAAGGCCGTGGTCTAAATGGGATTCGCCCGCACCTACTCGGTCGCCCTACTAGGCATTAGCGGCCACCTGGTCGAAGTAGAGGCCGATATATCCGCCTCCCTACCCGGCTTCGTCCTGCTGGGCCTGCCCGATACGGCCCTGAGCGAATCCAAAGACCGGGTACGGTCAGCTGCCAAGAACAGTGGCCTGCCCCTGCCCGCCCAAAAAATCACCATCAACCTGACCCCAGCCACCCTGCCCAAGACCGGCAGCGCCTTCGACCTGGCCATGCTGGTAGCCAGCCTCCAAGCCGCCGGTGAAGTCAAAAGTAGCGGGTCCACCGTCTACCTGGGTGAGCTAGGCCTGGACGGCTCCATCCGCCCCGTGCCCGGCATCCTACCGGCCGTTAAAGCTGCTGTTGAGACGGGCCTGACCGACCTAGTTGTACCAGCCGCCAACCTACCTGAGGCCCAGCTGATTGCCGGAGCCCAGGTCAGAGGCTACTCCTGCCTGGCCCAGCTTCTCAAAGACCTGGGCGTCAAAAACCCAGCCAGCCTACGGGGCCCCCGCACACAAAGCCGAGAGTCAGAAGCAGAAGAGCAACCCACCAGCCCCCAGCTACCAGACCTCAAAGACCTGGCAGGTCAAGCCGAAGGACGCCTAGTTCTAGAAATTGCAGCAGCAGGCGGCCACCACCTCTTCCTGCTAGGCACACCCGGGGCCGGAAAAACCATGCTAGCCCAAAGCCTACCCGGTATCCTGCCAGCCCTAGACGACCCCTCAGCCCTAGAAGTCACCGCCATTCACTCCCTTAGCTCCCCGGGTCAGCGCTACAGCCAGCTGATCCGCCAGGCCCCCTTCGAGGCACCCCACCATTCAGCTACCGCAGCTGCCATCCTGGGCGGCGGTAGCGGCCTGGCCAGGCCCGGTGCTATCTCCCGGGCCCACCGGGGCGTCCTCTTTCTGGATGAGGCCCCAGAGTTCCAGATGCGGGTGCTTGATTCCCTACGTCAGCCCCTCGAGAGCGGAAGCATCAGAATCGATCGAGCTAAGGCCTCCACCAGCTACCCGGCCCGCTTTCAACTGGTCCTGGCCGCTAACCCCTGCCCCTGCGGAAAGAACCTGGGCGCGGGCCTGGACTGCACCTGCACACCCCACCAGCGACGCAACTATCTCTCTCGCCTT
>DKXC01000065.1:4283-4499 GCA_002492045.1 Micrococcaceae bacterium UBA7136
AACTCTCTCGCCTTTCTGGGCCCCTGCTAGACCGGGTAGACCTCCAGGTGACCATCCCGGCCCTGAGCGCAGCCGAACTGGCAGCAGCCGGCCAGGCCGAAAGCTCAGAGGCGGTAGCTGCCCGGGTCAAGACCGCCAGAGAAGCCCAAGCCGAGCGACTGACCCGCTGGGGCGCTCAAACCAACGCTGAACTCACCGGGCGGCTCTTACGCGGCA
>DKXC01000120.1:0-5112 GCA_002492045.1 Micrococcaceae bacterium UBA7136
AGGCCAGCTGCTCTTCTTCGATACGGGCCAGGCGGTCCAGCAGGGCTGAGGCCTCAACAGTGACGTCCAGGTCAGTCTCCTGGGCCAGGCGTAGGGCCCGCAGGCCCAGAACCGTGGGGCTAGCATCCAACAGGTCGGCCGGAGCCAGGGCAGCCACATAAACCCCTAGCACTCCCCCGCGTCCTTGCAGCCGCACCGCCGCCTGAGGGTCAATGCTCTTAGCCCGGGTCAGGTAGGTGGCAAGGTCGCGGGCACTGGCAGCATCAGAGAGCTGGAAGGCCGGGTACTGGCTGGTGTCAGGCCTGGTCATGGTTTATTCCTTGATATGGTCTTAGGGAGGTTTTGTCCTCCACCCACCGTATATGAGCAGAGCAGAAGTTGAAAGATGACTAGCGCAACATCCCAGCCCAACCCCACCGACGCCCTCCTGGCCATGCTAAACCTAGACCCCCTGGCTTCTACCGGCCAGGAGGAGCTTTTCTCAGCCCAGACCCTGACCGATGAGTCGCCTAGAATCTTTGGCGGCCAGGTGCTGGCTCAAGCCCTGATGGCGGCCAGCCGGACGGTGGAGGGTAAGCAGGCTCATTCTCTGCACGCCTATTTTCTGCGCCCCGGCCAGGTAGAAGCTCCCTTGAGCTACGGGGTGGAGGTGCTGAATGAGGGACGTTCTTTTGCCACCCGCCGGGTGCAGGCCTACCAGCCTGAGGCCCCCATCTTCTCGGCTATTGTTTCCTTCCAGGCCCAGGCTGCGGGACCCGACCATTCAGCTAGCATGCCTCAGGGTCTACCAGAACCGGAGTCCCTGCCTAGGGCCTCAGATATTTTGGGTTCTCTAGATATTCCCCTGGCCCAGAAGGTGGCCTATACCCGGCCTATTGATATCCGCCATATTTCTGCTCCCCTCTACCTGGGGCCAGACCAGGAGGCTTCAGCCCAGAACCTGATCTGGTTTAAGACTTTTGGCCCCCTGCCTGATGAGCCGGCCCTGCACCAGGCGGCCCTGGCCTACGCCTCGGACTACACCCAGATTGAGCCCCTGCTGCGCCGTCATGGCCAGTCTTGGGTCTCCCCGGGTATGAAGGTAGCCTCCTTAGACCACACGATCTGGTTCCATCGGCCAGCCCGGGCGGACGACTGGCTGCTGTTGGTACAGGATTCTCCCAGCGCCCAGGGTGCCCGGGGCCTGTCGCTAGGGCAGATTTTCAGCCGGGAGGGGGTGCATGTGGCCACGGTGGCCCAGGAGGCCATGTTCCGCCTGCCTGACTACCGTTAGGCTTCTTCCGGCTCTTTGAGACTATAAGGAAGGTCCCTCCCGCACTCTTGTGGGAGGGACCTTCTGGCTGGGAAGGAATTCGCTAGGCGAATACTCTTCGCTTTAGCGTGTCAACTTGCGGTGAACAACCCGGTGAGGCTTAGCAGCCTCAGGCCCCAGCCGCTCCACCTTGTTCTTCTCGTAGGACTCGAAGTTACCCTCGAACCAGTACCAGTTGTCAAGGTTCTCTTCGGTACCCTCCCAGGCCAGGATGTGGGTGGCTACCCGGTCCAGGAACCAGCGGTCGTGGGAGACCACAACAGCACAGCCGGGGAACTCCAGCAGGGCATTCTCAAGAGAAGCCAGGGTTTCGACGTCCAGGTCGTTGGTGGGCTCGTCCAGTAGCAGCAGGTTGCCGCCCTGCTTGAGGGTCAGGGCCAGGTTGAGGCGGTTACGCTCACCACCGGAGAGCACACCGGCCTTCTTCTGCTGGTCGGGGCCCTTGAAGCCGAAGGCAGAAACATAGGCCCGGGAAGGCATTTCTACCTGGCCCACCTGGATGTAATCCAGGCCGTCAGAGACAACCTCCCAGAGGGACTTCTCGGGGTCAATGTTGGCCCGGTTCTGGTCAACATAGGAAATCTTGACGGTTTCGCCTACCTTGAGGTTGCCGCCGTCCAGGGGCTCTAGGCCAACAATGGTCTTGAAGAGGGTTGACTTACCAACACCGTTGGGACCAATGACGCCCACGATACCGTTGCGGGGCAGAGAGAAGGAGAGGTCCTTAATGAGGGAGCGGCCGTCAAAGCCCTTCTGCAAGTTCTCAGCCTCAATGACCACGTTACCCAGGCGGGGGCCCGGGGGAATCTGAATTTCCTCGAAGTCTAGCTTGCGGGTCTTCTCAGCCTCAGCAGCCATCTCCTCGTAGCGGGCCAGACGGGCCTTAGACTTAGCCTGGCGTCCCTTGGTGTTAGACCGTACCCACTCCAGCTCCTCTTCCAGGCGCTTGGCCAGCTTGGCGTCCTTCTTGCCCTGAACTTCAAGGCGGGCCCGCTTCTTATCCAGGTAGGTGGAGTAGTTACCCTCGTAGGGGTAGAGGTTGCCGCGGTCAACTTCGGCAATCCACTCTGCAACGTGGTCCAGGAAGTAGCGGTCGTGGGTAATAGCAATAACCGCACCCTCGTAGGACTGTAGGTGCTGCTCTAGCCAGAGGACGGATTCGGCGTCCAGGTGGTTGGTGGGCTCGTCCAGCAGTAGCAGGTCAGGCTTCTGCAGCAGCAGCTTGCAGAGGGCTACGCGGCGACGCTCACCACCAGAGAGGTGGGTGACGGGTGAGTCACCGGGAGGGCAGCGCAGGGCGTCCATGGCCTGTTCTAGCTGGGAGTCAATGTCCCAGGCGTTAGCGGCATCAATAGCTTCCTGCAGCTTGCCCATTTCTTCCATGAGGGCGTCAAAGTCAGCGTCCGGGTTGGCCATCTCTTCAGAGATCTGGTTGTAGCGGGTGATCTTCTCGTAGATTTCACCCACACCCTCCTGGACGTTGCCCAGGACGGTCTTCTCTTCGTTCAGCGGGGGCTCCTGTAGAAGAATGCCGACGCTGTAGCCCTCAGACAGGCGAGCTTCACCGTTGGAAGGGGTGTCCAGACCGGCCATGATCTTGAGGATGGTTGACTTACCGGCGCCGTTGGGGCCAACCATACCAATCTTGGCGCCGGGGAAGAAGGACATAGAGACGTCGTTCAGAATGACCTTATCGCCCACAGTTTTGCGGGCTTTGGTCATCGTGTAAATAAATTCTGCCATGACTTTAAGCCTACCGGCTGGTGTCAAACCGTAGGGGCCTTAGGCCGCTAGCGGGGCAGGTTTTTCTGTGAGTTCCACCCCGCTTCCCTGGACTTCCGGGACGGGCTGGGATTCTACTTGCTGCTGGTCTTGGGCTGGGGCTTCTGGATGTCCCTGCATCTGAGCCTGGTTCTGGCCTTGGGGCTGGCCCTCGGTCACCCGGGTAAAACTGGAGAGCCCGTAGGTGAGGTCCTGACCCAGGGCGGTCGCGTCAATCTCTACGCTCTTAGAGCTAGAACCGTCCTGCCGCTCAAATTCCTTAACCCGCAGGCGTCCGGTCACCAAAATAGGCTGGCCTACCTGCAAGGAGCGAGCGCTATTGTGGGCTAGGGCCCGAAAGCAGTTGATGGTGTACCAGTTAGTTTCGCCTTCCTTCCAGGCTCCGGCCTTGGGGTCGAACCAGCGGGCGGTGGAGGCCAGGCGGAAGTTAGTCACTGGAATCTGGCTGCCGGGTAGGTACTTCTGGGTGGGGGTGGTGGCGATGAAACCGCGGATGGTCAGGGTGTCAGACATGGGCTGCTCCTTGAGGGTTTGGGTTGGGTCACTTGGCCCTAGCCTGTCTGGTTCCCTTTCGGCCTGCCAAGCCCAGTGGGGGCTGTGGATAAGTTTCTAGCCTGCTAGCCCAGGTGGTCGAAGTAGGTCTGGATGGCCTGACTTGCCAGGTCATAGCCCTTTTCTTGGTCTTGGGCGCCCTTGGTTAGCAGGGCCAGGGAAAAGTTTTTTTGACCGGCGCTCAGGGCCCCTACCGAGTTAATGTGCCAGGCTCCGGTGTCCTCCTGGATCCAGCCGTTCTTGACCGCCAACTGGGTGACGTCTTCGCCCTGAACCTGCTGGCCCTGCATGACGCCCACGCCCCAGTTTTGGCTGTAGTCCACCGGTTGCATGGCTCCCAGCAGGTAGGCGGCGTCCTGGGGTTGTACCCAGTCAATCTGGTCAACGATGGCCCGCATGATTAGTAGTTGGTCTTGGGCCCAGGTTTGGTTGTCGCCCCAGGTTCCTGCGGCCCTAGTTTTCTCAATACCCAGCAGTTCGTAGGTCTTGTTGAGGGAGGTGGTGGAGTCCAGGCTGGTTTGGGGGTCGTAGGCTTCTCCCCCACCAAAGATGCGGAAGATTTCGCTGGTGGAACCATTATCTGAGTAGCTGAGAGAGGCAGTGACCAGGGCTTTCTCCTGGTCGGTCAGGGTGCGTTTTTGGAAGGCCGCTAGGCGTAGGAGGGTCAGGGCGATGGGCACCTTGACGATGGAGGCTTCGTAGGTCCAGGCATCTCCCTGGAAGATATAGAGGTCATCAGCCTGGTGGTCGTAGGCGGCCAGGGAAAGGGTGACGGAGTTTTCTTCTTGGAGGGCCAGAAGGGCCTCGGTGATGTCGGTGTTAGCAGCCAGGTTGGTGTGGGTTTGTCCGTCGGCCGTGGTCTGCTGCCGTAGAGAATTACCGCAGGCAGTCAGCAGGACGGGGGCGGCCAGCAGGGAGGAGGCCAGTAGGGCCCGGCGGCTGAGGCCGCTGCCTGCGGGGGCAGAAGATGTCATGACGGTGACTCCCTAGGGCTCTTGGAATGAATCTGGTGGGAAAGTGATGGGATTTCACAGAAAGGAAAGCCCCCTCTCACTGTTTGACCTAGTGAGAGGGGGTTTTAGCGCCCCAGGAGGGAATCGAACCCCCGACCAAGAGATTAGAAGGCTCCTGCTCTATCCTCTGAGCTACTGAGGCTTACTGTCCCTATGGTAGCCCCCTACTGACCCAGCAGGCAAGCAGTCCCGGGGCATCCCGCTCAGCAGGCTTTAGATACTGACCTCGTAGAGGGAGGAACGCTGGCCCCGGCGCAAGAGGCGCTTGGTGGCCGGGTCAAAGAAGATCAGCCAGAAAGCATAAACTAGGCTAATAACCACCGCAATCAGCCGCCCCATATTCTGGTCAAAGTTCTCTAGGTAGGGCGAGACCTGCAACTGGTCTGAGACCGCGTACATCATAAAGAAGAGAGTGGTTAGGAAGTAGAAGTCCAGTTGCCAGTCAGTGCGGAT
>DKXC01000120.1:5415-6192 GCA_002492045.1 Micrococcaceae bacterium UBA7136
GTCAGTGCGGATACCGGCCACCACCAGCAGAGGGATGAACCAGAGCAGGTACCAGGACTGCAGCATGGGTGAGAAAATCACCACCATGGCCAGGGAAATACCCACCCGGCGGACCAGGTTTTCGTCCTTACCCAGGAACATGACCAGCACGGCCAGGCCCATGCCGATGAGCTTGGAGATAGAGAAGAAGCTGTCACGGATTCCATTGGCCAGGCTGTTATCGCCGGTGATGGAGACAATAATCTGGTTGAGCTGGATGCCCAAGAAGCCGGAGGGAGTGAACCAGATGTACTGGCCGCCGGTGGTGGCCAGGGCCCCAATCCAGCCGAAACCTAGCCCGGTGGCGTATCCCATGGCCCCCAGCTCAGCCAGGGAGATAGCACCCACCAGGGCCCAGTAGGAGAACTTTTTGACCCAGGACGCCCCCCGCCCGGCCCAGAAGAGACCAATAAAGGGCAGAGCCACCAGGGCAATAGGTTTAACGGCAACCGCAGCGGTCACCAGGGTGGTGCCCAGGATGCCACCGAGAGCGTCCCGGCGGGCAGCAGCATGGTAGACACCGGCCAGGATCAGACCGGTCATGAGGGCGTCATTGTGGCTGGAAGTCACGAAGGCAGCGATAAAGAGGGGGTTGGCTACCACCAACCAGTTGGCGCGGGTGCCGTTAATCCCGTGCAGGGCCGCCAGCTTGGGTACATAGTAGGCGATGAGTCCCACCCCTGCCAGGGCTACTAGGCGGAAGAGGTAGAGGGCAGTGTCTACTGACTGACCGGCCAG
>DKXC01000120.1:6475-7858 GCA_002492045.1 Micrococcaceae bacterium UBA7136
ACTGACCGGCCAGGTAGGCCACGGCCTCTTCAATCAGTAGGAAGAGGGGCCCGTAGGGCGGGGATGATTCTGACCACATCTGGTCGGCCCCGTACTGGAAGAAGTTATTGACGCTAGAAACCCCATACTCGTAGGGGTTGAGCCCCGATAGCATGACCCGACCCTGGGCAAAGTAAGAGAAGACGTCCCGGCTGTAGAGGGGGAAGCCTATGAGTTGGGGCAGCATCCAGCAGATAGTGGTAGCTGTCACCCAACGGCGGGCCCTATCGTCCCAGACCCTGAGTTTCTGCACCATGCGTAGCCATTCGCGGCAGAGCATCATGGCCCCGATGGCCAGCATAGCGATTGAGGCGATCAGGCCGGGGGTGGTGTAGCGCAGGGGAATAATCCAGTCCAGGCGGCGGAAGGGGGAGGCATCAGCCAGCCAGCCCACTCCGAAGGAACCAGCCATGACCAACAGGGAACCGATAGTGCCAAAGATCAGTGTTCGGGAGGGACTGTCATTAACGTAATGGGCCCGATGGGGATTGTAGTGGTGGGTGGCCTGGTTCTTCTGACCTGAGGCCAGGGTTCTGGGACTCAAGAGGCTTCTCCTGCTGGTGCTTTGCGATACGCCCCTGATTCTACCCGCCTCAGCTTGGGGTTGAGGTGCCCAGCGTCTTTGTACTGGGAGGGTAAGGGGGTAGATTGGGGGTGTGTCTATTTCTAATAATCGTATTGTCTGGATTGATTGCGAGATGACCGGTCTCTCCCTAGAGCAGGACGCCCTGATTGAGGTGGCTGCCCTGGTGACCGATGGGGACCTCAATATTTTGGGGACGGGGGTGGACGTGGTTATTCGCCCGCCGGCTGAGGCCCTGGAGCAGATGAATGATTTTGTGCGTGATATGCACACCTCCTCTGGCCTGCTGGAGGAGCTGGAGGCTGGCCTGACCCTGGAAGAAGCCCAGCAGCAGGTGCTGGACTACATCAAGGCCTGGGTGCCAGAGCCGGGTAAGGCGGTACTGGGCGGTAATTCGGTGGGTACCGATAAGACTTTCCTTATGCGGGACATGCCCCAGCTGGTGGACTACCTGCACTACCGGGTTATTGATGTCTCGACCATTAAGGAGCTGTCGCGCCGCTGGTTTGAAAAGGCTACCTATAATGCCCCGGCTAAGACCGGTAACCACCGGGCCCTGGGCGATATTCAGGATTCTATCGATGAGCTGCGCTACTACCGGGGCACGGTTTTTGTTCCCTCCCCCGGCCCTGACAGCGAGACCTGCCAGCAGGTAGCCAAGCAGGTGGCTGAGACCCGCCAGCAGCTGGGCTAGTTTCCTCCCCTGGGTGGGCTGTCTGAATCTGTAGCTGGGCCCCGGCATCCTACCTCTGGACGGTGGG
>DKXC01000007.1 GCA_002492045.1 Micrococcaceae bacterium UBA7136
GGCATCCTCACGCAGCTGCAACCAGAGCCGCTCGCCCACCTTGTAGGAAGGCGCCTGGCCCGGCCAACCCAGGTAGCGCAGGAACTCAAAGTCCAGCTGCCCCTCAGAAATATCCAGGTTAGCCTTGAGGAAGGCATAGCCACTCTCAGCATCCCAAACACCCGGCTCAAGGCCCAGACGCTCAGCCCAGAGAGCCGGAATCTCAAAACCGCAGTGCAGGCCAATATCAAAGACCACCCGGGCCGCCCGCATCCGCTGGGCATCCAACATGCCCATACGGTCACCGGGATCCTGCAGGTAGCCCAGCTCCTCCATCAGCCGCTCAGCATAGAGGGCCCAGCCCTCACCATGACCAGAAACCCAGATACCCTTAGCCCGCCACTGGTTGAGAGAATCAGCCATAGCGGTGGCATAAGCAATCTGCAAGTGATGGCCAGGAACACCCTCATGGTAGACAGTAGAAGTCTCCCGCCAGGTGCCGAAAGTATCCTCACCCTCAGGCACCGACCACCACATGCGGCCAGCCCGCTCAAAATCAGCCGAAGGGCCGGTGTAATAGATGCCGCCCTCTTGGGTAGGGGCAATCATGCACTCCAACTTACGCAGGGGCCCCTCAATAGTGAAATGCTCCCGAGACAGATCCTCCAGGGCCTGGTCAGAAAGCTTTTGCATCCAGGCCTTAAGAGCATCAGTACCCTTGAGAGTGCGGGTCGGGTCAGCATCCAGAAGAGCCTTAGCCTCCTCAATACTGGCACCGGGCTGGATGAGCTGGGCAACCTCCTGCTGGGCGGCAATAATCCGCTCTAGCTCCTGGGCGCCCCAGGCGTAGGTCTCCTCCAAATCCAGGGAAGAACCCACAAACTGGCGGGAGTAGAGGGCATAACGCTCCCGGCCCACAGCGTCCTGGGCAGGGGCGGCAGGCAGCAGAACCTCAGTCAGGTAGCTATTGAAATCCCGGTAGGCCTCCTTGGCTAGGTCAATATTGGCCCGGGCCTCTTGAGTCAGTTCAGGGGCTGCTTCTAGAATCTCAGCCAGCAGGCCATCAAAATAGCCGCCCTCTGCCACATAAGCAGCAGTCTGCTCCATAGCAATCTTGACCTGGCGGGCAGCTGCCACCCGGTCGGTCTCCCGGGCAGCCTCCAAGGTCTGCCGGTAGCCAGACAGGGCGGCGGGAAGATTGGCCAGGCGACCCACAATATGGGCCCAGTCCTGGGCGGTCTCCCGGTTCATCAGATCAAAAACAGACCGAATCTCCTGAACCGGGGAAGCCAGGTTATTAATCTCCCAGCTACCCAGGCCAGCCTCATGCAGCTCAAGCTCCAGGCCCAGGCGCTCGCGCATGGCGTCCAGGGTTACCCGGTCGGTCTCGTCCTGGACGGGGGCCTGCTCTAGCTGGGCCAGGGTCTGGCGGATGGCCTCCATGTAGGCGGCGGTACCTGCGGGGGAGTAGTCTGCGTACTCGGTCTCCCGGCCCTTGCGTCCCTCCAGGGTGGCACTGGTGGGGTCTAGCTCCATCAGCTTCTCGTAGTGGGCGTTAGCGATAGCGTCAATGGGGGTCTGGGCCCGGTCGGAAGAAAAAATCTGGGGTAGATCGGGGTGGATGGCCATAGCTACTAGGCCCCTACCTTGCCGATAACGGCAGACCAGGAGCGGAAGCTATAGCCGGTTAGAACCCCGCCGGTGCTCATGGGGTCAGCGGCAATGAGAGCTTCCAGTTCCTGCTGGTCGGCGGCCTCAAAAATCAGGAGGGCACCGGGCTCGCCAGCATCCTGGTAGGCGCCAGCGGCGTGCAGCTTGCCTTCTTCGGCCAGCTGGGACAGGTAGGCCCGGTGGGCGGGACGGTGCTGGGCCTGAAGCTCAGCGGGGCCGTAGGAGTAGAAAACAGCGTAGGTGGCCACGATAGGAACCTTTCGTCGATGGGGAAGGTATCTTCTAGTATGGCATTGAGATAGGCCACAGAGGCGGAAGCGAGGAAGACAAAAATGCTAGAACTAGGGCAGATTGAGGGGTTAGACAGGGTGCTGGTTCTACCCCAAGTGGGCTCAACTAACGACTACGCCCGCCAGGTGCTGGATGCAGAACCGGGCAGCTGGGGGGCCTTCAACCTGATTGCTACCGATACCCAGACCCGGGGCAGGGGACGGCTGGATAGGATCTGGCTGGCTCCAGCTGGCAAGAACCTGGCCCTGAGCTTCTTGATTCGCCCCCTCTTCTCAACCCAAACCTTGCCCCTGGAGGGTTACCACTGGTTGGGTTCCCTGGCAGCCCTAGCCCTGGCCGACAGCCTGGGACGGATGGGGGTAGCAGCCTCCCTTAAATGGCCCAATGACCTGCTCATCGGGCAGAAGAAGCTGGCCGGTATTCTGACCCAGCTCTTGCCCGAGAAAGAGGGAGGTTACGCCCTAGTGGTGGGGCTGGGGCTGAACGTTAACCTTGAGGCTGCGGAACTGCCGGTGGAGGGGGCCACCAGCCTGCTTCTGGCGACCGGGCGTCCCCATGAGCTCGGGGCCCTGGCAGGGGAGATAGCCAGCTCCTTCGCCGCCTACTACCGGGCCTTTGAAGCTGCCGGATGGAACCCCCAGATCCCCCTTGACTTGGACGGTAGACAGGCCAGCCTGCTAGAGCGGCTGGAGACCCAGACCTCTACCCTAGGGCGCCGGGTGACCCTCCACCTGCCCGGTGGGCAGCAGGTGCAGGGAGTCGCTGAGGGCCTGACCCCCGGCGGAGAGCTAGAGCTTCGGGCCGACAGTGGGGAGATAAGAGCCTACAGGGTGGGGGACCTGGTTCACCTGCGTCCGGCGGAATCTTAAGGCAACCCCCAGGCTGGGAGGATAAAATCAAGCCCATGAAAGTACGCGGCCCCCTCAACGACCAGGAATACACCCTTGCTGCTACCCGGGCCCACGGGGCGCGCCTATTAACCGCCCTCATCTGCCTCTGGGGTGCTATGGCGGCCTGGTCTTTTGCCTCAGCGGTGGGTTCCTCCTGGCTGAGCCTGCCTGCCTCCCTGCTGGCCCTGCTTTTTCTGGGCCGGGCTGTCTTGGAAGTCTGGTGCTGGTGCCTAACCTCCTATATTGTCACCAGCCAGCGCCTGATTATTCGCCGGGGCCTGAGCTCAAGTCAAGACATCAGCCTGCCCCTAGAAGCCATTGAGGGGGTCAGCCTAGGACGCAGCCGCCTGCTAGGGGCCCTCCCAGCAGCCCACCTGACCGTTCATTCTCGGGGTCTGGCCCACCTGCTGCGGGACGTTCCGGACCCCCAGCGCTTCTCTTACCAGCTGCGTCAGGCCCAGGAAGAACACCTAGCTACCCACCCTCTGGGAGCCTGGACCGGTAATTTTTAGGCCAAACCCAGGCGAATGAGTATTCCGGCTCACAATAAAATAGTATTCTTGAGCTAAGAACCTCTGTCAGCCCCGACTAAGGCCGGGTGCCTTCCCCAATAGGTCAGCAAGAGTTAGGAACCACGCATGGAAGAGTCAGCCTCTGGAACACAGGCCAACAGCCAGCCAGAGCGCGGTGAGCCCCTGGGCAGCCACCTGCCACCCATCCAGGGGCAGCTCTACCGCAGCGAAGAAGCCATGCGGGGGGTTAGCGATCTAGAACGCCAACTCATGGGATCCAACCGCACCCTGGGCCGCCGCCAAGTAGCCGAAGCCGCCGGGGTCTCCCTAGGGGCCTCCCGCAAAATCTGGCGCTCCCTGGGCTTCCCCAACATGAAGGACGACGACCGCTTCTTCACCCCCGAAGACGGCCGCCTACTCCAAACCGTCACCGGCCTGGTCAAAAAGGGCAAACTCAGTGAAGAAGCCGCCCTCTCTGTTACCCGCTCAGTCGGCCAGCTCATGGACCGGATGGTGGTCTGGCAGATTGAGACCCTGGTAGAAGATATGGTCATGAACGAGGGCCTGACTGACGCCCAGGCCAGAGAAGCCCTGCTCAAGACCCTGCCCGACCTCATCGACGATCTAGAGTCCATGACCCTCTACGGCTACCGGCGGATGATGAACTCAGCTATCGTCCGTCTGGCCCTGCGGGATGAAACCAGCGAAGGAGAAGCCAACGAACCAGACCTACCTCTAGCTCGGGGAGTAGGCTTCGTTGATTTGGTCTCTTACACCTCCCTTTCCCGCAAGCTCAACGGCCGCATGCTAGCCCAGCTAGTCCAGCACTTTGAGCAGCGTTGCGCCGAGGTGATTGCCGAGGGCGGCGGCCGCATTATTAAGACCGTGGGTGACGAGGTCATGTACCTGGTTGAAACCCCCCAGGACGGGGCCAGGATTGCCCTGACCCTCTCCCGCCTCATCTCTGAAGACCCCCGCCTGCCCGAAGCTCGGGTATCCTTTGTCTGGGGCCGAGTCCTGCCCAGGCTGGGCGATATCTACGGGCCCACCGTTAACCTGGCCTCCCGCCTGGTGGCCCTGACCGAGCCCGGCGTCGTCCTAACCGATGCCAATACCGCCCAGGTGCTAGAAGGCGACCGGCGCTTTGTGCTGATCCCGCAGGGAGTGCGCAATGTGCGCGGCTTTGGGGACGTGCGTCCGGTGGCTATCACCCCCGGCGTTGGTACTGAACTGGAGATAGATTTCTAATGACAGCTTCCTCACACCTGACTGTTTATGCTGGCCATGCCACCCACCTGGGGCAGTTCCGCAAGAGCAACGAGGACTCCCTGGCTGTAGCCGGTAACCTCTGCCTGGTCGCTGACGGCATGGGCGGCCACGAAAAGGGAGAGATGGCCTCAGGGCTCTGCGTCCGCTCCCTGGCCTACTCCTCCTTCTTTACCCTGCCCGGCGGTATGGAACCTGAAGAAGAAGCCGCCTTCTTAGAAGAACTAGCCCAAGAAACTGAGGGCAAGCAGAAGGGCCGTGGCCTGCTGCGCCGCAAGGAAACCTCCGCCCTTAACCGGCAGATTCTCAAAACCCTAGACAAGATTAAGGGTCTGATTGGTCAGGCAGACGAAGCCATCAAAACAGCCCTGGACTTGCGGGCCGGTACCACCCTCAGCGGGGCCTGGCTGACCCATATTGGCCAGCAGCAGATGTGGTTCATCTTTAATGTGGGCGACTCCCGCACCTACCGGCTGGTGCGCCATGCCCAGGAAGGGGCCGAGGGCACCGGCGAAGAACTGAGCCTGGAGCAGGTCACCGTAGACCACTCTGAGGTGCAGTACCTGGTTGACACCGGCCAGATTACTGCCCTGGAGGCCCTGACCCACCCCCGCCGCAACGTCATCACCCGGGCCCTGGGCACCGGCAACTACTGGGAGCCAGATTTCTGGGTGATCCCGGCCAAGGAAGGCGACCGGCTCATGATCTGCTCGGACGGCCTCTCTGGCGAACTCTCCCACCACTACATGGCCAGGGTTCTGACCAGCGTCCAACACCCCCAGGACGCCGCTGACGTCCTACAGATGGCTGCCCTGCGGGCGGGCGGACGCGACAACATCAGCGTGATTGTGGCCGATGCCATCACCGTCCAGGAATCCCAAGACAGGGCCCAGCAGCTAGAGGAGCTGACCGCTACCAACGCCCAGCAGATGGTGGCCACCATTGACGACTACGACTACACCCACACCACTGACACCGAAGAGAAAATCTTTAAGTCAGAACGGGACCTAGAGACCCAGTAGCTAGCGCAGGGGCTGTCTGAGGCTTATTCACTTAGGAAGGGCTAGGCTTGCAGACTCGCGCTCGCCGCCTCCCTCTCGCCT
>DKXC01000067.1 GCA_002492045.1 Micrococcaceae bacterium UBA7136
ATCACCAACCAGCGTGAAACCACCGTAGTCTGGGACAAGACCACCGGTCAGCCCATCTACAACGCTATCGTCTGGCAGGACACCCGCACCCAGAAGATTTGTGATGAGCTGGGCGGCGACGAGGGCCCCGGTAAGTACCACGACATTGTGGGCCTTAACCTGGCCACCTACTTCTCTGGCCCCAAGATCAAGTGGATCCTCGACAATGTTGAGGGTGCCCGTGAGAAGGCTGAGGCTGGCGACCTGCTCTTTGGTAACACCGACACCTGGGTGCTTTGGAACCTGACCGGCGGTGTTGAGGGCGGCGTCCACGCAACCGACGTCACCAACGCCTCCCGCACCCTGCTCATGAATATCCGCACCCTGCAGTGGGACGAAAACATTGCAGCAGACATGGGCATCCCCTTGAGCATGCTGCCCACCATTCGTTCTTCCTCTGAAATCTACGGTTACGGCCGCCCCCAGGGCCTGCTCAACGGCACTCCTATCTCCGGTATTCTGGGCGACCAGCAAGCTGCTACCTTCGGCCAGGCCTGCTTCCAGAAGGGCATGGCTAAGAACACCTACGGCACCGGTAACTTCATGCTCATGAACACCGGCACTGAGCCTGTTATCTCTGATAATGGCCTGCTGACCACCGTGGCCTACCAGCTGGGCGACGCTAAGCCCGTCTACGCTCTGGAGGGTTCTGTTGCGGTCTCTGGCTCCCTGATTCAGTGGCTGCGGGACAACCTGGGCATGATTGAGAACGCTGCCGAATCTGAGGCCCTGGCCACCAGTGTTGAGGATTCTGGTGGCGCCTATGTGGTGCCGGCCTTCTCTGGTCTTTTTGCCCCCCACTGGCGCCCGGACGCCCGCGGCGTCATTGTGGGCCTGACCCGCTACGTCAACCGGGCCCACATCGTGCGTGCAGCCCTGGAGGCTACCGCCTTCCAGACCCGTGAGGTACTGGACGCTATGAACGCTGACGCCAAGGCCGCTGGCCAGTCTGTCTCCCTGGGTGAGCTGCGGGTGGACGGCGGTATGACCGCTAACGAGTTCCTTATGCAGTTCCAGGCTGACCTGCTGGGTGTTCCGGTGATTCGTCCTAAGGTCATTGAGACCACCGCCCTGGGTGCCGCCTACGCCGCTGGTATTGCCGTTGGCTTCTGGGAAGGCGAAGAGGACGTTGTGGCTAACTGGTCTGAGGATAAGCGCTGGGAGCCGCAGATGGACCAGGCTGAGGTTGACCGTCTCTACCGTCTCTGGAAGAAGGCTGTAGAGAAGACCCTCAACTGGGTCGATGAGGACGTCGAACAGCACTAGGATTCTCTGACCTAGGTTCTTAAAAGAGCCCTATCTTCTCACCAGCTGGTGGGGAGATAGGGCTATCTTTTCATTCTTTTCTGGTGAGATAGCCCCATCTCTTCACATTTTATTGGTGAGTTTCTTTCGCCTGAGTCCTCATGGTCTGAAAAGATAGAGGTATCTTCCGAGCAGGCAGAGGAGTTCCTATGACCTACCACGCCCACACCCTGACCCCCTTGGGTGAGATGATTCTGGCCTCTAACGGCCAGGCCCTGACCGGTGCCTGGTTTAGCGGCCAGGCCCATTTTCCCCGGCAAGAGGTCCTAGGCCACCGTATCGAGATTAGCGACTGTGAGATTCTGACCGAGGCCCAGGCCCAGCTCCTAGAGTATTTTGAGGGCCAGCGCACCTCCTTTGACCTGCCTCTGGCACCGGAGGGCACTGATTTTCAGTTGGCCGTCTGGGCTGCCCTGCAAGATATCCCCTACGGTTACACCAGTAGCTACGGGGCTATCTCTAAGCTGGTAGGCCCCGGAGCCCCAGCCCAGGCAGTCGGCCAGGCCGTGGGCCACAATAAGATTTCTATTTTTATCCCCTGCCACCGGGTCTTATCCGTAGACGGAAAACTGACCGGGTACGCCGGAGGCCTCGAACACAAGCAGTATCTACTTGCCCTCGAGGCCCCCAGTGCCCAAGAGTCCGGCCGCCTCTTCTAAGTTTTCTGCCAATACCTTAGACCAGTAGCAGACTCAGCACAGCCAGGGCCGGGAAGCTGGTCTGGATCAAGGCAGGACGGCGCTTATCGGGTGAAGTCGCAAAGAGGAAGATACCGGCCGCCGCCATAGAACCGGCACCAGCATAAACCAGGGCCGCACCCCAGGGGACGGAAGCCCAAACACCCAGGATGCCCACCAGGGCAATCAGGGCCAAGAAGAGGTTGTAGAGACCCTGGTTGACAGCCATTTCCTTGGTGACAGCAGCCTTCTCCGGGGTCAGGTTAAAGACCTTCATGCCCCGGGGCTTATCCCAGAGGAAACTTTCTAGAACCCAGATAAAAATATGGAGGGCAACAGCCAGTAGGGTGAAAATTGATGCAGCGATTAGCATGAGTCTTTTCCTTGTCTTTGTTCTTTCGCAACCTCTCAAGTTTGCTCCCTGACTTTCCTAAAAACAAGTTATTTTCCCATCTCAGGACCCCTTTGGGGGATATCTCATGCACTCCTATGAGCTGCCTCTCAAAGTACCTATCGACAGGGCAGAGAGACATTAGAATAGGAGGCCAGTTAGCACCCTGAAAGGCCCTCATGAACCTACTTGCCTACGCAGAAAAAACCCTCCACC
>DKXC01000058.1:0-1045 GCA_002492045.1 Micrococcaceae bacterium UBA7136
CTCAGCAGTTGGTTCTTCTTCAGCAGCAGGCTCTTGGGCAGCTGCCAGTTCAGACAGGTCAATAAAACCGGTGGCCGTGCTTTCCAAATCTGTGGCAGTAGCCAAATCAGCAGTCGGCCCAGCAGGCTCAGCCGGCTCCTGAGACTGGCCCAGCACCTGGGCGGTGACATGACCCAGCGGATCCTCTAGCAGGGTGCGGGTATCAGCCGACAGGGCCAGCTCTACTTCCTCATCCTGACCCTGCTCAATACTGCCCAGCTGAGAGAGAGCAGCCAGGCTAGAGCTAGCCTCCTGCTCCTGGCCCTCAAGAACCCCCATAAAAAGGGGAGGCTCCGGCAACTCTTCATCGCCCCGCTGCTGAGCCCGCAGGTAGTCAGCGACCTCCTCATAGTAGCGAGCCAGACGCCGGGGCCCCATAGGACGGGTGGGCGGCGGAATCACCAGGCCCTCCTCTAGAGTGATGGGCTCAAGCAGGTAGGAAGGAGTCTCGCTCCCCTGCTTCTCAACCTTATCCTTGGTCATGGCCCTGGCCTTTCCCTCAAAAAACTCTTCAATCCTCCTAACATCCTAGCAAGGAGGCCAGCAGGCGGCAGAGCGGAGGAAGAGAAAATTAGCTGACAGGAAAAGGAAAACCTAGCGGTAAAGGTCGTACTTCTGAATGTACTGAACTACCCCATCCGGCACCAGATACCAGACCGGCAGACCAGCAGCCGCCCGCTGGCGGACAGCCGTAGAAGAAATAGCCATAGCCGGAATCTCCAGCACCTGCACCCTATCGGCAGCCTGCTCCGGCACCATCAACTCATGGCCCGGCCGGGTCACCGCCACAAAGGTCGCCAAATCCCACATGCGGTCGGCATCCTTCCAGGTCATAATGTGGCTCATGGCATCCGCCCCGGTAATAAAGAAAAGCTCCGCCTCAGGACGCTGGGACGCCAAATCCGTCAGAGTATCAATAGTGTAGGTGGGCCCCTGCCGGTCAATATCCACCCGGCTGACACTAAAACGGGGATTAGAGGCCGTAGCAATCACCGTCATCAGGTAG
>DKXC01000058.1:1357-1695 GCA_002492045.1 Micrococcaceae bacterium UBA7136
CAATCACCGTCATCAGGTAGCGGTGCTCCGGGTCAGTCACCCGCTGCTGGGCCTTCTGCCAGGGGCTACCGGTCGGCACAAAGACTACTTCATCCAGCTCTAGCAGGGCAGCTACCTCGCTGGCAGCTACCAGGTGCCCGTGGTGGATCGGGTCAAAGGTGCCACCCATAACCCCCAAGCGCTTAACCCCCGGCCGCAGGGGCGGAAGATCCAGATTCCCGGCAGGGACAGATTCTTTCATGGTCTCTCTTCGCTCTTTTCTCATAGCCACAGAAAACTCCGGGCCTCAACTAGGCAAAAAGGGCGCAGCCACCAGATCAACCGGTGCCACGCCCCTT
>DKXC01000058.1:2021-4911 GCA_002492045.1 Micrococcaceae bacterium UBA7136
CAACCGGTGCCACGCCCCTCACACCCAAGCCGGGCCCAAGAATCTCTTAGCGCTTGTGACGGCTCTTGTATTCTTTCAGGGCCTCCTGCTCGTGAGCAGCCAGGCCAGAACCAGCCTTATCCGGGCGAACCAGGCCACGGCCAGAGAAGGAAACAGTCACAGCCATCAGCAGACCAAAAACAAGAAAACCAATCAGGGCAAACCAATAGGTGGGCATACCCAGTAGCTCCAGCTGGTGGCTTCCTTCCTCGGAGGCCAGCAGGTCAGCGCCAGCTGCAAGAAGTGAAGAGAACATGTGTGTGTACCTTTCAGATTCATTGAGCACCCTCAGGCACTCAAACAGAAACCGACAAGACGGCTCATTCCTCCATGCTACCGGCTCTCAGAGGCCAAAAGGGCTCCACCAGCACCCTAGAGGGCAAAAAATTTTAGGTCAGGGGCTTCTAACCCTCTTTCTTCTCCCGCTCCTGCCGCTTCTGCTCCACCGACTCAGTCCAGATACCGGCCACCCGCTCAGCCTCCAGCTCAGCTCGGGCAGCAGCCTTAGCATCCATCCGGTCATGGTAGTCAGCCTTACGCTGGGCACGGGTAGGACGAATAATCTCCTCCAGGCGGGCATCCGTACCACGGGGCGAAGACAGCAGCTCGGCGCCACCGACCATGGTCGGCTCCCAGTCAAAGACCACAGCGTCCGCCTCTTCACCAATAACCACAGCGTCCCCGGCCCGGGCACCAGCCTTAAAGAGCTCATCCTCAACACCCAGACGGTTCAGGCGGTCAGCCAGGTAACCCACAGCCTCATCATTATTGAAGTCAGTCTGCTTGATCCAGCGCTCAGGCTTCTGACCAATGACCCTAAAGAGGGGCTCTAGGTTACGCTCCTCCTTGCGGATAATGAACTCCTGCTGCTTCTTAGAGCGGAAGCCCTTAGGCTTGACCACCTGGGTCTCCTCAGCCAGGGCCGCCCTACCGGCAGCAGCCTTCTTCTGGGCCTTACGGTCAGCCTCAACCAGGTCAGCCATAGCAAAGGTCAGGGCCTTCAAGCCCTCGTGGGAGGCAGTAGAAATCTCAAAAACCTTAAAGCCCCGCTCCTCAAACATAGGGCGCACAAAATCAGCCAGCTCCCTGGCCTCAGGCACATCAATCTTATTAAGCACCACCAGCTGAGGACGCTCATGCAGGGGCAGGGTCACCCCGGCGGTTGGGTCAACCTGGTAGTTCTCTAGCTCACCCAGGATCACCTCAAAATCAGAAATCGGGTCCCGGCCCGGCTCCAGGGTGGCGCAGTCAATCACATGGACCAGGGCGCTAGAGCGCTCCACATGCCGCAAGAAGCGATGGCCCAAGCCCTTACCCTCAGAAGCCCCCTCAATCAGGCCGGGGACGTCCGCCACCGTGTAGCGGGTATCGCCCGCCTGAACCACACCCAGGTTAGGAATCAGGGTGGTAAAGGGGTAGTCAGCAATCTTGGGGCGGGCAGCCGAAATAGCGGCAATCAAAGAAGACTTACCAGCTGAGGGGTAGCCCACCAGGGCCACGTCCGCAATAGACTTGAGTTCCAGCACAATATCCCGGCTGTCACCCTCAATACCCAGCAGGGCAAAGCCCGGTGCCTTGCGCTTGGTCGAGGCCAGGGCCGCGTTACCCAGGCCCCCCATGCCGCCCTCAGCGGCCAGGAACTCGTCGCCCACCCGCAGCAAATCAGCCAGGACCTTGCCGTTCTTGTCCTTAACCACGGTTCCCTGGGGGACGGGCAGAATCAGGTCCTTACCGTTAAAGCCATGGGACATATCGCCCCGGCCAATGTCCCCGTTGGGGGCGTGCTGGTGGGGGCTGTGATGGTATTCCAGCAGGGTGGTGGTCTGGTTATCAACCCGCAAGATGACGTCTCCGCCCTTGCCGCCGTTACCACCGTTGGGGCCGCCCAGGGGCTTAAACTTCTCACGGCGAACCGAGACACAGCCGTGCCCGCCGTGCCCGCCTGAGACGTGCAGGACTACACGATCAACAAATTCTGCCACGAAAAGCTCCTTACAAGCTGGTTTAGAAAAATTTTCTCTTGACTCTCTAGTCTACGACAGACCCCGACTCTAGCCCCTTAGAGACTAGTCACAGGCTCCCTGGCTCCAGGGCAGTAGACAGAGCAAGAGGGCGACTCCTGGCCCTGGCTGGCCAAGAATCGCCCTCTTTTAGGCTGTAAAGCTATAAAACCTTACTCAGCAGCTGCAAGGATGTTAACTACCTTGCGGCCCTTGCGGGTACCGAACTCGACCTTGCCTGCTGCCAGAGCAAACAGGGTGTCGTCGCCACCGCGGCCAACATTGTTGCCGGGGTGGAAGTGGGTGCCACGCTGACGAACCAGGATTTCACCTGCGTTGACGGTCTCGCCGCCGTAGCGCTTTACACCCAGGTACTGGGGGTTTGAGTCACGGCCGTTACGGGTGGAGCTTGCGCCCTTCTTATGTGCCATTGATGCCTACCTTAAGTAAAAGAATTTGGGTTAATATCAACCAGTCGCAGGAACTTAAGCCTGGATCGCGGTGATCTTGACGGTGGTCAGCTCAGCGCGGAAGCCCTGACGCTTCTTGTAACCGGTCTTGTTCTTGTACTTCTGAATAACGATCTTGGGACCGCGCAGGTCTTCGATCTTCTCAGCAGTGACCTTGGCAGAAGCCAGGGACTTTGCATCAACGGTGACCTTGTCGCCGTCAACCAGCATCAGCACGGGCAGCTCGATGGTGCTGCCGGGCTCGCCAGCGACGCGGTCAAGGGTAACCAGGTCTCCAACAGAGACCTTTTCCTGGCGGCCGCCAGCGCGAACAATTGCGTATGCCACTTGGGAACTCACTTCTTCTTGACGTCATTTTAATGGTTCAAAACAGCTTGCCCC
>DKXC01000040.1 GCA_002492045.1 Micrococcaceae bacterium UBA7136
GAGGCGGCGAGCGCGAGTCTGCGAACCTATCCCGGCCTAGCGGATAAATTCCCTTTCTGCCTCAGCCTACTTGCGCTGGTCCAGGTAGAAGCTGATCAAACCCTGGGTGGAGGAGTCCTGCTGGGCCAGGACCTCGCGGTCACCAGCAACAGCCGGAGCCAGCTGCAGGGCCAGCTGCTTACCCAGCTCAACACCCCACTGGTCGAAGGAGTCAATACCCCAAACGATGCCCTGAACAAAGGTGATGTGCTCGTAGAGGGCAATGAGCTGGCCCAGAACCTGGGGGGTCAGCTGGGCTGCCATAATGGAGGTGGTGGGCCGGTTACCAGAGAAGATACGGGCGGTCATAATCTCCTCGGCGGTGCCTTCGGCCCGTACTTCTTCCTCGGTCTTGCCGAAGGCCAGGGCCTTGGTCTGGGCGAAGAAGTTAGCCAGGAAGAGCTCGTGGACGTCCTGCTCACCGTCGACGGTGGGGTGGACGGGGTTGGCGAAGGCAATGAAGTCGGCCGGGACCAGGCGGGTGCCCTGGTGGATCAGCTGGTAGAAGGCGTGCTGGCCGTTGGTGCCGGGCTCACCCCAGAAGACTTCGCCGGTGGCGGTGGTGACGGGCTTGCCGTCGGCCCGCACGGACTTGCCGTTGGATTCCATGGTCAGCTGCTGCAGGTAGGCGGGGAAGCGGTGCAGGTACTGGTCGTAGGGCAGGATGGCGTGGGTTTCGGCGCCCAGGAAGTTGACGTTCCAGATGTTGAGCAGGCCCATGAGGGCGGGGACGTTCTGGGCTAGGGGAGCGGTGCGGAAGTGCTCGTCCATGGTGTGGAAACCAGCCAGGAAGGCCTCGAAGACCTCGGGGCCCAGGACGATGGCTAGGGGGGTGCCGATGGCGGAGTCTACAGAGTAGCGGCCGCCTACCCAGTTCCAGAAGCCGAAGGCGTTTTCGGGGTCGATGCCGAAGTCTGCCACCTTGTCTAGGGCGGTGGAGACGGCCACGAAGTGGGCTGCGACGGCTTCCTTCTCCTCCTTGCCTTCGAGGGCGCCGGCTTCACGCAGGGAGTCTAGCAGCCACTGGCGGCAGACGCGGGCGTTGGTCAGGGTTTCTAGGGTGCCGAAGGTCTTGGAGGCCACAATGAAGAGGGTGGTCTCGGGGTCCAGGTCCTTGACGGTTTCGGCGGCGTCGCTGGGGTCGATGTTAGAGATGAAGCGGGCTTCTAGGCCTTCCTGGGCGTAGGGCTTGAGGGCTTCGTAGACCATGACGGGGCCCAGGTCTGAGCCGCCAATGCCGATGTTAACAACGGTCTCAATCTTCTTGCCGGTGATGCCGGTCCATTCGCCGGAGCGTACCCGGTTAGCGAAGGCGTAGACCTTGTCTAGAACTTCATGGACGTCAGTGTCAACCTCCTGGCCGTCGACGACTAGGGCGGGGGCAGCACCCTTGGGGCGGCGCAGGGCGGTGTGGAGGACGGCCCGGTCTTCGGTGACGTTGATGTGGGCGCCAGTGAACATGGCATCGCGACGCTCTTCCAGGCCGACCTCCTGGGCCAGCTGGGTCAGCAGGGTCAGAGTTTCTTCAGTGATCAGGTTCTTGGACAGGTCAACATAGAGGTCGCCTGCGCTGAAGGTCAGCTTGTCTGCGCGGGCGGGGTCGGCTGCGAAGGCTGCGCGCAGGTCGGGGGTGCCAGCCTGCTGCTGCTGGGTCAGGGCGGCCCAGGCGCTGGTGCTGGTGGGGTCGATGATGGGGGTGGACACGGGTCTTAGACCTTCCTTTAGGGGGTTTTCCTGCTCTCTATTTTAGGGTGCTTCTGCGTGTTTGGCTCTTCTTGGCGGGTGTGGTCTGGCTAGCTTTAGGCCCTAAAAGGTAGCTTACTGATAATAAGTAGTGATAGTATTGTGAGTCCGTCCCCAGACGCTAGGCCGCTAACTAGAGTGACAAGAAACAGAAAAGTATGACTGAAACTAAAGTGACAGAACCCCAAAAAACCGCCCCTAGCGGCGGACTCAACCCCACCGTCTTCATCCCCGCAGCCAGCATCATGGCCCTCTTCATCGGCCTGACCCTGGCCTTCCCCCAGCGGGCCAAAGCCATCTTCGACGCCCTCCAAGCCGACGTCATCAACTACTTCGGCTGGTACTACGTCGCCGTGGTTGCCTTCTTCCTAGCCTTTGCCTTCTACCTGGGTTTCTCCCGCATGGGAGACATCAAACTCGGTGATGACGACGAAGAACCCGCCTACTCCTTCACTACCTGGTTCGCCTTCCTCTTCGCCGCCGGTATGGGTATCGGCCTGGTCTTCTACGGGGCCACCGAACCCCTCATGCACTATGTTGACCCCCGCCCCGGTGTGGGCGGCGGCAGTGACCAGGAAGTAGCCCAGGCTGCCATGAGCCAGGCCTTCCTCCACTGGGGCCTGCACCCCTGGGCCATCTACGTCATTGTGGGCCTGGCCATCGCCTACTCGGCCCACCGCCTCAAACAGCCCCTCTCCATCCGCTACGCCCTCAAACCCCTCCTGGGTGACCGCGTCCAGGGGCCCATCGGCAACATTATTGACACTGTGGCCCTGGTGGGTACCCTCTTCGGTGTAGCAACCTCCCTAGGCTTGGGCGTCATGCAGATTGCCGCTGGCCTGGGTTACCTGGGTATCCCGGCTGAAGGCAACCTCTGGCTGACCGGAATCATCCTGGTGCTCATGGGAATCACCCTCTTCTCGGTGGTTACCGGCCTTGAAAAAGGCATGAAGCTGCTCTCTAACGCCAACCTGGGCCTGGCTGCTATTGTCTGCCTGGCTGTCCTGATTTTGGGGCCCACCCTCTTCCTCTTCCGCCTCTTCATCGGCTCCATCGGCGACTACCTGCAAAATATTGTGGGCATGACCTTTGAGACCCTGGCCCTCTACGGGGTTGCGGGGCAAGAGTTCCAGGCTGCCTGGACCACCTTCTACTGGGGCTGGTGGATCTCCTGGTCGCCCTTCGTCGGCATGTTTATCGCCCGGGTCTCCAAGGGACGCTCAGTACGTGAATTTGTGGTTGGCGTCCTGCTGGTTCCGGCCCTGACCTCCTTCTTCTGGTTCTCAGTTCTGGGCGGCACCGCCCTGCACCAGGAACTCTTCGGGGCAGGCAACCTAGTGGCCGAGGACGGCAGCGTCTCAGCCCAAGATGCCCTTTTCCAAATGTTCAAGAACCTACCCGGCGGCACCCTGCTGGCGGTGGGCGCGGTCATCCTCATCACCGCCTTCTTCGTCACCTCAGCCGACTCCGGTGCCCTGGTGCTGGGCATGCTCTCGAGCAAGGGGGCTGCCGAACCCAAGAACTGGATCAAGGTTTTCTGGGTCATCTTGGCTGCCACTACCGCTATTTCCCTCATCTGGGTGGGCGGCACCGACTCTCTCAGCGCTATCCAGACTGTAGCTATCCTGACGGCCCTGCCCTTCTCGGTGGTCATCCTGGCCATGTGCCTGGGCCTTTACCGGGGGCTGAGCGTAGAACACCGTCTCTTTGTTCGGGCCCAGCGCCGTAACTCCCGGGCCGAAATGCAGGCCTCCATCCAGGGGGCCGTGGCCAGCGCCGTCGATAAGACCCTGGAAGCCAAGGTTGAAGAAGCCGTCGGTGAGGCAGTTGAGGCCAAGGTTGAAGAAGCTGTTGCCGGGGCCGTGGACGAGGCAGTCGGCGAAGCCGTTGAAGCTACCGTTGAGGCCAAGGTCGAAGAGGCCGTGGAATCTAAGGTCGAAGAGATTCGCACCAGCACCGGCATGATTCCCATCGTTTCCCAGGAGACGAAAAACCCTAGGTCTTGAGTTGCCTCTATTCATGAGAGGTAGGCGAAGGCAGACTCGTGGCGAAGCCGCTGGCAGCGGGGCTGGCGTGAATCGCCGAGCCTGCGAGGCGAGAGGGAGGCGGCGAGCGCGAGTCTGTGAGCCTAACCTCGTCTCATGTATCAGCCCCTCTTGACTAGACCGCTATAATTTGACCGAAGGCACTGTAAGCTGACCCGGCCCCTCCCTGACCCCAGGGCTGGCCGGGCGCTTGCCTTGTGCTGCAGACCAATTCCCTAGCAAGAGCGAGAACCCCTTACGCATGTCTGAAACCCAGAAGACCGCCTCCCGCAAGGACCTGCGCAACGTCGCCATCGTGGCCCACGTTGACCATGGCAAGACCACCATTGTGGACGCCATGCTCAAGCAGACTAACGCCTTTAGCGCCCACGCCGACGTTGAGGACCGAGTCATGGACTCCGGTGACCTTGAAAAGGAAAAGGGCATCACCATCCTGGCCAAGAACACCACCGTCTTCTACTCCGGCCCCTCCGCCGAGGGCGAGACCATCACCATCAACGTGATTGACACCCCCGGCCACGCCGACTTCGGTGGCGAGGTAGAACGCGGCCTGTCCATGGTTGACGGCGTCGTCCTGCTGGTGGACGCCTCTGAAGGCCCCCTGCCTCAGACCCGCTTCGTCCTGCGTAAGGCCCTGGCTGCTAAGCTGCCCGTGATTCTGGTGGTCAACAAGGTTGACCGTCCTGACGCCCGTATCGACGAGGTTGTGGGCGAGTCCATGGACCTGCTGCTGGGCCTGGCCAGCGACCTGGCCGACGAGGTACCCGATTTGGATGTTGACGCCCTGCTCAACGTCCCGGTGGTTTACGCCTCCGGTAAGGCTGGTGCAGCCTCCCTCAACCAGCCTGCTGACGGTGCCCTGCCCGACAACGACAACCTAGAGCCCCTCTTCGCCACCATCATGGAGCACGTGCCTGCCCCCACCTACAACCCCGATGAGGTTCTGCAGGCCCACGTCACCAACCTGGACTCATCCCCCTTCCTGGGCCGCCTGGCCCTGCTGCGTATCTTCAACGGCACCCTCAAGAAGGGCCAGACCGTGGCCTGGGTTCGTCAGGACGGCGAAACCAAGAACGTTCGCATCTCAGAGCTGCTGGTCACTAAGGCCCTGGAGCGAGTCCCGGCCGAGTCTGCTGGCCCTGGCGAGATCGTGGCGGTTGCCGGTATTGAGGACATCACCATCGGTGAAACCCTGACCGATCCCGAAAACCCCAAGCCCCTGCCCCTGATTACCGTGGATGACCCGGCAATCTCCATGACCATCGGTATTAACACCTCACCCATGGCTGGCCGGGTTAAGGGCGCTAAGGTGACCGCCCGCCAGGTGAAGGACCGCCTGGATAAGGAACTGATCGGTAACGTCTCCATCAAGGTTCTGCCCACCGAGCGTCCGGACGCCTGGGAGGTTCAGGGCCGTGGTGAGCTGGCCCTGGCTATCCTGGTTGAGCAGATGCGCCGTGAAGGCTTCGAGCTGACCGTGGGCAAGCCCCAGGTGGTTACTAAGACCATTGAGGGCAAGCTACACGAGCCCATGGAGCACATGATTATTGACGTGCCCGAGGAGTTCCTGGGTGCTGTCACCCAGCTCATGGCCGCCCGCAAGGGACGCATGGAAAACATGGCCAACAACGGCACCGGCTGGGTCCGCATGGAGTTTGCTGTGCCCGCTCGCGGCCTGATCGGCTTCCGCACCAAGTTCCTGACCGAGACCCGTGGCGCCGGTATTTCTTCCTCCTACTCCACCGGTTACGAGCCCTGGGCTGGCGAGATCGAGTACCGCACTAATGGTTCGATGATTTCTGACCGGGCCGGTGTGGTCACCCCCTACGCCATTATTGGCCTGCAGGAGCGCGGCACCATCTTTGTGGAGCCCACTGCCGAGGTCTATGAGGGCATGATTATTGGTGAGAACTCCCGTGCCGACGACATGGAAGTTAACATCACCCGTGAGAAGAAGCTGACCAACATGCGCTCTTCGACCGCCGATAACTTCGAGAACATGACCCCGCCCAAGAAGCTGACCCTGGAGGAGTCCCTGGAGTGGGCCCGCGAGGATGAGTGCGTGGAGGTCACCCCCGAAGCTATCCGTATTCGCAAGGTCATCCTTGACTCTAACGAGCGGGTGCGTGAAGCCCGCCGCCGGGCCCGGGCTTAGTTCCCGCCGCCCTGAGAGTAGCCCCTCTGCCTGACCTAGCCGACGGTAGAGGGGCTTAGCCCTCTAACCAGCACCCCCTGATTCAGGGGAAGCCTCCGACCCTAGGAGATCAACCTCATGGCCAGCACACCCTACTACCCGGCCGCCCCCACCAGCCTTAGCCCCGGGGCCCACAGCAGCCTGCTGCCGCCGGGCCTTGCCGCCCAGGACGCCACCGTCCTCTTTGTTCATGCCCACCCGGATGATGAGTCTTCTTCAACCGGGGCCACCATGGCGGCCCTGGCCCAGGCGGGGGCTAGCGTCTACCTGCTGACCATGACCCGAGGCGAGATGGGGGAGGTCATTGAGCCTAGCCTCAAGCATCTAGAGGCCAAGCACCCCCAGAATAAGGATGCTGGCGCTGGCCTGGGTATTTTGCGTTCTAGTGAGCTGGCTGCGGCCTGCCAGCAGCTGGGTGTTGCCGGTCAGATTTTCCTGGGGGAGGGGGACAGTTATGTTCCCGGTGAGCGCACCCGCTACCTGGATTCCGGTATGACCTGGGATAAAGAGGGCCGGGCCACAGCAGACCCGGCTGCACCTGAGGACTGCCTGACCCGCCTACCCCTGGCCCCTCAGGCCGCTGGGATCGTGGCCCTGATTGAGAGCATCCGCCCCCAGGTGCTGGTCACCTATGATGCGGACGGCGGCTACGGCCACCCTGACCATAAGCGCACCCATGAGGCGGTAGCAGCGGCCATGACCCACCTGGAGGGACGGCCCGAGAAGCCCCAGCTTTTTTGGGGTCTTGAGGCTGAACCCCGGGTGGACGATAGTCGCCCCCAGGCCCTGATTCAGGGTGATTTGGAGGCCAAACGTAAGGCCATGCAGGCTCATGCCACCCAGATTACGATTACCGGCCCGGAGAGTTTTGAGTATTCTAACGGGGTTCCGCAGGCTATCAGCCCCATTGAGGGTTACCGCCTGCTAGCTGGTGATCTTCAGCCGCCTGCCCCTGAGAACTCCTCAGAGGACAGCAACCAGCCTGGTCTCATTAATTCTCTGGTCACGGCCCTGGCTGTGGGTCTGCTGGCTGGTTTTGCTGGCAGCATGTACCAGTCCCATATCTGGTACTTCTCTTCTGGTGCCTGGCTACCCTACGGTAGTTTCCTGGCCTGTCTACTGGTCTTTTGTGCTGTCTGCTGGGTGGCCCTCTACACGGGCCGCCGCTGGGCTGCCTCCCTGACTGGCACCGTAGTTTTTGCCCTGATTGGGGCCTTTGCTTATGCTGTGCCGGGGTCCCTGCTGGTTTATATTGCTCCGGGGGTTAACCCGGTGGGGTCGGCTGGCGCCCTCTGGGCTTTCGGATCCCTGCTGGCTACCTGTGCTGGCCTGCTGGCTGCCATCCGCCACCAGGCTAGTCATGAGAGTGCCCCGTCCTTCAGGGCGGGGGCGAATCAGACACATGTGAACAATAAGGGACATAAACGGCACCCGTACTAGACCCCAACAGACTAAGCAACCTAATCTGAAAACCAGTAAACGAAAGGAGGTGAACCAACCACATGCCCACCATGCGATACAGGTACCGCGCCTACCCCAAACCTGCCCAGATTGAACCCATCAGCCAGCTTTTCGGCTGTACACGAGTTGCCTATAACGACGCTCTGGCCCTCTGTAAGGCTGAGTACGAGGCCGGGCGGGGTAAGCCCAGCTTCGCTGAACTCTCCCGGCAACTCACCCAATCCAAGAAAACCAAGGAACGGGCCTGGCTGGCTGATGTCTCAGCTATCCCGCTCCAGCAAGCCTTACGAGACCTAGACCGCGCTTTCAGGAACTATTTTGATGTGGCCACAGGCAAACGGAAGAAACCGCGTGGGGTAAAGAAGGTTGGTTCACCGAAGTTCAGGTCACGGCATAACCACCAGTCTGCCTATTTTACTAAGGCCGCTAGGTTTAGTGTTCGGCAGGTTAGTGCTAAGAAGGGCTTTGTCCGGTTGCCCAAGATTGGTGAGGCTGAGTTCAGAATCTCCAGGCCCCTGCCTAGTGAGCCGTCCTCTGTCACACTGATTAGGGAGCCGGACGGGCGTCATTACGTTTCCTTTGTCGTAGAAGTTCCCGAGGTTGAGGCTAAGCCTGCCAAGGCTGAGGCTATCGGCCTAGACCTGGGCCTAGAACACTTGGCGACCACCGTTGATACCAACGGTCAGGTGACCAAGTATGAGAACCCCCGCTGGCTACGCTCTAAAGAGCGGAAGCTAGCTAACCTGCAACGTGCCCTAGATAGGAAGAAGAAAGGCTCTAAACGCTATGCCAAGCAACAGCACCGCATCGCAGTAGCCCACCGCAAGATTAGAGAAACCCGCACCCACCATCACCTTCAGGTTGCGAACAAGGTCGTTGACGAAAACCAAGTCATCGCCCTTGAGACCCTGAATATCGCGGGGCTGAAGCAAACCAGGATGGGTAAGTCTATCTCGGACGCCGGGTGGGGTCAGCTGGTCAGTCTAATCCGGTCTAAAGCAGAGGCCCGGGGTCGGCAGGTTATTGTCGCTGACCAGTTCGCACCCACCACCCAGATGTGCTCTGTGTGCGGAGCCAACTGTGGGAAGAAGGCCTTACATATTAGGGCCTGGACCTGTGATAGCTGCGGTAGTCGCCTGGATAGGGATGCTAATGCGGCTGTGAATATTATGCTCGCGGCAGGGCTTGCCGAGAGTATAAACGAACGTGGAGAGAACGTAAGACGCCAGCTTGCTGGCGCTGTGACCGTTGAAGCGTTAACCCGCCTAGAACTAGTACCTTCTGGGTACTAGTTGCTGGGAATCCCCGTCCTTTAGGGCGGGGAGGAAGTCAACAGGCTAAAAACCCAAGAAATATCTAACCTATCTGCTCAGTCACAAAAGCCGGTCTGTCCCAGTCAGGCCAGTAAACTAGAGCAGAGAAAAGAAACCGCGTTAGCGCCCCTGTGCGCCCAGAAAGGCTTTACCTATGACCTACGTCATCGCCCAGCCCTGCGTGGATGTGAAAGACCGCGCCTGTGTTGAAGAGTGCCCTGTTGACTGCATCTACGAGGGTGAGCGTTCCCTCTACATCCACCCGGACGAGTGCGTGGACTGTGGCGCCTGCGAGCCTGTCTGCCCGGTAGAGGCCATCTACTACGAGGACGATGTGCCCGAGGAATGGGAAGACTACACCGCCGCCAACGCTGACTTCTTCGATGACCTGGGCTCACCCGGTGGCGCAGCCCGCCTGGGCAAGATCGATAAGGACGTTCCCTTTATTGCGGCCCTGCCTCCCCAGAACCAGTAGGTCCTGGGTGAGTGGGCCCTAGCGGCCCTTGACGGATTTTCTGCCCCTGACCAGAAAGGGAAACCATGACCTCCTTCGGCCTCGATTTGCCCGATTACCCCTGGGACACCCTGACCCCCTACATTCAGCGGGCTAAAGCCCACCCCGGTGGTGCCCTTAACCTTTCGATTGGCACCCCCGTGGACCCCACCCCTGAGGTCATTCGCCAGGCCCTGGCCGGGGCCACTGACGCCCACGGCTACCCGACCACCCAGGGGCAGGAGAGCCTGCGCCAGGCCATTGTTGACTGGTATGACCGCCGCCGTGGTGTACCGGGGCTGACCCTGGATCAGGTACTACCCACCATCGGCTCCAAAGAACTAGTAGCCTGGTTGCCCTTCCTGCTGGGCCTGGGGGAGGGGGACGTCGTGGTTCGCCCCACCATCGCCTACCCCACCTACGACATGGGTGCCATCCTGGCCGGGGCAACCCCCGTCGCCGCCGACTCCCTGGACGAGCTGGACACTGAGACCCGCTCCCGCGTCCGCCTGGTCTGGGTCAACTCACCGGCCAACCCCACCGGCATTGTGCGTGACACCCAAGAACTCAAGGCCCTGGTGGATGAGGCCCGCGCCCTGGGCGCGGTGGTGGCCTCTGACGAGTGCTACGCCGAGCTGGGCTGGGGTGACTGGGACACCGCCCAGGGCGGTAAGCCTGTGCCCTCCCTGCTAGATCCTGCGGTGACTGGCGGGGATATGAGCCTGCTCTTGGCCGCCTACTCCCTGTCCAAGCAGTCCAACTTTGCTGGCTACCCGGGCGCCTTCCTGGCTGGTGACCGCCAGATTATGGGCAACCTGCTGACCAGCCGCAAGCACGCCGGCATGATTGTGCCAGCCCCCGTCCAGGTAGCCATGACCGCTGCCCTCAAGGACGACAACCACGTTGAGGCTCAGAAGGACCTCTACCGGGCCCGTCGCCAGGCCTTGCTGCCCGCCCTGGAAGCCTACGGCCTGCGGGTGGATAACTCTGAGGCTGGCCTCTACCTCTGGGCTAGCGAAGGTAAGGACTGCTGGGAGACCCTGGGCAAGCTAGCCGACCTGGGCATTATTGCCGGGCCTGGCATCTTCTACGGTGAGGCCGGACGCCAGCACGTCCGCCTGGCCCTGACCGCCAGCGACGCAGACATTGCGGCTGCCGCCCAGCGCCTAGCACAGGGGTAAACAGATTTAAATTCTCGAAGGAGCCCGGAAGGAGCAGGCTCTTAGCATCTTCCGGGTTCCCTACTAGAGATAGAAAGATGCCCAGGGCTCTTCCCTGGGCATTTTCTTAACGGAAGATACTCGAGCTAGCCTTGCTAG
>DKXC01000117.1:0-5262 GCA_002492045.1 Micrococcaceae bacterium UBA7136
CCTACCCTTATGAATAAGCCTCACTTCATGAAACCCAAAATGGGCGATAGGATTTTTCTCAGAAAAATAGGAAACAAAAATGATAGAGGAATAATTTTAAGCGGATACCTAAATCAAGATGCATACAGGGATAAGAAGTGGGATGACCCAAGCAAAACTACCACTTATTCATATATATCGATTGATTACATGCTTGAACCAGGAAATTGCCTACCGGAAAAGACCATAGCTGATGCCATACCCTCATTGAGAAAACCTGGAAGGAGAGCAAATGATATATCCGACTACGCTAATCTACTAGAAGACATTTGGGCTTCTTTCATTGAAGAGCAGCAGAAAGATAAAAAACAAAAATTAAAAGATCAATCTATTGAAATTGAACCTGAGTACCACTATTCCATCGCAAAGCGTCGCCTGCACCAAAAAAAGTTTCGCCAGCTCATTTTTGATAGCTATCCCAATGAGTGTGCAGTTTGCGGAATTAAGCAAATCGAAATTCTCGACGCTGCACACATAATACCGGACAGCAAAGGTGGAAAATCAACGATTGAAAATGGAAGAATTCTTTGCAAGAACCATCATAAGGGACTTGACTCAGGTTTATTTACCCTAGACGATTCGGGTGAAATTATATGGGAGGATGAAAATAATAAGTTCTAGCCATCCTAGCATCTAAAAATAAAAACCTCTGCAAACCTATTAAGCATAATTATTGAGATTGAATCTTCGCGGGTAACTATATTGAACCCAGTCCCCTTCATTATGAGATAATCATACCACTGATTTATGCTCTCTAGACCTGCCAGGTCTGTACTTAAATAGGTAGCGCCCACTATAAACACCCAGATTAGTCAGGAGCCCAGCCAGTGTCTCGCGTCCACCTTGAACGTTCATTGTAGCAAGACATTTGCGCCCAGCTGGTTGCCCAGGGCTGAGCTCACCCCCAACCTCGGCAGGCTACGACGCCGTGCGGGCCCTCTACCCCACCGACGTCCTGGCCTGGCTAGAGACCAGTAACCCCAAAACTACGCCAGCCTTATCAAACCCGAGGCTGCCCCCGCCACCCGACAAGCCCAAGAAAAGCGGCTACTGGACAGGCTGTTCACCGAGCTCTCCGTCCCAGAGGAACAAGGCGGAGGCGCGTTCAAGGTCCTGCACAAATGCCAATACTAAGACCGACTTCTACCAATCAAAGAAGGTGCGGGACGGGCTAGCCAACAAGCTCTGGGACTACAGCTCAGACACGGCAGACCTGATTGATTACGTGCGGAAGATGCCCCCTGAGCAGTTCATGACCTTCATGCTAGAGATGGGCCTCTACGAGCTTCTGCGGGGTGAAAGAAAACTTGAAGAGGTAGGTAACTAGATCTATTCGGCGGAAAGCCTCTCAAGTATCCGTTCGGCTAGGTCTTCGACAGCTGCCCGGTAGTCGGCAGAGCCAGGCTCTGCCCGGCGGGCCACCGTCAAATCAAGGGCTGATTCCTTCAACCAGTCTGGAAGCTGGGCCCTAGCAATCCATAGCAAGGGCAAAAGATTCTCTTCCTCTAAGAAAGAAGCATCCCCCACCTGCTTAACCCAGCGGGGCGTCAGCACAGGAAGAAGCAGCTGAGGGCTCTGCTCAGGGGATTCCTGCATCTGCCCCAGAGTTTCAGCCAGCATTGCAGGCTCATCGTCAAGTATCAGCTCAAGCTCCAAACCCGACAGGCCCTCAACAGCGTCAGCGACATCCCCCAGAAAACCGCGGATATCCCCCGCCAGGGCAGAACCATCATCAGCTGCCGCAAAACTAGCCAGCAGACGCACATCAGCATCGGGCTTTTCCCCAACATGCTCTACCTCTGCTAAAGGTTCAAGAACAGCCCCCCTGTCAGACCTAGCTACAAGCCCCTGCCACAAGCTAGCATCCCAAAGAGCAGCAAAAGGAAGCGCCCACACATTCTCGCCCAGCGGTAAAGGCTGAGTCACATTACAAACCACAAAACCCCGAGAAACCCGCTCACCATAAAGCTCCTGAAAAGCCTTCAAGCCCCTCAAAAACTCGGGCTTAACCCGGGCAGAAGCCTTCACCTCAAGAGCAAGCAAGGCCCCCGAAGAATCACGCAGCACCAGATCAAGCTCAGTGTCCCGACTCTTAATCCGCTGACGCCAATGGAAGACCTCCACAGCACGATTAGCCCAGCCCGCATGAGCCTGAACCTGCTGCATCACCAAAGTCTCTAGCAGGCGTCCGCGTACATCGGCATCAAGCAGCTGAGCGTCACTACTAGATACCAAAGACCGAGCCGACAAGGCCACGTCAGCCGGAAAAAACTTAGCCGAAGACCGCAAAGACTTCTTAGAAGGCCGATGCAGGTTAGGTACCTCATAGACTAAGAAACGCTTCTCAAGGGCATCAAGATAGGCGTCAACGGTACGGCGGTCCATGGATAATTCCCTGCCCACCTCAGAAATGTTCAGCTCAGACGCAGGATGCCTCAAAATGTAAGACAGAATCTCTTGGGCGCGTAGCTGGTCAAAAGACTCCCCCGGCTTAACCTGTTGAGTCAGAATACTCCTGACACCCTCATCAATCGCCAGGCCCAGAGCAGGCAGGGCAGAACTACCAGCAAAACGCCGGTACTGGGGCATGCCACCCAAAACAAGGGCATCAGAAGTGACCTCCAGTGGCTGAGCCTGCGCCCCTGCAAGCGGCAGAGCATCAAAGAGGGCATCTACCAGAGACCAGGCCTGTCCATCCCCTGACCTCATCTCTGCCTCGCTCAAAGGCTCCAAAGAAACCCGCAAGGCCCTACGGGCCAAAGGATCAGTACCGCCAAAACCACTCTGCCCGATACTTGAAGAGCCGGTCAGCAGTAGCCGAATAGAATCCTGAGACTCATCAAGAATCTGCTTAATGGCAAGGGGAAGCTCAGGCACCAGCTGGGCCTCATCAATAGCACAGGGCCAGTCCAGACTACGCAGCCAACCCACCGTGTCGCTCTCCACCAGGGCACGTAAGCCAGTGTCAGCCATTGAGTAGACTGCCTTGAGCTGCCCCTCACGGGCTAGCTTATTGACCAGGCTGGTCTTGCCGACAGCGCGAGCACCCTCGATAATCACCACAGGCGATACTGCCAGCAGCTCAAGAATCTTAGGTTCAAGGAATCTAGGGTAGAGCGTCATGGTCAAATTGTACATCCGATGTACAAAGTTTTGCGCACTGGATGTACAAAATGTCCAGTTTGCAATGTACAAAGTTGCGGACTGGGGCCTAACAGCCGCTCAGACCCAGAAGGCAAGGTAAAGGCTGCCTGAATGTTTGCCCTAGGCTTCGATTCCCTCGGTTTAAACTAGGGAACATGACTGCTTCTGCCCTGATTGCCGTTGAGCGCACCGCCCTGCTTGAAAGCCTCCAAGAGGCTGACCCCCAGGCCCCGACCCTCTGTGAAGGCTGGGAGAGCCGGCACCTGCTGGCCCACCTGCTCCTGCGAGAAAGCAAGCCCCTGGTGGCCGCCGGTGTTCTAGGCGGGCCCCTGGGCGCCCGAACAGACCGGCTTACCAAGCAGCTAGCAGATCAGCTGGCTAACCCCGATGACTATCGGCAGGGCCTCAAGGATTTCGCTGCCCTCCCCGGCTACCTGGGCATGCGTACCCGCTTCCCCCGGCTGGACCGGGCCATGAACCTACTAGAGTATTTTGTCCACACCGAGGACGTCCGCCGGGCTGGCCTGTCCCAGGGGCAGACGCCTGAGCCTCGCCAGTTGGCGGCAGGAGTTGAGCAGGCTCTCTGGAAGGATCTACAGGCCAGGGCTAAGGCTATGGCTGGCAAGAAGTACCCGGAGGGCCTGCTGTTAGAAGCCCCCGGCTATTCCCCTGCCCAGGTAGCAGTGATTCCCCCTGCCCCGGGCCAGCAGGCCACAGTTCTGACCGGCCAGCCCGGCGAACTAGCCCTCTACCTCTTTGGACGCCAAGAAGCGGCCCTAGTATCTGAGGCAGAGCGGGGAACAGATGGCCTAACCGCCACTGAGCGCGTCACATACGCTCAGCGAGCTCAATCTCTTCACAACACTCTTTCCCCTAGAGAACTCGAAAAAGCCTTCAATCATCTCTTCCGAGGAAACTTCGGAAAGAAAAACTAAACCCCACCAGCCTTACTAAAAGAGGTGAGGTTTAGTTTTAGAATCTGGCCCTACCAGCTGAACCTAGCGTCCGGAGAGGGCCAGGAGGGTTTGGAGGGCGGCAGCAGTAGCCTCAAATCCCTTATCCTCGGAGGAGCCTGGCAGGCCAGCCCGGTCTAGGCCCTGCTGCTCCGTGTCGCAGGTCAGCACCCCAAAACCCACCGGCTTCTTAGACTCAATCGCCACCGTCGTCAGGCCCTGGGTAGCAGCCTGGCAGACGTAATCAAAATGGGGTGTGCCGCCGCGAATGACCACGCCCAAGGCCACCAGGGCGTCATAGTCCTCAGCCAGGGCAGCCGCTGCCACCGGAAGCTCAAAAGAACCCGGCACCCGAACAACTCGGGCCTCCAGGCCAGCCTGCTCAGCCGCCCGCAGAGCCCCATCTAGCAGACCGTCCATAATCTGCTGGTGCCAAGAAGCCGCAATAATAGCCAGCTTAACCCCCTCAAAATCCTTAGGGTTCAGCTGGGTCTTCGGTGCTCCAACTCCACTCATACTCTTTCTCCTTACAGTCTTTTTCTAACAACAAAAATATTGACCGGCCCCACCCAGACCAGACAAAAAATCTAAAGCCGGTGGCCCATGCGGTCCCGCTTAGTCTCCAAATAGCGGCTATTCTCGGGACGGGGATCCACCCGGTCAGGCACCAGCTCCAGCACCTCAAGGCCCTCCTCTTCCAGGGCCCGGGCCTTAGCCGGATTATTAGTCAGCAGGCGCAGGCGGGTCAGGCCAGCCTGCCGCAGAATCACAGCCGCCTGCTTGTAGTCCCGGGCATCAGCCGGGAAACCCAGGCTCAAATTAGCTTCCAGGGTGTCCTGTCCCTGATCCTGCAGGGCATAGGCCCGTAGCTTATTGACCAGGCCAATTCCCCGGCCCTCCTGCCCCCGCAGGTAAAGCACCGAACCGCCCTGCTGCTGAACCAGCTCCAGGGCCTGGGCCAGCTGAGGGCCACAATCACAGCGGTAGGAGCCCAGCAAATCGCCGGTGGCACACTCAAAATGAAGCCGAACCAGGTGGCCCTGCCCCTCCCCCTCAGCCCCCAGCGGACGGCCGTCCGCGCCCACAGCGGTGGCCAACAGGTGCTCACTACCATCAGCAAAAGCGT
>DKXC01000117.1:5568-6207 GCA_002492045.1 Micrococcaceae bacterium UBA7136
CTCACTACCATCAGCAAAAGCGAAGGCAGAGACTGCGAAAACCCCGTAAGGAGTAGGAATCAAGACCGGCTGACTAGAATCCAGCAGACTATTCTTACTGCTCACCCTCAGCCTCCTGCAGGTAGGCCACAAGATCCGCAATAGAAATCAGGGGCAGCTTGTGCTCACGGGCAAAGGCCGCCAGGGCCGGTAGCCGCATCATGCTACCGTCATCATGCACCAGCTCAGCAATAACCCCCACCCCAGACAAGCCCGCCAGCCGGGTCAGATCCACCGCAGCCTCAGTATGGCCCGGGCGCTGCCGCACCCCGCCAGGCTGAGCAGCCAGCGGAAAGAGGTGACCCGGCCGGGTCAAATCATCGGGGCCAGTCTGGTCGGATGCCAGCAGGCGGGCTGTCAGGGCCCGGTCAGCAGCCGAAATACCGGTAGAAACCCCCACCCTGGCATCACAACTCAGAGTATAGGCCGTGCCCTTAGCGTCCTGGTTATCCAGGGTCATGGGTGGCAGGCCCAGCGCCCGGGCCCGCTCCTGGCTCATGGGCGCACAAATCACCCCGGAGGTGTAACGGATAGTGAAGCCCATCAGCTGGTCAGTAGCATGCTCAGCCGCAAAAATCAGGTCGCCCTCATTCTCCCGGT
>DKXC01000117.1:6529-7364 GCA_002492045.1 Micrococcaceae bacterium UBA7136
AGGTCGCCCTCATTCTCCCGGTCCTCATCATCAACCACCACCAGGGGCCTACCCGCCCGCAGGGCCTCCAGAGCCTGACCAATCGAAGAAAAGGCAGGCTCAGCGGGCTCTTGCACACCTGGGACACCAAGGGCCCCGACCCCCTGGAAGGCCTGAAAACGGTGCAGGTACTTAGCCAGCGAATCAGTCTCCAAATTAACCTGATCCCCCAGCTGCAAACCACCTAAGTTAGTGGCCTCCAAGGTGGCCGGAATCAGACCCACCTCAAACCAGGGCTCAGCCTCAGCCGGGTCAGACACAGCCGTCACCGTCAAAGAAACACCCGAAACCGTAATAGAGCCCTTCTCAGCCAGAAAAGGAGCCAAGGCGGCAGGAATCGCAAACCGGTAGGTCCGCCAGGCCTCCTGCTGGGTCATGGACACCAGGGTACCCAGCCCATCCACATGCCCCTGCACCAGGTGGCCGTCCAGGCGCTCGCCCACAGCCAGGCAGCGCTCTAGGTTGACCAGGCTCCCCGGCTTGAGGGCCCCGAGACTGGTGCGTTTCAGGGTCTCGCCCATCAGGTAGGCCCTAAAAATCCCCCGGGCGTGGTCAGCTGAATCCAGGGCGGTCAGGCAGACCCCGTCAACAGCCAAGGAACCGCCGGTCTCCAAATCATCCAGCAGGCTGTCAGCCTCCAGGGTCAGGAGGGCAGACTCAACCTGCCCCCGGCTATCGAGGTTTTCTTTAAGTTCTAGGACCCGCCCTTGGGCCCGCACAATTCCAGTAAACATCTTTTTCTTTCTCTCTTATAAGTTTTTAGTCATAAGCTCAGGCTTGCAGACTCGCGCTCGCC
>DKXC01000051.1:0-1203 GCA_002492045.1 Micrococcaceae bacterium UBA7136
CTACGAATCCTTGGCTTCACAGGGCAAGAAGACCTACCCCGGGGTGGGGCTCTCCATCGGTGTTACCCGCCTGGTGGCCCGCATCCTCTCCCAGGGTTTTGCCCAGGCCAGCCGCAAGGTACCCACCGCCGTCCTGATCACCCTGACTAAGGAAGAAAGCTGGTCTGCCGCCCAGGATCTAGCTGATAGCCTACGGGCCCGGGGCATCGCCTGTGAGGTCTCTGCCTCAGCCGCCAAGTTTGGCAAGCAGATTAAGTACGCCGAGAAGCGGGGTATCCCCTTCGTCTGGTTCATGAACGAATCTGAGGACGGTATCAGCCACCAGGTCAAGGACATCCGCTCCGGCCAGCAGCTGGATGCCGACCCCGCTACCTGGATGCCGCCCGCTGAGGACCTCACCGTCCAGGTTCAGTCCCAGCTCTAGACTTCAGACCGCAGGCTGTGGGCAGAAAGAGCCTGGCCGCGCTAGAATCACTTGAAAAAGGCCTAAAGACTATGGGCCTCAATGGAAAGGAAGTTCGTGCTACGCACACATACCCTGGGGGAGCTAACCGCCCAGAACATTGGTCAGACCGTTACCCTGGCAGGCTGGGTTGCCCGCCGCCGTGACCACGGTGGGGTTGCCTTCGTTGACCTGCGTGACCGCGCTGGCGTTACCCAGGTGGTCTTCCACAATGAGGCAGACTTTGAACACCTACGTAACGAGTACGTCCTCAAGGTCGTCGGTGAAGTAACCCGCCGCCCCGAAGGCAACGAAAACCCCAACCTGACCACCGGCGAAATTGAGGTCATGGTCAAGGAAACCGAGGTTCTTAACACCTCTGCCCCCCTGCCCTTCCAGATCGATGAGCATGTTGAGGTCGGTGAAGAGGCTCGCCTCAAGTACCGTTACCTAGACCTGCGCCGGCCCGAACCTGCCCGCCTCATGCGCCTGCGCTCCGAAGCTAACCGGGCTGCCCGTCAGGTGCTGCAGGAAGAAGACTTCACCGAGGTTGAGACTCCTACCCTGACCCGGTCTACCCCTGAAGGTGCCCGTGACTTCCTGGTGCCTGCCCGCCTGGCCCCCGGCTCCTGGTACGCCCTGCCCCAGTCACCCCAGCTCTTTAAGCAGCTGCTGCAGGTGGGCGGTATCGAGAAGTACTACCAGATTGCCCGTTGCTACCGGGATGAGGACTTCCGCGCCGACCGTCAGCCCGAGTTCAC
>DKXC01000051.1:1496-1802 GCA_002492045.1 Micrococcaceae bacterium UBA7136
CCGTCAGCCCGAGTTCACCCAGCTGGATATTGAGGCTTCCTTCGTTGACCAGGAAGACATTATTAACCTGGGCGAGCGAATCGTTGAGGCTGTCTGGGCCCTAATTGACGTTAAGGTTCCCCGCCCTATTGAGCGGATTACCTACAAGGACGCCATGGAGAAGTACGGCTCAGACAAGCCTGACCTCCGCTTTGGCCTGGAACTGACCGACCTAACCGACTACTTCAAGGACACGACCTTCCGCGTCTTCAAGGCCCCCTATGTTGGTGCCGTAGTTATGCCCGGTGGTGCTTCCCAGGCCCGCCG
>DKXC01000051.1:2118-3045 GCA_002492045.1 Micrococcaceae bacterium UBA7136
GTGGTGCTTCCCAGGCCCGCCGTACCCTGGACGCCTGGCAGGAATGGGCCAAGCAGCGCGGTGCTAAGGGTCTTGCCTACGTTCTGATTCAGGAGGACGGCGAACTGACTGGCCCCGTGGCTAAGAACATCACTGAGGCTGAGCGGGCCGGCCTGGCTGAGGCCACCGGCGCTAAGCCCGGCGACTGTATCTTCTTTGCTGCTGGTGAGGCCAAGGCCTCCCGGGCCCTGCTGGGTGCTGCCCGCGTTGAGATCGGCCACCGCACCGGGCTCATTAAGGAGGGTGACTGGTCCTTCGTCTGGGTGGTTGATGCTCCTCTCTTCGAGTCTACCGCTGACGCTACCGCCTCTGGTGACGTTGCCCTGGGTAGCTCTGCCTGGACCGCCGTTCACCATGCCTTTACCTCACCCAAGCCCGAGTACCTGGACTCCTTTGATCAGAACCCGGGTGAGGCCCTGGCCTACGCCTACGACATTGTCTGCAACGGTAACGAGATTGGTGGCGGTTCAATCCGTATCCACCAGCGGGATGTTCAGGAGCGAGTCTTTAAGGTCATGGGTATCTCTGAGGAAGAGGCCCAGGAGAAGTTCGGCTTCCTGCTGGAGGCTTTCTCCTTCGGTGCGCCGCCCATGGGCGGCATTGCCTTCGGCTGGGACCGGGTCCTGCAGCTGATCGGTGGTACTGACTCCATCCGTGACGTCATTGCCTTCCCCAAGACCGGTGGTGGCTATGATCCGCTGACTGCGGCTCCTGCACCGATTACCGCCCAGCAGCGGAAGGAAGCCGGCGTCGATTTCAAGCCCAAGAAGGACGAAAAGTAGAAACTTCTTTTTAGGTTGAGAGGTTAGGGGGCAAGCGGTTTTATCTGCTTGCCTCCCCGCTTTTAAAACTAGCAAGAGTAGGAGCTAGGCCTAGAATGGGTTTATG
>DKXC01000051.1:3325-7653 GCA_002492045.1 Micrococcaceae bacterium UBA7136
AGGCCTAGAATGGGTTTATGACTCGAAAGATGCTGCTGTCTCTTCTTCTCTTCTTATTGAGCCTACTGGCTTTCTGGTTCCTCTCCTGGAGCTTCTTGCCTGACAGTCAACTATCAGAATACGAGTTTTCTGTTTTGGGTGATTCTTTAAGGAACCTTGGGGGAGTCGCAGCTGTTCTGGCAGCCAGTGCCGCAGCCTATATCGCCCATCGAACTAATGAGTCCCGCCGAGTTGAAGCTATCCGGGCCAATTTTAAGGATCGGATGCAGTGGGCTGTCACCCACCTTAACGGTAGTGACCAGCTTGAACGCACCTATGCTGAAAGCCTCCTCACGAATCTTGCGGCGGATCCTTTACTTGAACCGGCTGATAGAGAACTGGCCGGGAAAGTCCTGCTTAGTCTTGAGCTTAGCCTCGACGATGATATCGAGGAACTCATTTTTGATCGGCAGCAGCTGGACCTTGCCCCAACTCAACTGAGCGAACAACTAGCAGATAAGTATTCAGACACTATTGGCAAGCTGGACAAAGCCATAGATAATGAGAGTGAAGAGAGGTGAAGCGGATGAGTCCAGAAAAACTAGCTGAACTGACACCGAAGCAGCGGTCAGAATATGAGCGAGCTAAGCGTAACCTTGACCGGCGGAAGGCTGAACTTGACCGGCGGAAGGCTTGGATTCAGGAGATGAAAGCTATTCTTGACCGGCCCAGCCCAGATGCTAAACAGAATCTTTTAGGAAAAGCATAAGTCTGGGGTAAGTACCTGGCAGCATCAGGAGAGGCAGGTGGGTTAAACCGTCTGCCTCTCTTCTTTTCTCCTGGCCCGGCCTCTGAGACTAAGCTGGTAAGAGTACCTATCTAGCCGTGATAAGGAGATTCCTATGCGTCTTGTTCTTCAAAGGGTTACTTCTGCCTCAGTGACAGTAGATGGCCAAGTAGTAGGTGCCCTTGAGAGGCCGGGCCTGCTAGCCCTAGTCGGTATCACCCACACCGACGGCCCTCAAGAAGTAGCCAAGATGGCTGAGAAAACAGCTCACCTTCGCCTTCTAGAGGGGGAGCGTTCCCTGCTGGACGAGGGGGCACCCCTGCTAGCTGTCAGCCAGTTCACCCTCTACGGGGATGCTAAGAAGGGCCGGCGCCCCTCCTGGTCGGCAGCAGCCCCCGGCCCGGTCAGCCAACCTCTTTTTGAGGCCTATGTGCAGGCGGTACGAGACCTAGGTATTCAGGTAGAAACCGGGGTCTTTGGGGCCGACATGCAGGTGACTCTCACTAATGATGGCCCGGTCACCCTGATTCTTGATAGCGATTCCCTCTAAGGTAAGTTCACGGTGGAACCTTCCCTTTTCTTCTTTGATGATTCTCAGCCCGATAGCGACAGCGAGCAGCTGATAGGCAGGCGGGAGCGGGCGCCCCTGGCTGTGCGCATGCGTCCCCGTCAGCTGGATGAAGTGGTAGGGCAGAAGCACCTGCTCACCCCGGGCTCACCCCTACGAGTATTAGCGGGGGAGAGCAGCGGCCCGGCCGGCCCTTCCTCTATCATTCTCTGGGGTCCTCCAGGAACCGGAAAAACCAGCCTGGCTCATGTGCTAGCTGGCGGGGCCGGACGCAAGTTCGTGGAACTTTCCGCTATCACCGCCGGGGTGAAGGACGTCCGGGCAGTTATGGACCAGGCCCTAGAAGACCGGGACTTTAGGGGACTGACCACGGTTCTTTTCCTAGATGAAATCCACCGTTTTTCTAAGGCCCAGCAGGACGCCCTGCTACCTGGGGTAGAGAACCGCTGGGTGGTGCTGGTGGCGGCTACGACCGAGAATCCTTCCTTCTCGGTGATTGCTCCGCTGCTGTCACGTTCCCTACTGCTCACTCTGCAGGGCCTGACTGACCAGGACATTGCAGACCTAGTAGAGAGAGCCTTGACTGACGAGCGGGGCTTAGCTGGTTCGGTTACCCTGGCGCCGGAGGCTAAAGACTACCTGGTTCAGCTCTCTGCCGGGGACGCCCGTAAGGCCCTGACCTCTCTGGAGGCGGCAGTGGCGGTTGCTTCAGGACGGTTACAGGCAGAATCAGCGGGAGAACGTGCAGACGAGGGAGATTCTGCCCCTCTCAAGGTTGAGCTGGAAGACGCCCGGCAGGCCCTCAACCAGGCGGTTCTGCGCTATGACCGTTCGGGCGACCAGCACTATGACGTGACCAGCGCCTTCATTAAATCTATTCGGGGATCAGACCCGGATGCAGCCCTCCACTACCTGGCCCGCATGATTGAGGCGGGGGAGGACCCCCGTTTTATTGCCCGTCGCCTGATCGTTCATGCCAGTGAGGACGTGGGACTGGCCGACCCAAGCGCCCTGACGGCTGCGGTTAATGCGGCCCAGGCTGTTCAGCTGGTAGGTCTGCCAGAAGCCAGGCTGGCCCTGGCTCAGGCTACGGTACACCTGGCGACAGCCCCTAAATCTAATGCCATCTACCGGGCTATTGATGGTGCCTTGGCAGATGTTCGTTCTGGTTTGGCTGGTCCAGTTCCTGTGCACCTGCGAGATAGCCACTACCGGGGGGCTGCTGAGCTGGGGCATGGCAGGGGTTATATTTACCCCCATGACCAGCCCCAGGGAGTAGCCAGGCAGCAGTATCTGCCCGACCAGCTTGTGGGGCATTCGTACTACATGCCGTCCCCTTTTGGACAGGAAGGTGTACTGGTTGAACGCCTTAAGAGACTCAGAAAGCTGCGAGAAGGCTAAATTCTAGGGCTTTTTCTTGCCTCTTGAGGCTTTCAAGGGGGTAAGATTGACCGTACTAAAACAAAACAAGACTTCCGCTCGGCGTGTCGCAATGAGAGTTATCACAGAATTTGGTCTTCTTTTGGGTTTTGTGGCTTATCCTTTCGGGGGCCACAGCTAGCTATAAAGCCCGAAAAATCAGGCCTGACAGGCGGCAAAGGGGTGCTTTTTCTCCCCCAGGGACTTGTGACTTCTACCTTCAGTTTTTCAGACCTGATTTAAGAATTTTGTCAAGTATGTGGGCAACTTAGGGGAATCCTTCCTAGAATGGAACGGTGTTCGAAAGTGATCTAACAGGCTCCCGCCTGCCTAGATGGAACACCTCCTATTTCGAAAACAGTTGAGGTACACATACATGACTCAGAATCTCTCACGCCGTACCCTGGCTAAGGGCGCCGCTTGGGCAGCACCTGCAGTTGTTGCGTCTGCGGCCGTTCCCGCCTACGCAGCTTCTTCTTCCTGCCCCGATGACATCGACGCACAGGTAGATGCTGTCTTCCAGATGCGTCTGGCTGCTCTACCCAGCCTGCAGAACACCACCATCCGTCTCTGGTACACCGCTAACGCTAACTCCAACGGCGCTCTGGGTACCTCCAACCTGCGTATGCAGGTAACCAACGGTGGCGCCCTGGATGTTGCTGACCTGCCCTTCGGCTTCGAGTTCGCTCAGCGTAACGTCGCTACCTCTCCCGCTGTCAACAAGCTCTTCGGTGGCGGTACCATCCGCTCTGCCAAGATGCCTGCTGAGTGGCCTGCCAATAACAAGTGGAATACCCGCACCGGCGTAGCTGACGCTTCTCCCGCCGCTGTCAACGTGGATGACCCCAACGCTCGTAACCAGCGCGATGTCTCCCACGCCTCCTCTTACATCAACGTCTACTCTGCTGACGGCCGTTACAAGAACCTGGGCGCTGGCGAGTTCGGTGAAGAGACCGGTGTTGCTGAAGGCAACCACCTCAAGTGGCTCTTCTCCATCAAGCCCAAGACCGCAGCGACCAAGGGCAACGCTGTTGACTTCATCAACTCCAACTGGCGTGACGCCACCGTTGCTGGCTCCGGCGCAATCTACACCGCTGTCGGCGTTCGCCCCGTCGGCTTCCTGCCCCCCAGCTTCGATCAGGTCCGCTCTTCCGTTGGCTCTTCTGTTGACGAGGCCTGCCTGCTGGAGGCCTACACCAAGCGTGTAGACGTCTGGAACAACTCCAACGAGCGCTTTGCCGGTGCCACCATCCAGTTCTCTGGTTGGTCCCACGATACCAGCGGCGACACCAAGGCTGTCACCTACACCGGTAACGACTACGTCTACTCCAACGAGATTGGTGCCTTCCAGGGTACTACCTCTGCAGGTAACGCAGGTACCGGCTTCAACGGTTCCACCTCCAACGCCATCACCTTCTTCAACGACCAGCTGGTTGGCCTCACCCGTGGTCAGGATACCCAGCTGGGCTACCAGCTCATGTACGCTGACGGCATCTGGTAAAGACTGTCCTTAGCCTATGGAGGCTGTTGCTAGGTAACTAGCTGAGAGGGGGGTAGGGCCTTGTGGCCCTACCC
>DKXC01000092.1:0-3016 GCA_002492045.1 Micrococcaceae bacterium UBA7136
CTTACTCTCGATCAGGAAGCAGCTCCCGGGTGACGGCGTCCCCCAGCAGGCGTCCCTGCAGGGTCAGCTGGACCCGTCCTTGGGCCCTGGCCTCGGGCTCAATCAGGCCCTGCCCTTCCAGCCAGTCTAAGGAGGCCTGAACCCGGTCATGATCAGCTCCATCGAGCAGGCGAGAAATCTTGAGGCCATCAATAACCCGAACCTGCAGCATGATGTCCTCAAAAGACCGGGTAGAGGCATCCAAAACCTCACGAGCAGCAGCCGGACTCTGGCCTTCCCTCACCCGCTGGGCGTAGGGCAGAGGATGTTTCAGGTTCCACCAACGGGTGCCATTGACATGAGAATGGGCACCGGGCCCAATCCCCCACCAGTCCTGATTACGCCAGTAGGCATAGTTATGGCGGGAACGGAACTCTGGGCCTTTGGCGTAATTAGAGACCTCATACCAGTGGTAGCCGGCCTCCGTAAAAATCCGTTCAGCCAGAAGATACATATCGGCCATAAGATCCTCATCTGGAATGGAATACTGACCCCGCCTAATCTGGGCGGCCAGCTTAGTTCCTTCCTCCACAATCAGAGAATAGGCCGAAATATGGTCTGGCCCGTAGGAAACAGCGGCCCGCACTGACTTTTCCCAGTCAGCCAGGCTCTCACCAGGCGACCCATAAATGAGGTCTACCGAAACCTGCAGTCCAGCCTCCTTAGCCCAGGTGACCACCTGGGGAACCCGGGCCGGAGTATGAGTGCGGTCCAGAACCGCCAGGACCTCAGGAACCACCGACTGCATGCCAAAGGAAACCCGGGTAAAGCCACCGGCCTTGAGGTCAAAAAGATCCTGGCGGGTGACCGAATCCGGGTTAGCCTCGGTTGTCACCTCAGCCCCTTCAGCTAAACCAAAGAGCTCAATAGCCTCCTGCAAGATAGAGACAAGATCAGCTACCGGCAACTGGGTGGGAGTACCACCACCAAAGAAAACCGAAAAAAGCGGGCGGTCAGGTGCACCAGAATCACGCAAAACCTGGCGGGCAAAACGTAACTCGGCCCGGGCGTCCTGGGCGTAGCTAGCCAGCCCCACACCCTGACCAAAATCCTGGCTGGTGTAGGTATTGAAATCGCAATAGCCGCAACGGACCGTACAGAAGGGCACATGAACATAGAGGGAAAAATCCCTCTCAGATAGGTGGACGGTAGAATCAGCCGGGATTCTACCGTCCAGAGGGGCAGGCGCCCCCAGAGGCTGGGCCGGCATTACTTCTTGCCCTTATCCTTACCTTCCTCGCCAGAAGAGAGGGCAGCAATGAAGGCCTCCTGGGGAACCTCAACCCGGCCCACCATCTTCATCCGCTTCTTACCTTCCTTCTGCTTCTCCAGCAGCTTGCGCTTACGGGAAATATCGCCACCGTAGCACTTAGAAAGGACGTCCTTGCGCATAGCCCGAATGTTCTCACGGGCAATAATACGAGAACCAATAGCAGCCTGGATGGGCACCTCAAACTGCTGGCGAGGGATCAGCTCCCGCAGCTTACCGGTCATCATGACACCGTAGGCGTAGGCCTTATCCCGGTGGGTGATAGCAGAGAAGGCGTCTACCTTCTCGCCCTGTAGGAGGATATCGACCTTAACCAGATCGGCCTCTTCTTCACCGTCGAACTTCCAGTCCAGAGAAGCGTAACCGCGGGTGCGGGACTTAAGCTGGTCAAAGAAATCAAAAACAATCTCGGCCAGGGGCAGACGGTAGCGCAACTCTACCCGGTCCTGAGACAGGTAGTCCATGCCCCCCATGGATCCACGGCGAGACTGGCAGAGTTCCATGATGGCCCCCACAAACTCGTTAGGGGCAATGATGGTACAGGCAACCATAGGTTCCTTAATGGTGGCAACCTTACCCTCAGGGAACTCAGAGGGGTTAGTGACTCGCTGAGAAGAACCGTCCTCGGCCACCACATCGTAGATAACGTTGGGGGCGGTAGAAATCAGATCCAGGTTGAACTCCCGCTCTAGCCGCTCACGCACAATCTCCAGGTGGAGCAGGCCCAAGAAGCCACAGCGGAAGCCAAAGCCCAGGGCCGCGGAGGTCTCAGGCTCATAAATCAGAGCTGCGTCGTTAAGCTGGAGCTTGTCCAGGGCGTCACGCAGGGCCGGGTAGTCAGACCCGTCAATGGGGAAGAGACCCGAGAAAACCATAGGCTTGGGGTCCTCATAGCCGCCCAGTTCTTCAGAGGCAGGCTTGAGGGCGCTGGTGACGGTATCACCTACGCGGGAGAGGCGGACGTCCTTCACACCGGTAATCAGGTAGCCTACCTCGCCCACGCCCAGGCCCTCAGTAGGCTTAGGCTCGGGAGAAATAACACCGATTTCTAGCAGGTCGTGCTCAGCCCCGGTCGACATCATCTTAATCTTCTGGCGGGGGGTCAGCTTGCCGTCCACCACACGCACATAGGTAACTACGCCCCGGTAGGAGTCATAGACCGAGTCAAAAATCATGGCCCGGGCCGGAGCATCCTGCTGGCCCTCGGGGGCAGGCAGCAACTCTACAATCCGGTCTAGCAACTCAGGGACACCCTCACCGGTCTTACCCGAAACCCGTAGGACGTCCTCAGGTTCGACACCAATCAGGTTGGCTAGCTCTTCGGCATACTTATCGGGCTGGGCCGCAGGCAGGTCAATCTTGTTGAGGACCGGAATGATAGTCAGATCATTCTCCATGGCCAGGTAGAGGTTGGCCAGGGTCTGGGCTTCGATACCCTGAGAAGCATCCACCAGCAGCAGGGCCCCCTCGCAGGCAGCCAGGGAGCGAGAGACCTCATAGGTGAAGTCAACGTGGCCGGGAGTGTCGATCATGTTCAGGGCGTAGTTAACCCCATCTACCTCCCAGGGCATGCGGACAGCCTGAGACTTAATGGTGATACCCCGCTCCCGCTCAATATCCATGCGGTCCAGGTACTGGGCCTTCATCTCGCGGGGAGTAACCACCCCGGTTGCCTGCAACATGCGGTCGGCCAGGGTGGACTTGCCG
>DKXC01000092.1:3355-4061 GCA_002492045.1 Micrococcaceae bacterium UBA7136
GCCGTGGTCGATATGGGCAATGATGCAGAAGTTACGGATGATGGAGGGGTCAGTGGCCGCAGGCTGAGGCGGGTTGGTGGCCAGTGGTGACACGAAGCTACTGTCCTTTCACGGCTGTTGGGTCTACCCTCGCAGGGATGAGGCAGCCTGGTATGAACGAAATCAATGCCCTATTTTCTCATACTTACCCCGGGCAGACCAGCTAGGCTGACCGGCAGGGCCCTATGCTTAGAAGCATGAAGATTAACATGAAGACCATCCTGGCCGCCCTGGGCCTGGGTCAGAAGATCTACGGGGAATGGCAGAAGCTACAGAAAGAGTCCCAGCCCTCCCAGCCTGCCCCCAGCAGCCAGCAGAAGAAGCAGGGGAACTTCGGTAATTTTGGGGCCCCCGGTCAGGCAGCCCCGCAGGTCTCGACTCAGCCAAGTAGCCAGCAGACCAGCTGGGAAGAAGGCAACTACCCCGGCGACTATCGGGGGAAGGTCAATTTTCTCTACTCCCCCACCCTGGATGGGGACGCCGACCCCGGAGAAATTGTTTGGGCCTGGGTTCCTTACCAAGAAGACCACAGCCAAGGCAAGGATCGACCGGTACTCATCGTAGGTCGGGAAGGCAACTACCTGCTGGGGCTTATGCTGACCAGCAAGGACCACAGCAACAGTCGGGTGCTAGATCCCAACTACCTGGACATTGGAGATCGGAAGAG
>DKXC01000092.1:4342-5531 GCA_002492045.1 Micrococcaceae bacterium UBA7136
GGACAAGGAAGGACGCCCCTCGGAAGTCAAGCTCAACCGGGTTATCCGCCTGCTGCCCCAGGGTATCCGGCGGGAGGGAGCTGTTATGCCCCGGGCCACCTTTGATTTTATTGCCCAAGCCTACTCCCAGAATTAGAAAGTATCTGGTAGGGTATGGTCTGTGTGTCCGATGGTCATCGGGCACTGCTGACTGGTTGCCATAGGCATCCCCACGCCGCTCAGTCGATGACCGGTCAGTACAGCCCTCACCGACCAATTAGACAAAACAGAAAGTTTTAATCGTGGCTAACATCAAGTCCCAGAAGAAGCGTATCCTCACCAACGAGAAGGCTCGTCTGCGTAACAACGTCATCAAGTCTGATCTGAAGACCGCTATCCGCAAGGTCAAGGAAGCCGTTGAGGCTCAGAACCTTGAGGCAGCAACCGAGGCGCTTCGTGTTGCCAACCGCAAGCTGGACAAGGCTGTTTCTAAGGGTGTTCTGCACAAGAAGAACGCAGCTAACAAGAAGTCTGGCCTGACTGTTCTGGTCAACAAGCTTTCCTAAGTTCTACATTCCGGCCCCTCTAGCCGGTGTCTAAGAGCGAAGTGACTTTTTGCCCCCGCCGCTGTCAAGCTGGCGGGGGCAAACTGTTTAATCTTCTAACTGGCTGCCGCTGTTTGTGAGACCTTCAGAACCGCTTTTTCCAGCGGGTAGCGGGCATCCAGGTTCTCCCCCTTAAGCTGAGCATCCGCCTGGGCTAGGAGGGCCAGGAGCTGAGCCAAATCCTGGGGTGAGAAACGCCGGGCTTCGCGCTGGGCGGCCTCTACCTGCCAGGGCGCCATCTTAAGTTCTGCGGCCAGCTGCTGGGAGGATCCCCGCAGGCCCTGAACCTTAGCAATAGTGCGTAGCTTGCTGGTCAGAGCTGCTAGCAGAGGAATAGGGTCGTTACCAGCCTCTAGGGACTGGCGGAGGAGAGAAAGGGCCGTTCGACTCTGGCCGGCAAGGGCCGCATCAGCCACCTTAAAGGCTGTAACCTGGGCCCGGCCCACATAGTATTTTTCAATGGTCTGCTGGCTGATCTCGCCAGGTTCGTCTTCAGAGAGCTGGCGGGCGGCAGAGGCCAGCTCGGCAGTGTCCTGGGTAGCGGCTGCCAGGCTGGCTGCTACCTGGGGGCTGACCTTCTTGCCGTAGCCCCGGAACTCGGCCAA
>DKXC01000118.1 GCA_002492045.1 Micrococcaceae bacterium UBA7136
AAGGTCTACGAAGGGGCTATGAAGAAGGCCGAGAAGGGCGGCAAGGTCAACGCCAAGCTCTTCCACCGCTCTATTGATGTGGCAGTGCGCTGGTCTAAGGCCCAAATTGCTGGCACCATGACCCGCAAGCTAGAACTCCAGCACCGCTTCTACGACAAGCTGGTCTACTCCAAGCTGCGGGCAGCTATGGGTGGCAAGGTCAAGTTTGCGGTCTCTGGCGGCGGACGACTGGCCCCCCACTACGGCCATTTCTACCATGCAGTGGGCATCCAGGTGGTAGAGGGCTACGGCCTGACCGAAACCACCGCTCCCCTGGCAGTTGGCCGCATCCGCAACTTTGATATCGGCAATGTGGGTACCCTCATTCCCGGTGGTTCTATCCGGGTAGCCGAGGACGGCGAACTAGAGTTCAAGGGTGTTGGCCTGATTTCTGGTTACCTGGACAACCCTGAAGAAAACGCTGCCGCCTTTACCGAGGACGGTTGGTTCCGCACCGGCGATTTGGGCCGGATCGACCAGGACGGCAAGATTTACATTACCGGCCGCAAGAAGGAAATGATTGTGACCGCCGGTGGTAAGAACGTCATGCCGGTTCCGGCTGAAGACCACCTGCGCCGGGCCCCCCTGGTCTCCCAGGCCATGCTGGTGGGCGATGAGAAGCCCTTTATTGCTGCCCTCATCACCCTAGACCCCGAGGTCCTGCCAGATGAGCTGGAGCGGATTGGCCTGCCCCGCACCCTCTCAGCTTCTGAGGCCTCTACCCACCCCACCGTCCGGGAATCTATCCAAAAGTTCATTGATGAGGCAAACGCCCTGGTCTCTAAGGCCGAGTCTATTCGGGAATTCCGCATCGTGGATAAGGACTTTACTGAGGCCGAAGGTCATCTGACCCCCTCCATGAAGGTGCGTCGTAAGCAGGTACTGGCTGACTTCAACTCCTATGTTGAGGACATCTATAACCGTACCAAGACCACCGTCACCGAGACTGCGGCCGGGGCTGCTGAGCGTATCTCTGAGACTGCTGCCCACACGGCCGAACGGGTCGAACAGCTACGAGCTGAGGGTGCTGAGCGCCTACAGGGCCTGACCGAGCGTTTCCAGTCCCCTACTGAGGCCAAGGAAGAAGCTGCTGAGGCTGGGGTAGCCAAGGGGCAAGAAGAGAAGAAGTAAAGAAAGCAAAGGTGAGGGGCTCCGGGGGCGGAGTCCCTCACCTTTTTGCTGGGTGGGCGAGCGCGAGTCTGGAAACTCACCCCTGCTCATAGAATGAGACTTAGGACTGGGTCTCTAGCCCCAACAGGGCGTTCTCGACCAGCTCGGTCAGAGCCGGGTGAATCCAGTACTGGCCCCGGGCCATGTCCTGGGCGGAAAGCCCAAAGCTCATGGCCTGAATCAGGGGCTGGATCAGGCTGGGAGCCTCCTCACCAATGATGTGGGCTCCCAGTAGCTGGCCGGTGTCCTTGCGGGCCAGCAGCTTACAGATACCCTCGGCATCCCCCATAGCCCAGCCATAGGCCACATCTGCGTATTTCTGTTCCTTGATAGCCAGCTCAAAGCCCTCTTCCTCAGCCTGGGCCCGAGCCTGGGTTTCGGTCAGGCCCACCGAGGCGATGGGTGGGTAGGAGAAGACAGCTGAGGGCACAAAGCGGTGATCGCTGGCCCGCAGCTGGTCGGGGTGGGTCAGGTTCCATTGAACAGTCCGCATCTCGGCGTTAGCCACATGCTTGAGCTGGTAGGGGGAGGAGACATCGCCCAGGGCCCAGACACCCTTGACTGGCTGACCGCCGGAGAGTACCCGCTGGTAGGCGTCCACCTGGATCAGGCCCCGCTCATTGACGTCGAAGTAGCTGGCAGCTTCTAGGCTGTCAGAGTTGGGGGTGCGGCCGGTTGCGACCAGGACCAGATCAGCTGGGACCTCAACCCGCTCACCCTCGTGGTCTAGGATGACGGCCACGGCCCCGTCCTCGGCCGCTTCAATAGCGGTCAGGCTGTGATGGAGTCTAAGATCCCACTGCTTAGCTGCCTGGCGGGTGAAAATCTCAGAGATAGTCTGGTCATGGTTGCGCAGTAGGCGGTCAGACCGGACAGCCTGGGTGACCTGAGAACCTAGGGCTGAGAAGACGTGGGCGAATTCGCTGGCGATAAAGCCACCGCCGATAATGACCACTCGGCCGGGCAGGTCCTCGATTCGCATGACCGTATCTGAGCTGTGGACCTGGGGCAGGTCAATGCCGGGCACCTGGGGCAGGACGGGGCGGGAGCCAGCAGCCAGGACCAGCTGGTCGGCGGTCAGTTCCTGGCCGGAGTCGGTGACCAGGCTATGGGTACCGGTCAGGCGGGCGTACTCCTGGTAGACATCCACATTGGGCAGGGACTTGCGCCAGTCCAGCCCGCCTTCGCTAATTGCGTCGATGCGGCCGAAGATACGGTCGCGAATCTGCCGCCAGGAGGCCCCCTTGAAGTCTAGGTTTACCCCCAGGGCTGCCGCTTCCTTAGCCCGGGTGACGGTGGAGGCCGGGTAGACGTACATTTTGGTGGGGATGCAACCGAAGTTGAGGCAGGTGCCGCCGAAGCGTCCGCCATCAACAATGGCAATTTTCTTGCCCTCGTAGTCTTGGTTGGGCAGGGAGTTACCGGATCCTGACCCCACAATGATCAGGTCGTAGTGGCGGGGAGTGCTCATGGTCAGCCTTCCGTCTACTGGGTTTTGCTGGGAGTGAGGGGTGGCGAGCGCGAGTCTGCAAGGCCCGCCCCGGTCTCATGATGTAAACCAGGGGCGGGGTCTTTTATTCCCTAACTTTCCTCGGGGTCGGTCTCCTGCTCAGTCAGACCATGACGAAGGTTGTCCCGCAGCTGACGGAAGACCAGGACATTACCCACCGCAATGTGGATAAAGCCCAGAATCATGACGTAGATGTTCCATCCGCCGTCCGGGGCTAGGACGCCCAGCAGGAGCAGGAGGGAACCAAAACCGATGATCATCAGGTGTGTAGGGTTCATAGTCTCCAGCCTACAGCTAGGGCAAGGCCCCCTGCACCCTTGAGGGGCTACAGGGGGCCTGAGAAATCGACCTTTTCAGCTTATCTAGGTGAAAGCTAGTCGGTTTTGAGGACCAGGAGCAGGTCACCGCCGGCTACCTGAGCCACCTCAGAGTAGACCACCCGTTCCACAGTGCCAGCTACCGGGGAGGTAATGGCAGCCTCCATCTTCATGGCCTCAATGGTAGCCACCTGGTCACCGGCCTCTACCCGGTCACCGGCAGCTACCGCGATGGTGACGCCACCGGCGAAGGGGGCAGCGATATGGCCGGGGTTAGCCGCATCAGCCTTCTCGGCCTCCTTGACCTTGGTCTCAATGGAAAGGTCTCGGACGGTGATGGTCCGCTGCTGGCCGTTGAGGGTGCAGATGACCTCCCGCATGCCCTTAGCATCAGCCTCACCGATGGCCTCGATGGTGGCAATCAGACGGACGCCCTTGCCCAGGGAGATGCTGGTCTCCTGCTTGAGGTTAAGGCCGTAGAGGTAGTCGCGGGTGTGCAGGACGGCCAGGTTACCGTAGTTGTTGCGGGCGGCCTCAAAATCCCGGGTGGGACCGGCAAAGAGCAGGCGGTTGAGGGCAGCCCGGCGGGTAGCAGAATCTGCAGCTAGCTCCTGGCGGTCCTGGTCGGTCAGGTCCTTGAGGGCCGGGGCTGCTAGCTTACGGCCTTCCAGGGCCCGGCTGCGGAAGGGCTCGGGCCAGCCAGCAGGCGGGGTGCCCAGCTCCCCGTTGAGGAAGCCGATGACAGAATCGGGGATGTCGAACTTCTGGGGATCCTGCTCAAAGTCCTGGGGTGAAACTCCCATACCAACCAGCTGCAGGGCCAGGTCGCCCACTACCTTGGAGGAGGGGGTCACCTTGACAATGTGGCCCAGGATGCGGTCAGCGGCCGCGTACATGTCCTCGATTTCTTCGAAGCGCTCCCCCAGCCCCAGGGCGGTTGCCTGGGCCCGCAGGTTGGAGAGCTGACCACCGGGAATCTCATGGGTGTAGACCCGGCCGGTGGGGGCGGACAGGCCCATCTCAAAGGGCTTGTAGATGGCCCGGACAGCCTCCCAGTAGGGTTCCAGGGCGCAG
>DKXC01000037.1:0-1162 GCA_002492045.1 Micrococcaceae bacterium UBA7136
GTTAAAAAGCTGATGACTCAGCGGGGTCTGAGTGCTGAGCAGGCCAGCCAGATTCTGCTGGAGCAGCAGGGGGAATAAAGCGGGCCCATTCCAGCTTCTGAGAGGCAAAGGCCCAGGCTAGGACATGAGCCTGGGCCAGGTCTAAGATAGGTAGTCTAGAGACGGCCCACAGAATCTGAAGGAGCAGACCATGAGCCAGAACCCGGCCCCCACCACCCAAGACTTCCCCCAGCTGGAGGAATGGCGGTCCCTGACCATCGACCAGCACCCCCAGTGGGCTGATCACCCTGACTTTTCCCGGGTCATCGCAGAGCTAGAGACCGTCCCGCCCCTGGTCTTTGCCGGTGAGGTAGACCAGATGCGCCAGGAACTGGCCAAGGTGGCCCAGGGCCAGGCCTTCCTCCTGCAGGGGGGTGACTGTGCTGAGACCTTTGCCGGGGCCACTGCCGATAAGATTTCGGGCCGGGTTCGTACCCTGTTGCAGATGGCTGTTGTGCTGACCTACGGTGCCTCCATGCCCGTGGTCAAGATGGGCCGCATGGCCGGGCAATTCTCTAAGCCCCGTTCCTCTAATGATGAGACCCGGGCCGGTGTCACCCTGCCTTCCTTCCGCGGCGAAATGGTCAACGGCTTCGATTTTACTGCTGAGTCTCGCCTCCATGATCCTAAGCGCATGCTGCGCGGCTACCACACTAGTGCCTCTACCCTTAACCTGATTCGGGCCTTTACCAAGGGTGGCTTCGCTGATTTGCGGTCGGTCCATTCCTGGAACAAGGGCTTTACCTCTAACCCGGCCCATGCCCGCTACGAGTCTATTGCCGGTGAAATTGACCGGGCTGTGAAGTTCATGGAGGCCTGTGGCAGCGACTTTTCGGCCCTGCGTACTACCGATGTTTACACCGGCCATGAGGCTCTGTTGCTGGACTTTGAACGGGCCCTGACCCGGATCGACTCCCGTACCCACCTGCCCTACGATACTTCTGCCCATTTCCTCTGGATTGGTGAGCGGACCCGCGGCCTGGAGGACGCCCACGTCAACTTCCTCTCTAAGGTGCGTAACCCGATTGGTGTCAAGCTGGGTCCCAGCACTACCGCTGAGGACGCCCTGGCCCTGATTGACAAGCTTGATCCTGAGCGGGAGCCTGGCCGCCTGACCTTTATT
>DKXC01000037.1:1432-2660 GCA_002492045.1 Micrococcaceae bacterium UBA7136
TTACCCGCATGGGGGCCTCTCAGATTCGCGAGAAGCTGCCGGCTATTGTTGAGGGCGTCCAGCGGGAGGGGGCCCAGGTAGTCTGGGTGACTGATCCCATGCACGGCAATACTATCTCGGTGCCTTCTGGTTACAAGACCCGCCGTTTTGATGATGTTATGGACGAGGTCAAGGGCTTCTTTGAGGTGCATGAGGCCCTGGGTACCTTCCCTGGTGGTATCCATATTGAGATGACCGGGGACGATGTGGCTGAGTGCCTGGGTGGCTCTGATCCGATTGAAGAGGCTGCCTTTGCTGACCGTTACGAGACTCTTTGCGACCCTCGCCTTAACCACCAGCAGTCCTTGGAGATTGCCTTCCAGGTGGCTGAGTATCTGGCCCGCCGCTAGCTTTCTTGAGGGGTTAGAGCAGGAACTGGGCCAGCCACCAGCCTGCCAGGCCGGCTAAGACTAGGGAGAAGAGCAGACCTAGGGAGGCTAGGGCCCAGGTGAGGGGTGAGGCTGGCTGACGCCAGGGCTGGGGGGCCTGCCTGCGGGCAGCCTCAGGACGCTGGGCAGGCGGTAGTTCCTCACAAGAGGGGCTGTCTGCCTGCCTTTTCTTCTCTTCTTGTTCCTTGTGTGAACTTGCTGTTTGCCGGGCCCGCTGGGGGTTGTAGGCAGCTGAGATGGGCTGGGGGGCTTCCTGGCTTTGAGAAGGCTCCTGCTCTTTTTCCTTTTCCTCCTCTTCTTTTTCTTGCTCCGAGGGCTTGAGCTCTTGGGAGGGGGTGGCTTCTTCTAAGAGATCCTGTGCCTGACCGAAGGCTGAGATAGGGGTCTGCCGGTAGGCCTGGGCTGCCCCACTGGTTTCAGCAATCTCTTCTACCTGCTCCCAGAAGCCCAGGATGGGCAGCTGATCCAGGGGTGCTCGCAGGGAGAGTTCCTCTGGGCTGAGGCTAGCCTTGACGTCAGCTAGGGCCCGGTAGAGTTCGGTGGCGTCCTGGGGTCGGTCCTGGACCCGGCGGCGGGTGCACCAGGCGATGATTCCGGCCATGTCTGCTGGTAGGCCAGGAACCAGGGGGGCAACCGGGGGGATATCACTGTTCATGTTCAGGTAGAGAACCTGCTGGTCGTCCTGGGCTCCGGCAAAGGGCATACGGCCGGTGATCATGCGGAACATCATGACGCCCAGGGCAAAAATATCGGCTTGGGGCCCCACTGTTCCCCCAACTTCTAAGATTTCGGGGGCCACT
>DKXC01000037.1:2922-3970 GCA_002492045.1 Micrococcaceae bacterium UBA7136
CAAAAATATCGGTTTGGGGCCCGACCTTGCCCCCTACCTCTAAGATTTCGGGGGCCACGAAGGAGGGGGTGCCCATGAGCTGGCCGGTGGTGCTTTGGTCTGCCCGGCGGGTGAGACCGAAGTCTGACAGTTTAACGGTGCGGGTTTCACTGTCTAGCAGGACGTTGGCCGGTTTAAGATCCCGGTGAATCATCCGGTGGGCGTGAACCTCAGACAGGCCTTCTACCACCGGTAGGGTGACCTCTAGAAGCTCGTCGACTGAGAGAACTGGCCGTTGGGTGAGCAGCTGGGCCAGAGTAGAGCCGTGGACATAGTCCAAGACCAGGAACATGACCTGCTGGCCAGCTACTTCTTCAGAGCCTGAGGCCAGAACACCCACTACGTGCCGATGCCGAATTTTGCTCAGGGCGTTTCCCTCCCGGAAGAATTTCTGCTGCTGGGCGGGGTCAGCTGAGAGGTGGGGGAGGAGGACTTTAACTGCTACGGGGTTGTTGGACCAGAGGTCAACCGCATGGTAGACCTCGGCCATGCCACCGCGGGCAATGAGCTGGCCTAGCTGGTAGTGGCCGTCGAAAATATGGCCCTTGAGCCAGGGCCGGGGAGTTTGAGCTTCAGACACCCTCCATATTCTAGGGGCAAAAACTGGGTGCAGGCTTAAAGCAGCCTGCTGGGAGGGCTACCGCTGAGGGCCTCATCTAGGGCACAATGGAAGGGTGACTGAAGCAAATACGAGTTCTGAAATTTTTGACCTGGTGGGCGACTGGCTCACTATTCCCGATGTGGCTGAGGCCCTAGACCTCAAGGTAACCCGGGTTCACAACCTGATTAGCGACCGGGCCCTCCTCGCCTTGCGTGACCCCCAAACCGATGTTCGTAAGGTTCCGGCCCTCTTCCTGCGCCAAGATAAGCCCCTGGAGTCTCTCAAGGGCACCCTGGTGGTTCTGGCGGATGCCGGTTTTAGTGATGAAGAGGCTATTAGCTGGCTCTACACTGAGGATGATTCCCTGCCGGGCCGTCCTATTGATGCCCTGATTGATGGTCGTAAGAC
>DKXC01000046.1:0-1173 GCA_002492045.1 Micrococcaceae bacterium UBA7136
CCCCCCCCCGCCATGCCCAGCGGATCGCTGAGGCCGTCCGCCAGCTCATTAACCGCTACCCCCAATTTGCTCCCTTCTTTGCTGCCGGCCAGGAAGCCTTCCGGGTAGTAGATCTCTCTCGGGCAGGAGACCTAGAGCGGGACGTCATCATCTTCGCCCTGGGCGCAGGCAAGACCGCCCAGGGGGCCTCCCACCATTTTGGGCTCCTCTCAGAAAAGCAGGGACGGCAGAAGTTTGTGCTGGCCACTACCCGGGCCCGCCAGCAGACCCGCCTGGTCACCTGCCTGCAACCTGAAGACCTAGACCCCCAGCGGCTAGAAGAGGGAGCCTTCGACATCTACCGCCTGCTGCTGGCCTACCGTAAGGAGCAGGAAGCCCGCGCCCAGGCCGCCCAGGTTAAGCCCCTGACCGAGCAGGTGCCCGCCAACGACTTCCTCCACCGGGCCGAACTAGACGCCCTGGACATGGGGGACTGGCTGCTCAACGACCTGATCCGCCGCCTGCACCCCTACCCCCTGACCATGGAGGAAAGCAGCAACCCCCTGCTCTCCCTGATCCTGACCCGCAAGGGCGAGGAAGGCAGCCAGCTGCGGCCCCTGGCCCTGATCTCTGACGGGTCGGACGCCTACGCGGCTCTCACCGTTCGGATGCGCTCGCGGCTGGTTCCTGAGCTGCTGACCCGGACCGGCTGGAACCAGCTGACCTGCTGGACCATTGAGGTTTTCTCTGACCCGCTAGCCCTGGTGGAGCGGTCCCGGACTGAACTGGGGCTGGGCGACCGTGACTAGGGAAAAGAGGCAGCTTCAGGCCCGGGATCAGGAGGCTGAGGCAGGAGGCTACTCGGCTGTTCCTAGGCCCCGGCGGGGTAACCGGCGGGCTAGTGGCGGTTCTGCCTTTTCTGGGGCTGAACCCCGCCTGGCTGGCCTGACCGGGGGCAGTCCTCAGAAGGAGACCCCGGCAGAGTCTGAGCGGGACCGCTGGCTGAAAGAAGAAGTCCCGCCCCACTACGGCAAACTATAAAAATAAGGGGTCAGTTCCTTACCTAGGAACTGACCCCCTTCTGCTTACTTGCCCTTGTCGTTGGCGTAGAAGCCTGAGCCCTTGAAGACCACGCCCACCTGACCGAACTTCTTTCGCAGGGTGTCCTGACCGCACTTGGGGCAGGTGGTGAGA
>DKXC01000046.1:1503-1946 GCA_002492045.1 Micrococcaceae bacterium UBA7136
CCGCACTTGGGGCAGGTGGTGAGAGCTGCGTCATTAAAAGACTGACGCTCTTCAAAAACATGGTCACAGTTCTTGCACTGGTAAACGTAAACAGGCACCGGTTTTCCTTTTTACTTGTGGGGTCAAATAATCAGGGACTATTCTACTGCCTTCTCTAGCTGGCAGATACCCTCCTGGGTGAGGGCGGCCGGTAGTTGAGCATCCCAGGGGTCGAGAGGCAGGGCAGGCAGGATTTCTTGGGCAAAGACAACCCCCAGTTTTTCTCCGCTGGAGGGCTGAGCCAGGAGCCGGTCATAGTAGCCTCCGCCTTGGCCCAGACGACGGCCCTGCCTATCAAGGGCCAGGGCGGGGATGAGCTGTAGCTGGGCCTGATGAAAGGCGGCAGACCCCAGGTCAGGCCCGGCTGGTTCTGCTAGGCCCAGGGGGCCGGGGACAAGGGGCTG
>DKXC01000046.1:2240-2821 GCA_002492045.1 Micrococcaceae bacterium UBA7136
GCCGGGGACAAGGGGCTGGTGGGGGTCCCAGGCTACCCAGGCCAGTTTCCCTGGGCCTGAGATTCGGGGGAGGAGTAGCTGCCATCCGGCCTGGGCAGCAGCTTCTAGGGCAGGTCGGATAGGTGGTTCGGTGGGTAGAGGGAGGAAAGCCGCGAGAGTCCCGGGGGAGCGGTAGCTGGTCAGGTGCCTCATCAGTTCCCTACTGTAGGCCCAGGCCAGCTGCTCCCGTCCCCGGGGGTCCTGGGTGAGGGTCTTACGCTGGGCTCGAATCTGCTGGCGGAGACGGGCCTTGGCCTGGGTTTGTGGGGAGGGAGAAGACACGGGGGTAGGAGACCTCTAGAGGAAGTAAAACTAGTGAAGGAGCTGGAAGAAAGGATTAAATCTTCTTCATATTTTTTACTTTACCCCTGCCAGAGCCCTTTATTCCAAGAGAAGGGAACGAAAATCAGGTAATCTGGGTTTCATGTCAGAAAATATTTCACTCGCAGTTACTAAGGCTGTCATCCCGGCTGCTGGCCTGGGCACTCGCTTCCTGCCTGCTACCAAGGCAACTCCCAAGGAGATGCTGCCGGTGGTTGACC
>DKXC01000046.1:3187-3476 GCA_002492045.1 Micrococcaceae bacterium UBA7136
TCCCGCTATCCAGTATGTGGTTGAGGAGGCCATTCGGGCCGGTCTCAATGACGTGCTCATGATTACTGGCCGCAACAAGCGGGCCCTGGAAGATCATTTCGACCGGGTTCCCGGGCTGGAGCAGCAGCTGGCTGAACAGGGTAAGGACGCCCTGCTGAAGAGCGTTGAGGATTCCAATGAGCTGGGCGAAATTCACTATGTTCGCCAGGGTGACCCCAAGGGCCTGGGCCACGCTGTTTTGCGGGCTAAGGTGCATGTGGGTCAGGAGCCCTTCGCGGTTCTGCTGGGC
>DKXC01000046.1:3791-5002 GCA_002492045.1 Micrococcaceae bacterium UBA7136
GAGCCCTTCGCGGTTCTGCTGGGCGATGACCTGATTGACGAAAAAGAAGACCTGCTCTCTGCTATGGTCGCTGTGCAGCAGAAGACCGGTGGTTCTGTGGTAGCCCTCATGGAGGTTCCTGAGGAGCAGATTTCTGCCTACGGTTGTGCTGCTATTGAGCAGGTCGATGGTCAGGAAGGCTTTGTTAAGATTTCTGGTCTGGTTGAGAAGCCTGCCCGCGAAGAGGCCCCCTCTAACCTGGCTGTGATTGGCCGCTATGTTCTGTCACCTAAGGTTTTCGAGGTGCTGGAGCAGACTGCCCCCGGCCGTGGCGGCGAGATTCAGCTGACTGACGCCCTGCAGACCCTGGCCCAGGGTGACGGTGAGGGTGAAGGCGTCTACGGTGTGGTCTTTAAGGGTCGCCGTTTTGATACTGGCGATAAGCTCTCTTACCTTAAGGCCAATATTATTCTGGCTGCCGAGCGTGATGATCTGGGTCCGGAGCTGCGGGACTGGATTAAGGACTTCGCCGGTCAGCTCTAAGGAGCCTGAGCCAGCAGGCCGTCCATGACTTGATGGGCTTGCTGGTTAGAGTCTGGGAGGGGCGTCCTGTGCAGGATGCCCCTTCTTTTGCGTGAATACTGAGCTGGCTCTCTGAGGCCCGGTCCAGAAAAAGATGAAGTGATGCTCTGAAGGAGGACGAGTGTGGGGACCTTGAGCGGTTCTGGCTTGATTTTTATGGTCTGTGTGGGGCTTGCCTTCTACCTGGTCTGGCGTCGTTGGCGCCGCAGGGGTAGCTCCCAGTGGATTGAGGCAGAGATTTATGCTGCGGATGTCCTGGACCAGCCTTCTGCTCAAGCTAGTTCTGCCCAGGCTAGGCAACCTTTGGGGCAGCCACTGACGGCAGCTAGTTCAGCCGATCCTTCTACTGCAGCTAAGCCTAGCCTTCCTGCCCAGGCGAGGCCTGCCCCTGCCGCGGGACGTCTGCGCTGGGGGCGGATTGGTCTGCTGGGCCTTTCTCTGCTGGCTCTCTTGGCTTCCCCGGTTTTGGGAGGCCTAGCTCTTGTACAGGGGGCTAACCCCGCCCCTGCCCTGGTCTGTCTGCTGCTAGCTCTTGCGGGGCTGGCCTGCCTGCGGGTCCTGGCTCTGAGAGACCAGAAGAAGCGGAGGGCTAGGCGGGCTCAGACAGAGGGGCTAAGAGAAGAGAGCGGGGTCCCCGTTTTTTCTGGCCA
>DKXC01000046.1:5313-7495 GCA_002492045.1 Micrococcaceae bacterium UBA7136
GGTCCCCGTTTTTTCTGGCCAGCAGCCTGTTTCTGCTGCTCAGGCGGCGCCCGCAGAAGCTTCTGCTTCAGAGGCTGAGCGGGGCCCGGCCCAAGCTACCCAGCCTGCCCCTACAGGTCCTATCGACCTTAATCAGGCCCTTGAGCGTAGGCGCAAGCATTAGGAGCCGGGTAGGCTCTAGAAGTCTGCTCTAGGCCCGTTGCCCCCGGCCAGGCACTCCAGTAGGCTGGAGGGTGAGCCGGCCGCAGGCTCAGATGGCAGAAGAACCACACACATACTTTTGGAGGCGGACCGTGGCCCAACATCATCGTGAGGTTGAGCGTAAGTACGAGCTAGCAGACCTGGCAGCCCAGGCCCCGGATATCAGCTGGGAGTCAGACCATTGGCAGGTCCTGCCAGCTGTTCTGGAAGACTTGGACGCCACCTACTTTGATACTCCCGCCGGGGATTTGGGCCGTCATAAGGTGGCCCTGCGTCGCCGTCTGGGAGGCTACGACCAGGGCTGGCATGTTAAGTTTGATGCCGCCCAGAGCCGGCACGAGCTGACCTATGACTTGCTCAAAACACCTTCCCGGATGCCTGCCGCCCTCAAAAAACTGGTTCAGGTCATGACCTCCGGGGCCGAGCTGCAACCCCGGGTTTCGCTCAAGACCAGCCGTAAGCGGACCGTCCTGCAGGATGCCCAGGGGCGGGTGCTAGCCGAGATTTGTGATGACCAGGTGCTGGCCCTGGACTACGCCACTGGCCTCTCTCGCTCCTGGCAGGAATGGGAGATTGAACTGGGTGACTGGGTAGCTGGCCAGAAGAAACTGGCTAAGTCCCTCTTTGAGGCCCTCGAAGCCCGTCTAGAGCAGGCCGGGGCCCGTCCTTCAGCCTCACCGGCTAAGATTGCCCGAGCCCTGGGCCAGGACGCCGACTTTGAGGAGCGGCTAGCTACCCTAGAAGGCCAGGCTGCCCCGGGGCATAAGAAAAAGAAGAAGAAGCTGCCGGAGGCTCCCCAGCCGGTCAGCTCAACTGCCCTGCTGGTGGGCATGATTGATGAGCTGGCCATGAAGCTGGCCCAGTCTGACCTGCTGGTGGCTGCCGAGGTCGAGGATTCTACCCACCAGGGCCGGGTGGTGGCCCGCCAGCTGCGGAGCGTCCTGAAGAACATGGTGCTGCCCTATGCCCGGTCTGAGCAGGCCCGAAACCAGATTCTTGAGGTCATCAGCCAGCTGAAGACCTATTCTAAGCAGCTAGAGACCCACCGCAATAGTGAACTGCTGCTGCCTCTGCTGGCCCAAACCGGGGCTGAGCGGGCCCTGGGCCAGGCAAGCCACCGGGCCCTGGAAGAACTCGTTGCTGCCCAGGGGCAGGCGGGCTACCGCCAGGCCCACCGCTACCTGGCCTCCAGCCAGCGTTTTGAAGCCCACGAGGCTCTAGAAGAACTGATCCGGGACCTTAATCTCTTGACCGATCTGCCCCTCAACGCCGAGAACTACCTCAATAAGGTGGCTCGCCGACTCAAGAAGAACCTGCTCAAGACCCTGCAAGGAGAGCTCGAAGCCTGGCCCCAGGACCCGGATTTCTTTGCCGCTTCTGACCGTTTTGATGAGGGCCTGCACGATACCCGCAAGGCTGCTAAGGCCGTCCGCTACTGCCTGGGTTCCTTTGAGGAGGCTGGCCTGCCCCTGACTGAGGACCAGCAGAAGCTGGCTAAGCGGGCCCGGGGCCTTCAAGCCCTGCTGGGAGAACTGACTGACCAGCTGACCGTTAGTGGCTGGGTGAGAGACCAGAAGCAAGGAGCTCTGGCTGCTGGTATGGATCCCTTTGAACTGGGCTACCTGGCGGGTCTCTGCGACCGGCAGGCCGCTACCTTGCGTCAGGACCTCTACCAGCTTCTGCCCAAGGCCAGCCGTAAACTAGAGAAGATTGAGCTGCGCTAGAGGCCTAGCCCTGGTGCCGCCTGACTAAAGAGACCGGATGAAGCTACCTGATTTTCTGGCCCGCAACCCTCAGCTACTGCTAAAGGCTAGCGCTGACCGCTATGCCCACCTGCCAGCGGAGCCTGCCCTGGCTGTGGGCTTTGTTCCCGGGGTCATGCCCGATAAGTGGTTCAAACGCTGGCGGGAGCGCTACCAGGTCCTGGCCCCCCTAGCTGATCTTCCCTTGGGGGAGGGGCAGGGGCTAGCTGGGCTAGAAG
>DKXC01000115.1:0-1229 GCA_002492045.1 Micrococcaceae bacterium UBA7136
AAGGCTAGGGCGTCGGCGGCTTCTCGCCCCCGTTAGGGCCCTGGGCGGAGGGGCGTCCGCTAGAATAGTTGAGTTAGTTTTCTCTACCCTTACGCGGTAGAACACAAGTTACAAGGAGAATCATGGCCGGTCACTCCAAATGGGCCACTACCAAGCACAAGAAGGCAGCTATTGACGCCAAGCGCGCCAAGGCTTTTGCTAAGTATATTAAGGCAATTGAGGTTGCCGCCCGCATGGGTGGCCCGGACCCTGCCGGTAACCCCGCCCTAGACCTGGCTATCTCTAAGGCCAAGAAGAACTCTGTTCCTAACGACAACGTTGACCGGGCTATTAAGCGCGGTGCTGGTCTGACCGGTGAGGCTGTTGACTACACCGAGATCATGTACGAGGCCCGCGGCCCCCAGGGCACCGCCCTCTACATTGAGTGTCTGACTGATAACCGTAACCGGGCTGCGGCTGAGGTTCGTACCGCTGTGACCCGCAACGGCGGCACCATGGCTGATTCTGGTTCTGTGGCCTTCCTCTTCGAGCGCAAGGGCGTTGCCGAGGTGGCTAAGGCTGAGGGCCTGACCGAGGATGACGTCCTCATGGCTGTTCTGGATGCTGGTGCTGAAGAAGTCATTGACGAGGGCGATGTCTTTACCGTGGTCTGCGAGGCTACTGACCTGCCCGAGATTCGTAAGGCCCTGGACGAGGCTGGCTTGGACTACAACAATGACGACCCGGTCTTCCGTCCTACCATGAACGTGGATTTGGATGCTGAGGGCGCTAAGAAGTTCCTCAAGCTGGCTGATGCTGTTGAGGAGCTGGACGACGTGCAGAACGTTTACTCTAACGCCGATATTAGCGAGGCTGTGATGGCTGAGCTAGAGGCCGAGTAAGTCTCACTATTCTAAGCAAGGGAGATAGGGGAGCGGCAGTGGCCAACACTGGAAGCACCTCAGCCCGGCGCCCGGATGATGCGGTAGCCCGTATCCCGGGCGCTTCCCGTATTCTGGGGGTTGACCCGGGGTTGACCCGCTGCGGTTTTGGGCTGATTGATATGAGGGCTAACCGGCAGGCCCATTTTGTGGGGGTGGGGGTGGCTGGTACGGCTGCCTCTGAGAGCCTGGACGCCCGTATTTTGAAGATTTTGCGGGCGGCTGAGTCCTGGCTAGACACCTACCAGCCGGATGCTCTGGCCATTGAGCGGGTTTTTGCCCAGGAGCAGGTCAATACGGTTATTGGGA
>DKXC01000115.1:1530-5138 GCA_002492045.1 Micrococcaceae bacterium UBA7136
GTTATTGGGACGGCCCATGCTTCGGGGGTGGTGATTGCGGCGGCCGCGGCCCGGGGGGTGCCGGTTTTCTTTCATACTCCTTCGGAGGTTAAGGCGGCGGTGACTGGTTCGGGTCGGGCTGATAAGGCCTCGGTGGGGCGGATGGTGACCCGGATTCTGGGTCTGGATGCTATGCCTAAGCCGGCGGACGCGGCCGATGCCCTAGCGCTGGCTATTTGTCATGGTTGGCGTGGCGGTATTGGGTCTGGCATTAATATGACGGCTACGACCCAGACCCATCAGGGTTCTCGTCCGGTAGCCCAGCAGCGGCGGGGACGGCAGCTGACTCCGGCCCAGCGGGCCTGGATGGAGGCGGAGGCTAGGGCCCGGCGCTAGGGTTTCACGGGTGGCAAGGTCTATAGAAGGCGTAGCTGGTTCACGGCGAGCTGTTGGCTTGGGGCTGGCATGAATCGTCTGAATCGGTGACGATTCAGACGAGAGGGCGACAGCGAGCGTGAAGCCAGCAAGCCTGATAACTAGCCACCCTTGCAATAGTACATATATTCGATAGAATGGTTTTATGATTAGCTCCCTGACCGGCACCATTAGCCAGCTTGGCCTCGAACAGGCCGTGGTAGACGTCCACGGCTTCGGCATGCTGGTTCATCTTAATGCTCGTACCTCCTCCCAGCTTCGGCATGGTCAAGAAGTAACTATCTTGACCAGCATGATCGTGCGAGAAGACTCCATGACCCTTTACGGCTTTTTGGAGCCGGCCGACCGGGAGGTCTTCGAGATGATGCTGTCAGTTTCGGGCATCGGCCCCCGCATTGCCCTGGCTGTGCTGGGGGTACATACGGCCGCTGAGGTTGAGCGGGCTGTAGCCACCGGGGACGACAAGGCCTTTACTAAGGAGCCCGGTATTGGGCCTAAGGGGGCCCGCCGCATTGTGCTAGAGCTAGCCGGTAAGCTGATTCTGGCCCAGGACGAGAGTGACCAGCTACCGCTTGAGACCGGGGTCTCCTGGCGTCCTCAGGTGCAGGACGCCCTGACCAGCCTGGGCTGGAAGGAAGCCGACGCTTCTAAGGCCATTGAGGCCTTTATTGAACAGACCCCGGGGGCTGAGAGCATGGGGGTTGCGGAGGCCCTACGCCTGGTGCTGGCCTCCTTGGGCAAGGCTGGCCGTTAGTAGCTGCGCGAAAGATTGAGAAGGTAGGCAATGAGTCAGTTTCCCCATGCTGATGGGCAGATTCCAGGTCAGCGGCTGGTCTCTATGGAAGAAGAGCCAGAAGAGAAGATGATTGAGGCGGCCCTGCGCCCTAAGTCCTTGGATGACTTTGTGGGCCAGCAGCGGGTTCGCCAGCAGCTTTCTTTGGTGCTAGAGGCTTCTAAGCTGCGGGGTCGTAGTGCTGACCACGTGCTCCTGTCCGGCCCTCCCGGTCTGGGCAAGACCACCCTGGCTATGATTATTGCTGCCGAGATGGACGCTCCCTTGCGGATTACTTCCGGCCCGGCTATTCAGCATTCGGGGGATTTGGCCGCTATTCTTTCTTCCTTGACCCCCGGTGAGGTTCTTTTCTTGGATGAGATTCACCGGATGAGCCGCCCGGCTGAGGAAATGCTCTATATGGCTATGGAGGATTTCCGGGTGGATATTGTGGTGGGTAAGGGGGCCGGGGCTACCTCTATTCCCTTGGAGCTGCCTCCCTTTACCTTGGTGGGGGCAACCACCCGAGCTGGCCTCTTGCCGGGGCCCCTGCGGGATCGTTTTGGTTTTACCGGCCACCTAGAGTTCTATTCAGTGGCCGAACTAGAGGCTGTTATCCGCCGGTCGGCCGGTCTTATGGAGCTCTCTATTAGCCCTGAGGGCTTCCGGGAGATTGCCTCTCGCTCTCGGGGTACCCCCCGTATCGCTAACCGCCTGCTGCGCCGGGTGAGGGACTGGGCCCTAGTCCACCAGATTGACCGGATTGATGCCGCTACTGCCGCCCGGGCCCTCAACATGTATGAGGTGGACGAGAGGGGCCTAGACCGGCTAGACCGGGCTGTTCTTGAGGCCTTGATTTCTAAGTTTGGGGGAGGGCCGGTGGGCCTTTCAACCCTGGCCATTGCGGTGGGCGAAGAAACTGAGACGGTAGAGACCGTAGCTGAACCCTACCTGGTGCGGGAGGGCCTGATGGGTCGAACTCCCCGGGGACGAGTGGCCCTGCCGGCTGCCTGGGAGCATCTGGGCCTGGAGGCTCCCGACCTGGCCTAGGGCAAGGGGCTAGAATGGGAAGGTTATTTTAAGCAAATTAAGCCCAAGGAGCCCAGCCCATGAGCGGCAGCCAATCCTACCTTCTCCTTCTCATGGCCTTCATGGTCATTGTCATGATTATTCTTCCGGCCTCCCGGGCCCGCAAGGCCAAACGGGAGCTAGAGACCCGCCAGTCCCTCATGCTGCCGGGCACCCGGGTCATGACCAATTTTGGTCTCTACGGCACTATTGTCAGCCTGAATAAGGAAGAAAACCTGGCCCAGCTAGAGATTGCCCCCGGCACCGTGGTCAGCGTCCATGCCCTGACCGTGACCACCCTGCTGGATGAGCAGCAGGAGCAGGCCCCTGCCGAGGCAGGCGACCAGGAACCCAAGCAGAAGGACGCTTAAGATGTCCGCACGCAAGGAAAGTAAGCGGGCCTGGGGAGCCTTGGGGGCTATGCTGGCTATCATCCTGCTCCTGGCTGCCGGCATTTTTGCCTCCTCTACCCAGGGTGGTGCCTGGGCCCCTAAGCTGGCCCTAGACCTCTCAGGTGGAACCCAGCTGATTCTGGCTCCCCAGGCTAACTCTAGCCAGGGTCAAGACCAGCAACTCAGCGACGAAGAGCTGGAGCAGGCTGTTGAGATTATCCGCCAGCGGGTGGACGGCTCCGGTGTGGCTGAGGCTGAGGTTAGCACCCAGTCCGGCCAGAACGTGGTGGTTTCTGTTCCTGGCACTCTCAGCCCTGAGACCCGTCAGCTGATTCAGACCTCAGCCCAGATGTCTTTTAGGGCCGTCATCAACGCTGGTACCCCGGCTGCTGTCACCGCCGAGCAGGCGGCCAGCGAAGAGAACCTGCCCCAGCCGACCGCTGAGCCCACGGACGGCTCTGACTTTAACTGGGTGACCCCTGAACTCTGGCGGCAGTATGAGCAGCTAGACTGCACCAACCCAGCCCAGGTGGAGCCCCAGTCCCAGGATCCTGCCAAGGCCATCGTTGCCTGTGCCACTGACGGCAGCGAGAAGTATATTCTGGGGCCGGTTGAGATTGACGGCACCGATATTGAATCAGCATCCTACGGCCAGGTGACCGGTTCTAGCGGTTACGCCACCGGCCAGTGGGGGGTCAACATTGACTTCAACGATGCCGCCACTCAGACCTTCCAGGAGGTCACCAGCCGACTCAACACCATCCGGGCCGCTAACTCTTCTGATCCTCGGGCACGCTTCGCTATTCTGCTGGACGGCCAGGTGCTTTCTTCCCCGGTGACCCAGGCTGTCATTAGCAACGGCCAGCCGCAGATTACCGGTAACTTTACCGAGGAGCAGGCCCGGGCCCTATCTGAGCAGCTACGCTACGGTGCCCTTCCAATTAGCTTCACCATCCAATCCG
>DKXC01000009.1:0-2226 GCA_002492045.1 Micrococcaceae bacterium UBA7136
ACAAGCCCCGGGCCCGGGTAACCCAGCCAAGTCTCTGCACTGGTCGCCAGCCAAAGCTCGCTGCCCTCACCCGCCGTATAGGCAAAATAATTGCGAGTATAGTTCATGGCCACCTGGCCCAATTGCTGCTGCTCCCGGCCCTCTACCAGTATCTGCTGGCCGGTTGATGCATCCAAAGAAGGCCAGAGCACCAGAGAATTAGACTCTAGACCCACCAGGTGACTCGAAACCCCAGCATTAATAGAAGCCGGCCGATAATTATCCAGTTGCTGCTGGGCCTGAGGCTGGCCATTGAGGGTCAGCTGAACCGAAGAAATAGCAGGCAGGGCCGAGAGGGTCTGGGTCAGCTGGGTTCGCAGACGCTCAATATCCAGGCCGCTGGCCTGGGTCAGGTCGTTACCCCCAGAGAGCTCAACCGAAGCCACCCCGTTCTCTACCGGCACCGAATTACGGGCCAGGCTAGCACCTGAAGGCAGGGCTGTGGCCACCGCCCCCTGCAGGTAACCTGCCGGCCCCTGCAAGAGCACCCGCACCAGGGTAGTTGCCACCGTTGAACGCTCAGCAAACCAGCGGACGTCCGGCACCGCATAGCTAAAGGTAGGGTCGTAAAAATAGAGGGTGAAGGCGCTAAAAACATCCTGAAAGCGCCGAGAGGTCAGGAAGGTACCGTTGGGGGCAGAAGAAATCCGCCACTGGCCCTCAACCCGCTCCAAAGAAAAAGTAAGCTCCTGAAAATCAGGCTCCAGGTAGTCCTGGGGCAGGCCCCTACTATCAACCCGCCGAGTCACCGGCAAAGTCAGCCGGTAGCTACTCTCGCTTAGGGTCTCCACACCGTAGGTCTCATCAAAAACTAGGGTCTGTTCGTCCGGCCGCCAGGTTTCAGCCAGGGCAGGAGTCAGGTAAAGGCGGGCCACCTTATAGTCCTCCTGGGCTCCCCGGCCAGCCTCCAAAAAGCCCTCAATGATTTGTAGAGGGCTGGCGCCATCCTGGGGACCCTGTAGGGCCTGGCCTGCCTCTAGCTGCCGCTGGACAGCCTGAGGATTCTTGTACTGGTTAATTTCCCCCTCCCGGGGGATAGCAGCGCAGGCCGAAAGCAAACCAGTGATGCCCAGACCCAAGGCCGTTCGACGGCTCAAGTTCGCCAACGGACGGGAGGACAGCTTCTGTTTCTTAGGCACGGGGAACCTCCTGAGACTGAGACCCTTCTAAAGAGGGGCCCAGGTCGTCTAAGGGCAGCAGCTCGTAGCCCTCCAAGGGCAGGGGTGAGGGCCCCATAGGCAGGGTCTGGTCAATAGGGATGGTCATACGGAAGCTAGCGCCCAGGCCCTTAATACCCCAGGCCTCCAGCTTGCCCTGGTGCAGGCGGACGTCCTCAGCGGCAATAGATAGGCCCAGGCCAGTACCGCCCAGGGTACGCTTGCGGGAGGCATCGGCCCGCCAGAAACGGTTAAAGACCTGCTCGATCTCTTCGGGGGCCAGACCAATACCGTGGTCTCGTACCACAATTCCCAGGGCTGTTTCGCTGGCGTCCACATAGACATCAATGGGCTTAGATTCGCTGTGCTCTACCGCGTTGAAGAGCAGGTTCCGTAGTACCCGTTCAATCCGGCGGCGGTCCATATCAACCATGAGCTCCTGAAAATTAGTGTGAACCGTCAGCTGGGTGGAGGTCCGCAGCAGGTGGGGCTCTACCGCTGTCAGCACCTCCTGCAAGACCCCCATAAAGTCCACCGACATGATCTCTAGCTTCTGGCTACCGGCGTCAAACCGGGAAATTTCTAGTAGGTCAGCCAGCAGGGAATCAAAGCGATCTACCTGGTCATAGAGCAGCTCGGTTGAGCGCTTGTAAAGGGGCTCCATATTCTCCCGGTTATCATGCAGCATATCGGCGGCCATCCGTACCGTGGTGAGGGGGGTCCGCAACTCGTGGGAGACGTCAGAGACGAAACGCTGCTGCATAGTCGAGAGGGTCTCTAGCCGGGAAATCTGGTCTTGCAGGGAATCAGCCATCCGGTTAAAGGACATACCCAGACGGGCAGTTTCGTTCTCACCCCGCACCAGCACCCGCTGGTCCAGGTCTCCAGCAGCCAGCTTCTCAGCAATAATAGCGGTTGAAGAAACCGGCCGGATGACCAGCTGGGCAACCAGCCAGACGATGGTTAGCACCACCAGCAGGAGGATGCCAAAGCCTACCCAGATGACCAGGTTAATAAAGTTGACTGTCTG
>DKXC01000009.1:2516-3149 GCA_002492045.1 Micrococcaceae bacterium UBA7136
ACTGTCTGCTGGGACTGGGAGAGGTCATAGACCATAAAGAGCAGGTAATCAGGGTTCTGAGGCAGGGATATTCTGCTCCCCACCACCAGGGCCGGACGGGGGCTAGAGCCGTCAAAGTTTAGGCTGGCAGACTGCCAGAAAATCCCCTCCCCCTGGCTGACCGCTGACTTGAGCTCATAGCCGATCTGGGAGGTATCCAGGCCAGCTATCTGAGACTGTTCAGCTACAAAACCTTCGGTTGAGGCATAAGGGTCCTTAGAAAGCACCCAGTAGCTGTTGGAATCTGTCGAGTTAGACTCCAGCACCGTCAAAATACCGCCCACGTCCCGCTGGACCTCTAGACGCTGACTAGCCGCCGAATTGTTCAGCAGAGACTGTACATTAGAGAAGTTGGAGGAGGATTCTTCCAGGGCCACGTTCAGGTTAGACCAAAAAAGGGAACTAGCAATCTGGGAAGAAAGGAAGGAGCCCACGGTAACGAAGGCCAGCAGCAGGCCCGCGGCTGAGGCTATAACTGCCCGAAACTGTAGGGACTGACGCCACAGACGCTTGGCTTCCCGCCAGGGCCTGGCCAGAGACTGCTTCCAGGCCCCGGGACTAATCTGAGGTTCCACCTGGGGCCTACCGCGGGCC
>DKXC01000009.1:3416-3787 GCA_002492045.1 Micrococcaceae bacterium UBA7136
CCACCTGGGGCCTACCGCGGGCCAGCAGCCTTGTAGCCTACCCCGCGCACAGTCAGCACGTTCTCGGGGTTCTCTGGATCCCGCTCAATCTTGGCCCGCAGACGCTGAATATGGACGTTGACCAGGCGGGAATCAACGGTCTTCTCATAGCCCCAGACATTACCCAGCAGGGTTTCTCGGGTCATGACCTGACCGGGCTGGCGGGCCAGATTGGCCAGAAGCTCAAACTCTAGGGGGGTCAGGGCGATGTTCTGCCCCTCCCGGCTGACTGTGTGGCCGCCCAGGTCAATGACCAGATCTCCTACCCGCAGCTGCTCCTGCTGGCGGGGTTCTAGCGGACGCAGTCGGGCCCGCACCCGGGCCAGCAGTTC
>DKXC01000146.1 GCA_002492045.1 Micrococcaceae bacterium UBA7136
TGCTCAGCCAGGTGCCGGGCAATGCGGGCCGCCAGATCCCGGTCTTCGGGGTACCAGCCGTAGTATTCCTCGGTCCGCTCCTTCATCCGCTCCAGGGTAGAACGGTAAACATCGTCCACCTGGGAGCGGATGGGGGCAAGACCGGCAGTCATGCGGGAATCCTTGACAGACTCGGGGGCGAAAGACAGGTAAGAGAGAGTCAAGAAGCCACCGAAGCTCTGGCCCATAGTAGACCAGCGCTGGTCCTTGCGGTCAGCCAGCAGGAAGCGGCGGACAACCTCAGCATCGGCAATGATGGAATCAGCCCTAAAAAGTTCACAGTAGAGGGCCTGCTGCTCCACGGAACCCTTCTGGGCCAGGGCCTTAGCGGAGAGGGGGGTCGAGTTGCCGGTGCCCCGCTGATCCAGCAGAATCACCCGGTGGGTCTTAGCCAGCTCAGCCACCCAGCCGCCGTCCGAGATAGGCCGGGGGCCCTTACCGCCGGGGCCACCCTGCAAATAAACCATGTAGGGACGGTCCTCAACCGGGGTGGTCAGGGCATCGGAGGTGTCAATGACCTCCCGGGCAAAGACGGTCAGGGTTTCCTGGGCAAAGGGAGAATCCAGGGCTGCCTCTAGCCCCTTACCGTAGATCAGGCCGTGGCTGGCCGGAACCTGGAACCAGTGGTCAATGAGCTTGAAATTGTCGATGGTGTGGGTCTGGCCGACTCGGTGGGAGGGGGCAGGTAGCTGGCTGCTGGTCATGAGTCCTCAACTTTCATAGGGAAGGTGTCTCAGATGACAGTCTAGCCCCTTCTAGCAAAAAATGTGTGACCTAAAAGACGAATCTTAAGGGAAGAAGCGGTAGCCTGGTGACATGACCACAAATCCCTTACTGCAAGCATCCACCCTGCCCTACCAGCTGCCCGACTTTCAGCAGATCCAAGCCCAGCACTACCTGCCAGCCCTGGACCAAGGGCTCACAGAAGCCCGCCAAGCCTACCAGCAGGTAGCGCTGCTGACCGATGAACCTAGTTTCCAAACTGTCATCCTGCCCCTTGAGCGCCCCAGTGACATCCTGCCCCGGGTCACCAACATCTTCTTCAACCAGGTCTGGTCGGACGGCACCCCAGAGCTACTAGCCATTGAGGGCGAATTCACCGAAAAACTGACCCAGCTAGAGAACGAGCTCTACCTGAACCCAGAAATCTTTGCCAAGGTAGAGAAGCTCTACCAGCAGCGGCAGAGCCTGGGCCTGATCCCGGAAGAAATCCGCCTGATTGAAAAATATCAGCAGCGTTTTAGCCTGGCCGGGGCCGGCCTCAACCAGCAACAGCGGGCCCAACTAGCCGACCTCAACCTAGCCATTGCCCAGGCCCAGACCGCCTACGGCCAGCAGGTCACCCAGGACCTCAACCGGGCCGCCGTCCTCATTGAGGACGAGGAGGAACTAGCTGGCCTGCCAGACTCCTACCGGGAGGCAGCTGCCGCAGCCGCTCGCGAAGCCGGCCAGCAGCAGGGCTGGCTACTGACCTTTGAGCTCTTTACCCAGCAGACAGCCCTAAGCTACCTAGAGAATCGAGAGGTCCGCCAGCGAATCTACCAGGCCAGCGTGGAACGAGGAGAAGAAACCTGGGCTATGGCTGCCCAGATTGCTGCCCTGCGGGCCCAGAAAGCAGCCCTGCTAGGCTTTGAATCCTTCGCGGCCCTGGCTGTAGCCGACCGCACCGCCCAGCAGCCAGCCGCGGTAGAAGAACTCTTCGCCCAAACTGTGGCCCCCGCTATGGCCAACGCCGACCGGGAAGCCGACAGAATCGCCCAGCTAGCTGCTGCTGACGGCATCGAAAAACTAGAACCCTGGGACTGGGCCTACTACTCAGAGAAAATCAAGGCCAAGGACTACGCAGTAGACCTAGAAGCCCTCGAACCCTACTTTGAACTCAACCGAGTACTAGAGGACGGGGTCTTCTACGCCGCCCAGAAGGTCTACGGGCTCAGCTTTAAGGAGCGGCCCGACCTGGTGGGCTACCACCCCCAGGTGCGCACCTGGGAGGTCTTTGACCAGGAAGGTCAGGGTCTGGGCCTCTTCCTGGGGGACTTCTTTACCCGGCCAACCAAGCGGGGCGGGGCCTGGATGAATAATCTGGTCGATCAGTCCCTCTTGGAGGGCACTCAGGCTGTTGTGGTCAATAACCTTAATATTCCGGCCCCGGCCCAAGGGAAACCAGCCCTGGTGACCTTCGATGAGGTGAAGACCCTCTTCCACGAGTTTGGGCACGCCCTGCACGGCCTACTGACCACCTCGGTCTACCGTTCCCTGTCGGGTACCAATGTTGAGCGGGATATTGTGGAGTACCCCAGCCAGGTCAACGAAATGTGGATGCTGCACCCCGAGATTCTGCCTCACTACGCCCTGCATCACCAGACCGGTCAGCCGGTGCCCCAGCAGCTGATTGAGGCTGTTCTACGGGCCGATCAGTGGGGCCAGGGGCAGGGGACTGTGGAGTACCTGCGGGCTGCTGCCCTGGACTGGGCCTGGCATTGTCTACCGGCTAGCCTGGATGCCCAGCCGGTGGCTGACCCCAGGGCCTTTGAAAAGCAGGCCCTGAGCCAGCGGGGGCTCTGGCATGAGCTGGTGGAGTCTCGTTACCGGACCAGCTACCTCAACCACAGTTTCGCTGGCGGCTATGAGGCTGGCTACTACTCCTACCTCTGGGCTGAGGTCTTTGATGCTGACACTGTGGCCTGGTATGAGCAGGCTGAGGGGAGCCTGCGCGAGAAGGGGGAAGCCTTCCACCGCCAGATCCTTGAAATTGGTGGAACCAAGCCTATTCCGCAAGCCTTTGAGGCCCTGACTGGACGCCCAGCTGATATTCGGCCCCTGCTAGAACGCCGCGGGCTGGCCTAAGCCGGTCTAGCCGCTCACAAGGAAGTGGCCCCGGGCGCAAGCCTGGGGCCCACAAATATA
>DKXC01000080.1:0-197 GCA_002492045.1 Micrococcaceae bacterium UBA7136
CCGGCTCCACCATTGCTGAGGCCGGCCCCGGCGGCGCCCTACTGGCCTACGGCCTGATTGGCATCATGGTTTTGCTGCTCATGCAGTCCCTGGGTGAAATGTCAGCCAACCTGCCGGTAGCTGGCTCCTTCCAAACCTTCGCCTCCCGCTACGTCTCACCCTCCTTCGGTTTCGCCATGGGCTGGAACTACTGGTTC
>DKXC01000080.1:518-5023 GCA_002492045.1 Micrococcaceae bacterium UBA7136
TGGGCTGGAACTACTGGTTCAACTGGGCCATCACCGTGGCAGCCGAACTGGTAGCCGCCGGCGTCATCATGTCCTACTGGCTACCGGACGTCCCCGGCTGGATCTGGGCCGGTGCCTTCCTGGCTATCATCCTGGGCATTAATATTCTCTCGGCCCGCTCCTACGGCGAATCAGAGTTCTGGCTAGCCACTATCAAGGTCACCACCGTTATTGTCTTCCTCATTGCCGGTGTGGCCATGATTTTCGGTATCCTGGGCAACCACACCGCCGGCTTCAGCTACTGGACCGAAGGTGAGGCCCCCTTCAAGGGCGGCTTCCTCTCTGTGCTGGCTATCTTCATGGTGGCTGGCTTCTCCTTCCAGGGCACCGAAATGATTGGTGTGGCAGCCGGTGAATCAGAGAACCCCCGCCGGGACGTCCCCCGGGCCCTCAAGAGCGTCTTCTGGCGGATCATGCTCTTCTACATTGGTGCTATCGCCGTGATTGGCACCCTGATTCCCTACACCAGCCCCAACCTGCTGCGGTCTGACGCCACTGATATCGCCTACTCGCCCTTCACCATGGTTTTTGAGAACCTGGGCCTGGCCTTCGCCGCCTCGGTCATGAACGCCGTTATTCTGACCGCCATTCTGTCGGCCGGTAACTCGGGTCTCTACGTCTCTTCCCGCATGCTCTACTCCCTGGCCCTGGAGGGACGGGCCCCCAAGATTTTCGCTAAGGTCAACTCCCGCGGCATCCCCATGCCTGCCCTGCTTATGACCGCAGCTATTGGCCTTTTCGGTTTTGTTTCGGCCATTGTGGGGGAGGGCTCAGCCTACACCTGGCTCATTAATATTTCGGGCCTGTCTGGTTTTATTACCTGGGTGGGTGTGGCTATCTGTCACTACCGTTTCCGCCGGGCCTACGTCGCCCAGGGTAAGGACGTCAATGACCTTCCCTACAAGGCACCTCTCTTCCCCCTGGGCCCCATCGTGGCCCTGCTCATGTGTCTGCTGGTCATTGCCGGTCAGAACTACAACGCGATCTTTGCCGGCCACTGGTTCGAGGTGGTTTCCGCCTACATTGGCCTGCCCATCATCATCGCGGTCTGGGGCATCCACAAGCTGGTGACCGGCTCCAAGCGGATTCCCCTGGAGCAGGTGGACGTCTCTGGCCTGGAACTTGAGAGCAAGTAGTTCTCTGCTGGTCTGAGCCTGTGCGGCCCTGTCTTCACTCAAGGAGGCAGGGCCCTTGCTTTGTCTTGAGTAGACTGTTGGGTGTCAGTTTCTATGTTGAGAGGGAAGAGGCATGGCTAAGCTTTATTTTCGTTTTGGTGCCATGAATTCGGGTAAGTCAACGGCGCTTCTGCAGGCAGCCCATAACTATGAGGAGCGGGGCCAGCGGGTGCTGGTGGCTAAGCCCCTGGTGGATGTGAAGGGGGATGACCGGGTGGTCTCTCGCCTGGGCGTGACCCGGCCCGTGGATTTTCTGGTGGGGGCGGAGGATTCTGTGCGTCAGCTTTTTCATGCGGCGGCTGAGCCTGGTGAGCATGATGAGCGTCTGCACTGGCACCTGCCGGTCTCTTGCCTGCTGGTGGATGAGGCCCAGTTTTTGACGGCCCAGCAGGTAGACGATCTGATGCGGATTGCGGTGGAGGAGGATGTTCCGGTCATGTGTTACGGCATCCGCACAGATTTTAAGACCCGGGCTTTTCCGGGCTCTGCCCGCCTGCTGGAGATTGCCCATACCTTGGAGGAGCTCAAGACTATCTGCCGCTGCGGCCGTAAGGCTCTTTTTAACGGGCGCACGGTTGACGACAGGTTTGTTTTTGACGGTGACCAGGTGGCCATTGACGGGGTAGCTGTGGGTTATGAGTCCCTCTGCCCAGCCTGCTACCTGGAAGAATCCGGCGGCAAGCTCTACCAGTAGGGTTTTTTATGGGGTACCAGATGAGTTTGGTACCTCTTCCTTCTTCTGAGTGAATGTGCCACAAACCTTCATATGTGGGAGATTTTGTGGCACATTCATTGATTTTCTGGCACATTCGCGGGTGGACGTCTGGGGAGAATTTCCACCAAAATGCTTGTCTTGTAAAGTATTCCTGTTAGACTGGAGTCCGTAAGTATTGGTTACCAGAAGAAAGCACTAGTCATGACCAGTAAGACCTCAGACCTTAAACTCCCCGCCCAAACCCAGATGGGCGTCGTCCGGCTCAAGGTCAAAGACCTCAACGCCGTCTACACCTACTACACCAAGGGCATCGGCCTGCAAGAACTGCCCAGCCCCGACGGCCACATCCACCTGGGCCTAGGCGGTCAGCCCCTGCTGGTCCTGGAACATGACCCCTCACTCCGTCACCCAGCCCGCACCGAAGCCGGCCTATTCCACGTTGCGATCCTCTTCGACAGCCCACGCGACCTCGCCATTGCCCTGGTTCGCGGCTTCAGTCACTACCGCGACCGTTATGTTGGATCCGGCGACCACCTGGTCTCCCAGGCCTTCTACTTCGCCGACCCCGAAGGCAACGGCGTCGAGCTCTATGTTGACCGGCCCCGCGACCAGTGGACCTGGCAGAAGGGGGAAGTCGCCATGGACACCCTCTACATCGACCCGGCCGACTTCATCCGCCAGCACCTGACCGATGAGGAAATCGCTCTCACCGCCCAGCCTGACCTAGAGGTAGGACGTCCCCAGGCACAGCTGGCCGGGCAGGTAGGGCATGTTCACCTACAGGTGGGTGACGTCAAAACCGCCCAGGCCTTCTATGTTGACGCCCTAGGCTTTGACCGGACGGCTGGGCTAGGTGACTCCGCAGTCTTCGTCTCAGCCGGTGGCTACCACCACCATATGGCTATGAACGTCTGGAACTCCCTGAGCGCCAGCCCCCGTCAAAATACCCTGGGCCTGGGTCAGGTCAACCTGACCCTGCCTGACACTGACTCCCTAGCGGCCCTGGCCGACCGCCTGCGTTTCAAGGGAATCTCCAGCCAGCAGACTGAGGCCGGGGTCAGCTTCCTTGACCCCTGGAATAACCAGATCCTAGCTCGGGCCTTCTAAAACAGGTACCAGACCAGTCTGGTACCCCGTGGATGCGGTGAATGTGTCGCAAACCTTCATATGTGGGAGATTTAGTGGCACATTCATCGAATAACTGGCACATTTGCGGCAGCCTAAGAAGTGCCCCCAGCCCGCCGACGCTTGACCAAAGAAGCCAAGGGCGCCAGATTAGCTGCGATCCAGAGGGGATTAGTGACCACAGCCAGCATAAAGAGCGTCCGCCCCGCAGAAGAAGCCTGGCCTGAGGCCACCAGATAGTTGAGCCAAAAGGTCACCCCAAAAACCAGGGCCGTACCCACAAGCAGATAGGCCAGGGCCCAGTAAAACTCACTGGCCGAAGCCTCACCCCGCCCATTCCAATAGTGGCGGTAGAAAAGCCGAACCGCACCGACCGGCCCCGTCCGCTGGGCCTGGGCTGGCGGACGCAACTCAAAAGTCTCCTCATCCTCCAGGCCCTCAAAATTCAGTAGCTCAGGCATATCCTGGCTAGGGGCAGCAGGCGGACGGCTAGGAGTAGGCTGGTTCTCAGACATAGCTTCTAGAATACCCAAGCGAAAGGCCCTCCCGTGCCCACCCTCCTGCTCACCTACTTCGGCCCCTTCGAGGGGGTGCCGGTCAACCCCACCCGCGCCCTAGCCCAGCAGACCGCCCAAGCCCTGGCCGAATCAGCCCCGCACATCCAGGTAGAAACCCGGGAACTACCCGTCGAATACGCCGGATCCAGTCGGGAACTAGCCCGCCTGATCCAAGACATCAAGCCAGACTACGCCATCAGCCTGGGCGTGGCCGCCGGACGCGACAAGGTCAGCCTAGAGCGGGTAGCCATCAACCTAGACTCAGCCTCCATTGCCGATAACGCTGGTGACCTAGCCCAGGACCGGCCCATCAGCGAGCAGGGGCCAGCCGCCTACTTCGCTTCCCTGCCCACCCGCCCCATCTGCGAAAAACTGACAGCCCAGGGCCTGCCGGTTGAGCTCTCCTATACGGCCGGAAGCTACGTCTGCAACCACGTCTTCTACGAGCTCATGCGGCTGACCGGCTCCCAGATTCCTGCCGGTTTTATTCATGTTCCCCTGACCCAAGAAGCCGCCCGGGCGGACGTCCAGGCGCGGGCTGATACCGGTGGGGTAGAGGGGGAGTCCCTGCCCGCCCTGCCCCAGGAGTTAGTCCTCAAGACCCTAGAAGAGGCCATCCTCCTGACCGTAGAGTGAGTGGAATTCGGATAAATTTCTGCTTGTTTGGCCCAACTGCTGTGCTGACGCCCGCTACCCTCTTGGGCCTTCGGCCCAATTCACGCCAGCCCCGGGCCACGCGGGCTTACAGCACACCGGCTTGGGCCTGAAATTGAAACAAGGAAAATCCCCCAATCCAGCAGGAAAGGGGGATTTTATCTCATATAGGGGAGGTGAAGGCAGACTCGCGGAGAAGCCGCTGGCACGGGGGCTGGCCTGAATCGCCGAGCTTGCGAG
>DKXC01000032.1:0-728 GCA_002492045.1 Micrococcaceae bacterium UBA7136
CCCGGCGGACCTTCTCTTCAAAGCGGGAAATCTCGCTGGTGGGATCCATAACATCAAAGGCCTTGAGAGCGTCATTAACCTGGGCCTGGGCGGCGGCGGTCTTCTGGCGGGCGGTCAGCTCATCACGCTTACGCTTGATTTCAGCCAGCTTCTCCTTCATTTGGGCCAGGCCATTCTTGAGCTGCTCAACCACCTGGGTCTGGGCCTCAATCTGGGGGGCAATAGCTGCTGCCTCCTGCTCAGCCTGCAGCTGGCGTCCCAGGGCTACCCGGGCCAGGTTGTCGAACTTGTCGGCGTTGGCGCTATCGCCAGCCGCCCGGAACTCATCTGCCTTATTGGAGGCAGCCAGGGCCTTGGCGCCCCAGTCCTGGGCTTCCTTGACGTCCTCGGCGTGGTCCTGCTCTAGCAGACGCAGGTTGCCGATGGTCTGGGCCACAGCCTGCTCAGCCTCAACAATATTGTTGGTGTAGTCTCGCACCATCTGATCCAGCATCTTCTGGGGGTCTTCAGCGGCATCCAAAAGAGCGTTGATGTTGGCTTTGGTCAACTGGGCGATACGGCTAAAAATGGTCTGCTTGGCCATGGGCTGCCTTTCTGCTTACAGGCCACCGGGTGGTGGCTACTTACTGCCTATTCTGTCAGATTCAGGTGTGAAGAGCCTGTGAAGACTCTCTGATTTTGGTGACTTCTCTCAGAGAGAAAAGGGCCTAGAAATTACCGCCAGCCTA
>DKXC01000032.1:1046-3397 GCA_002492045.1 Micrococcaceae bacterium UBA7136
TACCGCCAGCCCCGCCACCAGAACCAAAGGAACCACCACCAAATCCACCGGGCCGGTGCCCGCCCCCAAAACCACCCCCGAAGGAGCCGCCCCAAGAAGCTGGCCCAGGCCCAGAAGAACGGTTGCCACCACCCAACAGGGTGCCCAGTAGAATACCGCCCAGCATGGCAGAGTTGAGGTCACCCCCACCCCGGCCCCCACCCCGGTGACGGTCCTGGAAGTCATTGACATCAGCCTGGGCCAGCTTCTGGGCGCTAGAAGCCAGACGAATAGCCTCATTAGCCTGAGAGAGGGCCTCAATGGGCTGGCTCTGGTGCAGGCGCTGGGCCTCGGCCAGGTGACGCTCAGCCTCCCGCAGATGGGTGCGGGCCTGCCCCTGGACGCCACCACGCCGGGACCAGACATAATCCTGGGCCCGGGCTACCTGAGTCTGAGCTGAAATAAGAGTATGAGACAGGGTAGTGCGGGCAGCCTGCTCCTGCTCGTGCAACTGCCGCACCTGGCCCAGGGCCTGATCCAGTTCAGACCGGGCCTGGGCCAACTGTTCCTTGAGCTGGTTAGGGTCAATCTGGGAGGCCAATCGTTGGGTGCGAATCTGCCGCAGGGCTGCCTCAGCCCCGGCAGCCGCCCCTAAGAGCTGACTACGGCTACCCAGGCCAGCAGCAGCTAACTCCTTAGCCTGGGCGATATCCCGGTCGGTCAACAGCAGGGCTGAATCCAGGGAAGCAGTCACAGCTTCAAGCCCGGCCCCGGCTTCTTCCAGGCTCTTGACCAGGGCAGCTGCCTGCCCGGCGGCCTCCTCAGCAGCCCGCAGGTCCATAATGGCCGCTGACCGGTCAGAATCCATGAGCAGCCGGGCTGAGTCCGCCTCCTGGTGGGCAAAGTCTAGGCGGCTACGGGCCTCAGCCAGATTATCGGCCACAGGGGCCAGGGCCGAGGGCAGGTAGCGTCCGGTCAGGGCCTCATACTGGTCCTGGGCTACCGGTAGCCTGGCCTCTAGCTCCGCCAGGCGCCCGGTCAGGTTAGCTAGGACCCCCGGTGCCTGTTCCTCTAGTCGCCGCAGCTGCTTAAAGTTCTCTACCTGCTGATCCAGGGCGGCCTGGGCCTGCTGGCAGCGGCCAATAATTTCACCCAACCAGGCCCGCTGATCAGCCTCGGTATCGGGAATGTCATCCTCTAGCTGCTTCTGCAACTGGAAGGAACGCTGCATATGGCCCTTGGCCTGCTCAATAGCAGCCAGGTAAGGAGCAACAGATTCGTCCCCGTACTGCAGGCGGGCGTACTCTACCTCCTGCAGGGAGTGGGCGATAGCGTCGTCAGTGGAAACCAGAAGCTGACCGGCCTGGCTGCGCAGCTGGCCCAAATCAGCCAGGGGAGTGGCAGGCTGCTGCCGGTAGCTTGCCGGGCCAGCCGCCTTGCCCCTGCCCTGCCGTCGAGAGCGGGACAACAGGTAGCCACCAGCCCCGGCCGTGGCCCCCACCCCCAGCAGGACGCTGACCCCCACCAGGGGACCGGTCAAGGAAGAACCACCTAACTCCTCCTCAATACCGGTCACGGCTGCCTGGGCAGCTGCCCCATAATCAGACTGGGCCAGCTGGGGGTAAATATGCTTCTGATAGATAGACTCCTGGGCGCTGGCCGAGAGCACAGAAGTAGACCCGGCCAAAAAGTAGGCCTGGCGAGCCTCGGTAGCAATCACCAGCACCACATCGTTAGAGCCAAAATTATTGGTCTGGGCAAAGCTCTTCACCCAGCTACTAGAGGAAGAAGGGTTCTCAAAACGGTCAATGGTCACCACGAAAAGATTGATCTGCTGGGAGCTAGCCAGCTGGCCAATAGAATCCTCTAGACTGCTGGTATTGCCTAGCACCTGACTGCTATCAGAAACCCGGACGCCGGCGTCCAAGTCAAAGGGCTCCTGGGCCTGGGCGCCAGTAGCACCCCAGGCGAGCAGAGAGGTCAGTAGAAGAGTGCAGGTGAGAGAGGAACGAGCCACCGTCAACCCCTAAATCTAATCAGATGGAATGATGTAGCCAACATTCTAGCCCTCGGACCTGGGAAAAGAGGGGAAGCTAGGGGCTGATAAGGCTAGCCCTCAGTGAACATTCAGCAAAGCACCACCGACACACCAGACTCCTGGGCCATAGTAGGGGATAAAAGTCCAGGGCCAGGCCCTGCAGAAAAGCCGACAAGAAGGAAAGCGCCATGAGCCAAATTCCCCAGCCTGGCCAGCCCCAGGACCCCACCATCCCCCTCAACCCCCAAGAAATCTCAGCAAGCACCCAGGGAAACTACCAGCCCTACAGCCCCCAGGCCGACCCCTACGCCCCCCAGCCCCAGGGCAAGTCCTC
>DKXC01000050.1 GCA_002492045.1 Micrococcaceae bacterium UBA7136
ACAAAACGTCCTCATCTGGTACCTACGGGGTGGGCGGAGGGGTTAGGGGGCGTCCGGACGGGGGCAGCTACACCAGAGATCGTCCAGCACATGCTCCTTGACCTGGTCAATGTGCAGGCCGCAACCGGTCCAGGTCACCTTCTGGCACTTTTCACATTCCACGGGACGGCACATGGCAACTCCTAACTTTCTGGGACGACAGAGGCCCCAGGCATTCAAGGGGATAGACTCCACCCCATCATAGAAGATTTAAGCCCGGGCCTGGTCGTGCAGCATCCACTGGTCGGGGCCAAAAATCTCGTACTGAATACTGGTGCCGGGCAGGCCAGCTTCTACCAGCTGGGAGCGGAGCCCCTGCATGAAGGGTAGGGGGCCACAGAGGTAGGCAGAAGCGTTAGCGGGCACGTCCAGTTCAGCCACGTTAACACGCCCCTCAAAATCGCCTTCACCGGCAGCTTCGATGAAGGAGATAAGACGCCCCTTCTCTAGCTTCTGAACATAGTCAGCCATCTCCTGGCGCAGGGGCCAGCTAGCCAGCGAACGGTCAGCGTGCACTACCACAACCTCACGCTGAGATCCCGTAGCCGCCAGATCCGCCAGGAAGGCAAGCATGGGAGTGACACCGATACCGGCTGAGAAAAGGTAGAGGGGCTTAGTCTTATCGTCACCGAAAGACCCCAGGGTGACGTCCCCGTAGGGGTTAGACATCTCAACGATGGCCCCGGGCTGCAGCTGATGCAGGATGGGGGTCATTTCGCCGGCGGTGTCCAGCTTGATAGCTACACGGCGCTGGTTCTTCTCTGCTGGCAGTAGCGTGAACTGGCGGGCCTGGCGCAGGCCGTCCTTGGCCTTGGTGACGATAGAAACGTACTGGCCGGCAAGGGCCTCGGTCATCGCAACCGCATTGGCTGGTTCGAAGGTAAGGTCAAGTACCTTTTCGCCGGTCTCCCGGCGGTCTACCAGGCGGAAGGGGGCAAACATGACGTCGTTGGCTTGGGAGGCGTAGAGACCCTTTTCGAGCTTGATGAGGGCGTCAGCCATGAGCCAGTAGACCTCGGTCCAGGCCTCTGCAATCTCGGGGGTCAGAATATCGCCCAGGTTAGCGGCAATAGCCTCAAAAAGGTACTTGTAGACGGTCGGATATTCCTCTTCACGCAGGCCCAGGGAGGCGTGCTTGTGGGCGACGCGGGAGAGCACCTCGTCGGGGTACTTATCGGGGTTGGCCAGGATGTAGGAGGCAAAGATAGCGATTGAACCGGCCAAGGCCTTGGGTTGGGTGCCTTCGAGCTGGGATGAGCGGGAGAACATGCCATCTAAAAGATCAGGGCGGGCCGCGAACATGCGCTGGTAGAAATCGGGGGTGATGTCATTGATTCGCTCGGCGATGACGGGCAGGGTTGCCTCGATGACGGGGCGGGACTTTGCTGAGAGCATGGCTCCTCCTTGAGTGGGTCAGTCTAGAATCAGACAACTTAAACCTAGCATATGAGATACTAATTTAGTGAAGAAGCAGGCCTACCCGAAGAAACAGAAATTCTCTCATCCAGAGGAAACACTCCTAAGACTGACCTAAAGGCCCCAGACCCAACTCCAGAAAAACAGGCCCCATCTGCTCCTTGTGGGGAAGCTCCGAAATTAAAACCGGATCCAGCACCCGAAAAAACTCCTCCCGGGCATCCGCCAGCACCTTCCGCAGGGCACAGGACCGTCGCATAGGGCAGTGATGCTCCTCCCCTTCACACTCCACCATGGGAGTATCACCCTCACTGGCCCGCAGCACCTGCCCCACCGTTGCCCGGGCACCAGCAACTGACAGGCGGACACCACCCGTCCGCCCCCGGGTAGACTCCAGCAAACCCAGGTTAGCCAGAAAAGAAACCGACTTTGCCACATGGTTATAGGGGACGCCAACCCCCTCAGCAATTTTCTGGGTAGAAATCTGCTGATCCTTGGCCGCCGAAAGAAGCATAAGCACCCTCAGAGAGACATCAGAAAAAGCAGTAAGACGCATCTTCGGTTCCTTTCTTGCTTGTCAGGCCTCAGTCCCACTCTTCCAGAATACTAGGCAAGAAGATTAGAACCCAGTCCAAGCCGTCTATTCCTAGCAGACAGGGCACAAGGGGAGTAATATTGCACTGTAAACACTCGCGGACTCAAGACCCCCTCCAGTCCCAGGCTGGTCTCAGGGCAGGCAGACCGCACAGAACATCTGAGGCGACGGCCCCCGGGCCCCACCCAGACCTAGGCAAAGGAACCTATCTTGTCACAGCTCGATAATTCCATTCAGGAACTACTGGCCATTGAAGGCGCCACCGGCGCAGCCCTGGTTGACATCTCCTCCGGTATGGCCCTGGCCTCCGGTGGCTCCCCCGGCTTCGACCTGACCGTTGCCGCCGCCGGCAACTCCAACGTTGTCCGCGCCAAGCTCAAGACCATGAGCGACCTGGGTCTGACCGGCAATATCGAAGACATCATGATCACCCTGTCTTCCCAGTACCACCTGATTAACGTCCTCAATACCTCTGAGACCTCCGGCCTCTTCGTCTACCTGGTACTGGACCGCAACACCGCCAACCTGGCCCTGGCCCGCCACAAGCTCAACGCTATCTCCTCCCGTATCTCCCTCTAAGGGATAGAGCCGGAAGGCAGGCAGGATAGAAAAAGAGCCCAGCTACGAAAGAGTAGCTAGGCTCTTTTTCTTACCCTTCAGCCGGTAGCTCAGGGAATTAGACCAGCTCCTCGCCCAGGGCCTCTCCCATGAGGGTGTCCTCAGTGGCCTGCTGGTTCTCCTGCAAGGAAACGATCTGGCCCTCCCGCATGACCGCGATCCGGTTGCAGAGGCCAATCAGCTCAGACATGTCAGAGCCAATCAGAATAATAGAAGTACCCTTCTGGGTCAGCTCCACCAGCATCTTGTAAATCTCGCTCTTAGCGCTCACATCAATGCCGCGGGTGGGATGGTTGAGAATCAGAATCTCACAGTCGGTAGTCATCCAGCGGGCCAGGGCTACCTTCTGCTGGTCACCACCCGAAAGCTTACCCACCTCGCCCTGAATATTGGTGGTCTTAATCTGCAACTTCTGAATCTGCTCGGCCACCTCCCGCAGGGCAGACACCTCGTGCAGGAAGCCCTCGGGGTTCTCCTTGAGGCCGGCGTTCTCCATCAGAGTCTTAGCGATAGACCGCTCATTAGCCAGGCCCAGCTCGTCATCGTTATCTGACAGGTAGCCGATACCCTGAGCCACAGAATCCTCGGGGGAGGTCAGGGTGACGTCCTGGCCCTTAATGCGCAGGGTCTTGAAAGTAGCCTCCTGGTCAACACCCACCAGGGCAGCGGCCACCTCATTGATGCCGGAGCGGCGCAGGCCGGTCAGACCAAAAATCTCGCCCTGACCCACCGAGAAGGAAACCTCCTTGAGCTTACCCTGGGGGGAGGAGAGTCCCTCCACCACCAGCTTGGCCCCCTCCTGCTGGTAGGCGGCAGGACGTCCACCCAGGGCAACCGGGTGGTTAAAGATTTTGAAGGC
>DKXC01000079.1:0-207 GCA_002492045.1 Micrococcaceae bacterium UBA7136
AGCATGAGGGAGACCAGGGCTACCTCGGGGCCGGGGGCTACAGCTGGCAGGGCTGAGGCAGGCAGGTGGGGGCCCAGTAGGCGGATGCAGGTTTGGGCGTCGGTGGCAATGACCAGGAGGTGGCCCTGGACGGTGGCTGACTTCTCGCCGTAGAGGGGCTGGCGCTGGATGGCGGTCCAGGTTTTGTGCTGGGGGTCCCGGTCGATG
>DKXC01000079.1:516-6497 GCA_002492045.1 Micrococcaceae bacterium UBA7136
ATGGCGATGGTGTCGAAGCCGGTGACGATCCGTACCCGGCGGGTGTGGAGGTCTTTGACCAGGGCTTCGGAGAGCTGGTTCATACCTCCTGCGATACCGGCCACCTGGGAGCCTGCCGGGGAGGCTGCCCGCAGATTGGCTGATGCGGCAGAGAGGGAGCCCAGCCGGGCTAGGCCGGTCAGGAGGCCGGGGGCGATGGAATCAATTTCTAGCTGGTCGGGGTGGACGGCGTGAATACCGGAAACCACCGGGGCTACCAGGTTGTCCAGGGCCACCTGGCCCATGCGGATGCGGACCAGTTCGCCCAGGGTTTTGGCGGTGGAGCCAGCTGAGCGGGGCAGAACCTTATCGAGCTTGGCCCGCCGGTAGCCTGCCTTACCTAGGATCTGGCGCAGGCTGGGGTCGTCGAAGCTGCCGGGGATGCCCAGTACCCCGGTGGAGGGTGAGGGGTAGGCCCCGGTGGGCAGGTAGAGCCAGGAGCCCAGGGGACGGGGGCTGACGATCCGGTCTTTGAGGCCCAGCTGGTCCAGCAGGTCTGAGACGGCGCTGGTGCGGGTGGCGAAGGATTCTGCCCCGGAGTCGAGGACCAGGCCGCCTAGCTGGTGGGCGCCCACGGCCCCGCCCAGGTGCTCTTCTTTTTCGAGCAGGGTGACCTTGTGGCCGGCCTGGGCTAGGGCCCGGGCGGCCAGGAGGCCGGAGATACCGCCACCGATGACCAGGGCGCTGGTGGCTGGGGTGCTGGGGCTGGGGGCCATGACTGCCTTCTTTTCTTACTTCTGGCGGGTTTGGGTGTGGATGTAGTCGACCAGGCGGGTCAGGATCTGGGGGTCGGTGCTGGGCGGCACGCCGTGGCCCAGGTTGACCACGTGGGCCGGGGCGCTGCGTCCTTCTTCGAGGACCCTGTCGGTGTGGGTTGCTAGGGCTTCCCAGCCGGCCGAGAGCAGGGCCGGGTCGATGTTGCCCTGGAGCACGACTCCCCCGCCCAGGCGGCGGCTGGCTTCTGACAGGGGCAGGCGGTAGTCCACGCCCATAACGTCGGCCCCTGCCTGGTGCATGGCCGGTAGTAGTTCGGCGGTGCCGGTGCCGAAGTGGATGCGGGGCACCCCGTAGTGCTTAACAGCCGCTAGGGCGGTGGCTGAGTGTTCTTGCACGTAGGTGCGGTAGTCTGCTTGACCCAGGGAGCCGGCCCAGGAGTCGAAGAGCTGGATAGCTGAGGCACCGGCTTCAATCTGGGCGGCCAGGAAGAGACCTGAAGTTCGGGCGGCCCAGTCGGCTAGCTCGGCCCAGGCCTGGGGGTCGGAGTGCATGAGGCTGCGGGGGCGCAGGTGGTCGCGGGAGGGGCCGCCTTCTACCATGTAGGCGGCCAGGGTGAAGGGGGCACCTGCGAAACCGATTAGGGGGGTGGAGCCCAGTTCTTTGACGGTCAGGGCTACGGCTTCTCGGATGGGGTCCAGGGCCGAGTCTTCGAGTTCAGGCAGGTTGCGGATGGCTTCGATGCTGTCAATCGGCTGGCCTAGGACGGGGCCGCGTCCGGGGACGATGTCGACGTCTACCCCGGCTAGTTTCATGGGGATGACGATGTCTGAGAAGAAGATGGCGGCGTCGACCTTGTGGCGGCGGACGGGCTGGAGGGTGATTTCGGCGGCTAGTTGGGGGTTGAGGCAGGAGTCCAGCATGGGGATGCCTTCGCGTACCTGCCGGTATTCGGGTAGGGAGCGTCCGGCTTGGCGCATGAACCAGACGGGGGCGTGTTGGGCGGGGCGGCCGGTCAGGGTGCGGATCATGGCTGAGTCGGCGGTTCCTGCGGCTTTGAGGGGGTGGTCGCTGCTCAGGTGGCTTAGTTGCTCGTCGGTGAGGAGGGGGCGCTGGGTCAGGGCCGGTGCGGAGGTAGAGGTCATAGACACCATTCTGCCAATCTTTGGTCTGCCAAGATGCCGACAACCTGTCACTAGCTTAGAGGGAGCACCCCCGCAGCCCCCTCCCCTAGACCCAAGGCAAGGCCCCAAATCTAGTATTTAGAACACTTCTACTTAGAACAATACACAATACAAAACTTGTTCAAACTTTTAGAAGAAAGCTTCGACTGGCCGTGTTCCCCACTGCTTAGTGACAGCCTGTCACCACACCCTCCCCCGGTCACTGCTTATGATGTAAGGCGTTGTGACCATCTTTAGTCTCGTAGCCTCCCATCAGACCGTTAACCTCACCACCATCGCCCAGATCAGTCAGGCTCTGGCAGAGTCGCCCGATCAGCTAGCTGACTGCGGCCTGGCTGGTGAGGTGCTTCTGTCTACCTGCAACCGGATTGAAATTTACGGCCAGGTTCAGGCCGATAGCCCCCAGCCCAGCCAGGAGATTGACCGGGTTCGCCAGCAGATTATCCAGAAGCTGGCCCAGCAGACTTCCCTGGACACCCAGGAGCTAGAGCAGGCTTTTACCCTCCGCACCGGCCAGCAGGCCGCCCACCATCTTCTGACGGTTGCCGCCGGCCTAGAGTCAGCCATTGTGGGTGAACGCGAAATCACCGGCCAGGTTCGCCGGGCCCTGGCCCAGGCCCAGGATAAGGGCCGGGCCTCTAGCCAACTGGTTCGCCTCTTTGAGCAGGGGGCCCAAACCGCTAAGAAGGTTGGCCAGCAGACTTCTCTGGGTTCTCAGGGACGCTCCCTGGTTTCCCTGGCCCTGGATATGGCCCACCAGCAGCTACCTGGTTCCTGGCAGCAGCGGCGGGTGCTGGTGATTGGTACCGGCGCCTATGCTGGTGCCTCTTTGGCCGCCCTACAGGAGCGGGGCTGCCAGGATATATGGGTTTACTCTCATTCTGACCGTGCCGTCTCTTTTGCCCACAAGCGGGGCGTCCAGCCGGTGGCCCCGGACCAGCTTTACCAGCAGCTAGAGGCCGCTGATTTGGTGCTGGGCTGTTCTGGTTCCGGCACCCCTTTGACTCCTCAAGAGATTCCGCCCGGACCCCGGCTAATTATTGATTTGGCCCTGACCCGGGACTTCGCCCCCGAAGTAGCCAACCTACCCCAGGTGCGGCTTCTTAGCCTGGATGAGATTCGCCTGGCGGCCCCTCAGGAGGCGGGCCAGGATTTAAGTTTTGCCCGCACAATTGTGGACGAGGCTGCCCGCGACTACCAGCTTAAGGAAGAGGCCCGCCAGCTGGATACTGCTATTGTTAGCCTCAGGCAGCACAGCCAGCAGATCCTTGAGGAGCAGCTAGCTAAGGTTAAGAGCCAGAACCTGCCTGAGAGTCAGGAGCTTGAGAAGGCCATGCGTCAGCTGGTTCAGGCCCTGCTTCACACCCCCACGGTTCGAGCCCGGCAGTTGGCCCGCGCCGGTCAGGCCCAGGATTATCTGGCTGGCCTGCAGGCCCTCTACGGTCTTAACCCTTCCCAGCCCCCAGCCCAAACATCCCAGCATGACCATCAGCCCACAGATTTCCCGTCCGGAGACCGGCCTTAGCCCTGAGCTTGGCCCTCCTACGACCCGCCTACCCCGAAACCTACGCCGCCAGCAGCTGGTGGCTTCTGCCGCCCGGGTCTTTGTCTCCCAGGGTTACCATGCCAGCACCATGGATCAGGTGGCTGCTGTGGCCCAGGTGACCAAGCCGGTGCTTTATCAGCATTTCACCGGTAAGCGGGATCTTTACTTGCAGGTTCTGGACGTCGAACTAGAACTGCTCATTGAGCAGCTGGTGGCGCCCCTCTACGGAGAAAAGACCAATAAGGAACGGGTTCGGGGTGTCATTTCGGCTTTCTTTACTTTTGCCCGTACTAACGTGGCTGGTTACCGGCTGATTTTTGAGTCTGATATTCGCCACGACTATGCAGTTCAGGAGCGGGTGGAGCAGGTCCACGCCCAGATGGCCCAGCAGATTGCCCAGGTTCTGGCCCCTAATGCCGGCATGCCCTACCAGCAGGCCCTGATGACGGCCCGCATGCTCTCGGGCATGGTACTGTCGGCGACTAGTTCCTTGTTAGCAACTTCTGAGCCTAGCGCCCAGCAGGTGGAGGAGGCTGAGCGTTTGGCCTTCCGCCTGGCCTGGGGTGGGATTTCGATTATTGATGAGGAGTGGGACTAAGCCCTCAGGCGAACTTCCACCCGCCCGGCGGGCTCCTCCCGTAGACTACTGGAGAGTAAGACCGTTGAGGGCAGGGTTCTGCCCACCTTTTGAAAGGGAGTCATGGAAGTTAAGATTGGCGTTATTAACGTCCCCAGCCAGGTTGTCATTGACAGCCCCGAGAGCGCTGATGAGATTCGCCGTAAGCTGGCTGCTGCCCTGGAGTCTCAGGGTATTTTTGAGCTGACTGATAGCAAGGGTGCTAGCGTCATGGTGCCTGCCGCCCAGATTGGTTACCTAGAGATTGGTGCTGAGACCAAGGCCCGTGTTGGTTTCGGTATCGGCTAACCTGAGGATTATTGTTCGTGACTGATTCCAAGACCTTTGCCGATTATGGCTTGAGCCAGCATTTTGCCCAGGCCCTGGCAGACCGGGGCATTACCCAGCCCTTCCCTATTCAGGCTTTGACCCTGCCGGTGGCTTTGACGGGCCAGGATATTATTGGCCAGGCTAAGACCGGCACCGGTAAGACCCTGGGCTTTGGCCTGCCTGCCTTGGAGCTGCTGGTGACCCCGGCTTCTGAGGGCTTTGAGGCTCTTCCTTCCCCTGGCGCCCCCCAGGCCCTGATTATTGTGCCTACCCGCGAGTTGGCTATTCAGGTGGGCGAGGATTTGGCGCCTTTGGCGGCTTCTGCTTCGGCCAGGGTGGCTACTCTCTATGGTGGCCGCCCCTATGAGAGCCAGGTCAAGGAGCTTAAGCGCGGGGTTGAGCTGGTGGTGGGTACCCCTGGCCGCCTGATTGATCTTTGGCGGCAGAAGTACCTGGATCTTTCTCAGGTGAAGCTGGTGGTCTTGGATGAGGCCGATGAGATGCTGGATTTGGGTTTCTTGCCCGATGTAGAGCGGATTCTTTCTGCCCTGCCTTCGCAGCGGCAGACCATGCTTTTTTCGGCTACTATGCCTGGCCCGGTTTTGACCATGGCCCGCCGTTATATGAGCCAGCCTATGCATATTCAGGCTGAGTCTGGCCAGCAGGAGACTGCTACTAAGGCTTCGATTAGCCAGATTATTTACCGGGCTCACCCTTTGGATAAGGATGAGCTGGTGGGCCGGATTTTGCAGGCTGAGGGCCGGGGCCGGACGGTTATTTTTACGAAGACTAAGCGGTCTGCTGCCCGCCTGGCTGAGGAGCTGGAGCAGCGGGGTTTTGCGGCTGGGGCCTTGCATGGTGATTTGAACCAGGTGGCTCGTGAGCAGGCTTTGGAGGCTTTCCGTCAGGGCCGGGTGGATATTCTGGTGGCTACTGATGTGGCTGCTCGCGGTATTGACGTGGATGATGTTACCCATGTCATTAATTTCCAGTGCCCGGATGACGAGAAGACCTACCTGCACCGGGTGGGCCGGACGGGCCGGGCCGATAAGGAGGGTACTGCCGTTACCCTGGTGGATTGGGAGGATGTTCCCCGCTGGAAGCTCATTAATAAGGCCCTTGATTTGGGGGTTGATGAGCCGGTAGAGACTTATTCTTCTTCTCCGCATCTGTTCAGTGATCTTGATATTCCGGCTGGCACTAAGGGACGTTTGAAGTCTACTGCGCCCCGTCAGCGGCGGGAGCGGGATGTTGCTTCGGGTGACCGGCGGACTTCTTCGTCTGCTGGCCGTGGACGTTCTTCGGACCGTCGCCGGTCTGCTGGGGATGGCGGGCAGGAGCAAGCTCCTCGCCGCCGTCGCCGCCGGGTGGTTTCTGAGGCCGAGGGCAACCCGGCTGGGCAGGAGCAGGGCCGGGAGCAGGCTCCTAGGCGTCGCCGCCGCCGGGTTCGGCCTAAGCCTTCTAGCCAGGACTAAGGCTTGATCTCTGTTTTCTGAGCCTAGACTGGAGGGTCCCTGAGGTTTTTCCCTCAGGGGCCCTCCTTCTCTACTAT
>DKXC01000144.1 GCA_002492045.1 Micrococcaceae bacterium UBA7136
GGAGACTTTTGAATAAGCCTCAGAGTTAACGGGACGCTTCGGGTCGTCGTCATTACGAATAAGGAATCCTGCATCAAGAAACTGGTGCAGAGTCTGCCGCCGGTAGCTCTCACGGGTATTTTCTGCAACAGGATGCCCCTGCCTATCACGGACCCAGTCCAAGATAGCCCGAATACCTAGCATAGGGTTAGTAGCCCGGGCCCAAGAAGTATCCTCATCAACCTGTGCAAGGGCTAGCAGAGTCCGAGCACTCAGCTCGTTACTACGTCCTTTATCGAAGCCAAAGGATTTCAGGATGTCTTGAGCTTCTTCTAACCGACCCACTTTTTCTCCTAGTCTTCACCGGATTTGGACAAGATTTTTTCTACCGCACTATCAATCTCATCCTGGTTCTTGCAGCTTATTTTTCCTAAGGCCCGTAGCTGGTCCAAGGAGGGAAAAAGAAGCTTCTTCATATCACCTGCATTGACCTGGGTATGGCCCGAGAACACCCTAAAGTAGTTGTCTGCCTGGCCTGAGTTGAGATAAAGAGCCAACCCCTGAGCTAATTCAGGGTCAAGACCCTTACCTGCCTGGTGAATGTAGTTGAGTTTATTATCAAAGGCAGAGGGGGTATCAGAAGACCAGACAGCTGCTACCAGCCGGCGTTTCTCTTCCTTGGTTGAAAAACGCTTGAGCAAAACATAGGTGCCTGCTGGCAGAAGTGCCTTCTTATCCTCCTCAGCCAAACCTATATACCATTGGGGTTTTTTGACAGATTCCCTTGGATGCTGAACTTCTCCCCCACTCAGGTGAGATGCTTGAAGCAGAGGGTAGGCACCCGGAAGATAAGTCTGTGATAGAAGCTCCTTAGCCCTAAATCCCACCACCTTGCCGGTAGAAACCCCCAACCCCAGGTCACTCAGATGGGAAGAAGCATGCTGGTGCATCCAGGAAACAGCCTCAGCGTCCCGGTCGGTAGCTGGCAGGTAAATAAAATCGGGGGTTACGACATCGGTATAGGGAACAGTCCGCGAGGCTGAAAGGTCATGCTGGTCATGTGAACTGGTCAATCTTATCTGGTCGGGAAAAACACCCTTTCGGGCCGAAACAATCAGGGCTTCCTGCAAAACTTCAGAATCCGCAAAAACCCTGTCTCGGCTTTCAAAAACATGGATAGTGTCAAGACCTGCTAGGGCAGTAAAATCCTGGCGGAATCTAGCATAATAACTGCCGTTCATCCAGGAACGGGGAGTGATAGAAATCTGCTGGCCGCCGTCCCTGAGCAGCTGTACACCCAAGAGCATGAAGGCCGCGTAAATGTTAGGAACCGTAACTCCCCTGCTCCGCAATAATTTCTGGCCCCGATCTTGAGCAGAAAGCTTGGCATAGGGTGGATTCTGTATCACCAGGTCAAAACGCTGGTCTGTGCCCAGGGCCCATTCTAGAAAGTTCTGCCCCACTAAAAAGGTTTTGACGCTACCTAGCTTCTCTAACTCCCGCAGGCTTTTAAGCAGGGCTGGATGTAGGGTCGCATCATTTTCAACTACGGTGAGAGAGATTTCTAGGTCAGGTTTTTCCGCAAGCAAATATGAAACCAGGGCTACAGAAAGAATCCCGCTCCCGGCACCAGGATCCAGAATCTTCACAGCAGATTGACCTGGCAGACGAGCAAGACCCGCCATCAGCTGGGCAACTTTAAGAGGCGTAAAATACTGGCCTCTTTGAGCCTGTTCAGTAGGACCTAAAGAGGCCTGAGTCTTGATCCGGCGGCTTTCGGCCTGGGCCAGCAGACTGGTGGGGGCAGGAAAATCCAGGGGAAGGAAGGGGTAACCTCCCTCCCCCTGGACCAGGCTAGAAGTCTGACTCATCAGAGCTCTTTCGTCTCCTTCAGGCCAGGAACCCTAGACGTTAAAACGGAACTCCACGACGTCGCCGTCCTGCATGATGTAGTCCTTGCCTTCCATACGGACCTTGCCGCGGGCCTTAGCCTCATTCATGGAGCCGGCATCATCCAGGTCGGCAAAGGAAACAACCTCAGCCTTAATGAAGCCGCGCTCAAAGTCGGTGTGGATCACGCCAGCAGCCTGGGGGGCAGTATCGCCCTTGCTGATGGTCCAGGCCCGGGTCTCCTTGGGGCCAGCAGTCAGGTAGGTCTGCAAGCCCAGGGTTGAGAAGCCAACACGGGCCAGCTGATCCAGGCCAGACTCGTCCTGACCGTTCATCTCAAGCATCTCCCGGGCCTCTTCTTCAGACAGCTCCACCATGTCAGCCTCCAGCTTGGCGTCCAAGAAGACAGCCTGGGCCGGGGCCACCATGTCCCGCAGCTCCTGCTGACGCTCAGCAGAAGCCAGCACACCCTCGTCCGAGTTGAAAACGTAGATGAAGGGCTTGGCGGTCAGCAGGTTGAGTTCCTTGAGCAGGGCCATATCCAGCTTGGTCTCATCAACCTTAGAAATCAGGGTGTCGCCAGCCTCCAGGATAGTCTGGGCCTTCTTGTACTCCTCCAGCTGGGCCGGGTCGCCCTTCTTGATTTTGACGGCCTTTTCCAAGCGGGGAATAGCGTTCTCCAGGGTCTGCAGGTCAGCCAGCACCAGTTCGGTGTTGATGGTTTCCATGTCACTGGCGGGGTCAACCTTGCCGTCCACGTGAATGACGTCGGGGTCGTCGAAGGCCCGCACCACCTGGGCGATAGCCTGAGCCTCACGAATATTAGCCAGGAACTGGTTGCCCAGACCTTCACCCTCAGAAGCGCCACGCACAATACCGGCAATATCCACGAAGGAAACAGTGGCCGGCAGGATCCGCTCAGAACCGTAAATCTCAGCCAGGCGGGCCAGACGCTCATCGGGCAGGTTAACCACACCGATGTTAGGTTCAATGGTGGCAAAGGGGTAGTTTGCCGCCAGGATGTTGTTCTTAGTCAGGGCGTTAAAAAGGGTGGACTTGCCAACGTTGGGCAGGCCTACAATACCGATAGTCAGAGCCACAGCTGATTTTCCCTTGCTTGGTTGGGTTTTGATTCTCCTGTCAGTCTACCGGATGGAGTCAGCCAGTGCCTGAGGGCACAAGAGAGGCTTTCTAGGCCCGCTCAAAGCTCAGGCAGTTGGCGGGTAGAATCATGGGTGGGTTGCCTTCAACAGGCCCCTTACCCCCATCCGTCCGCAGACCCAAGGCTGGTTTTTCCTTCCGTGTCTCCTTCCCTGATTATTCTTCTTTTTGCCCTGCTGCCCTCAGTAGCCTTCCTCTTGCTTTTCTTCCACGAGCGTCGCAGCCTCTGGCTGGGTTTCTTCTTTGTGCTAGCTGCTGGCTCCCTCTTTCTGGGCCTGCTGGTTCCGGGCCTGCTGGTTCTGGACCATGAGTACCAGCTAGATGCCTTAACCCTGTTGCTGGTGATCCTTGGCCTTATTCTTCTTCTGGCCCTGCTCATGGCTCCGCTCAGCCTGGTGGTGGTCTTCTACTACAGCGGTTTTCGGCTGATCAGGCGGGAGGGTGTTTCCCTCACTAATCTGCTTTCCCTGTCTGTGGGTACAGCCATGTTGGTCTCCCTTTTCTTTGTGCCTTCTGCCCCTAACTCTGTGTGGGCGGCCATTTATGGCTATGTGGCTGCCCTGGTGACCTACCTGTCGCTGCTGGCTTCGTCCTATGTGCTTTCGGCCGGCCTGAATCTGCTGCCGGTGGGACGTAAGAACCTGGATTACATTGTGGTGCTGGGTTCTGGCCTAATCGGGGATAGGGTTACTCCCCTACTGGCTGGACGGGTTGATAAGGGTATTGAGGTTTACCGTAAGAATCCCGGCTCCAAGCTGATTATGACCGGTGGTCAGGGCCCTGATGAGGAAGTTCCAGAGGGCCTGGCTATGGCCCGCTATGCCCAGGAGCAGGGGGTTCCTGCTGGGGACATCATTATTGAGGATCAGGCTGTTAACACCCACCAGAATCTGACCTATTCTTGGGCGCTGATGACTAAGCCTCAGCCTAAGGTTCTGGTGGCTACCACCGGCTACCACCTTTTCCGGGCCCTGCTGCTGGCTCGTTCCTTGGGGCTGGCCTGTGTGGGGGCTGGTTCTCGTACTAAGCTCTATTTCTCGGTTAACGCCACAATCCGGGAGTTTATCGGCTACCTGGTCATGACCAAGCGTCTGCATATCAGCATGGTCGTGATTTTCAGTTTGCTCTACCTGGCCTTCTTTATCCTTAGCCTCTATCTGGAATCCCAGGGTTACCTGGTTCCGGCTCAGGGCTAGTTTCCACCTCACAGCAAGGATTTCTGTATGTCGCAAGACCAAAAACCGGCGGACTATCAGGACCTCTCCACTGCCGCCATTGAAATGGGAGAGGCCGCCCAGCAGGCTCCTGCCTGGAACCGCACCGACACCGCCTGGACGGTCAGTCTCTTTGGGACGGCCGTGGGCGCGGGCGTCCTCTTTCTGCCCATTAAGGCGGGGGCGGGTGGGGTCTGGCCCCTGCTGGCTGCTACCGTCCTGATTTGGCCTATGATTTTTCTGGCTCACCGGGGCCTTTCCCGTATGGTCTCGTCCAGCCCTCAGGCTAGCGCCGATATCACCCAGGTGGCCCAGGATTTCTTTGGGCCCGGTTTTGGTCGGGTCTTTACCTTCCTCTATTTTCTGTCGATTTACCCGGTACTGCTGATTTACGGGGTCAGTATTACTAATACTTTTGATTCTTTGCTGACCAATCAGCTGGGTCTGGCGCCCCTGCCCCGCTGGCTACTGGCTGCGATTCTGGTGGCCGCTATGAGTGCTGTGATGCTGACCGGTCAGAAGATTATGCTGGCTGTTACCCAGGCCTTGGTTTATCCCCTGATTCTGATTCTTTTTGCTCTGACTCTTTATCTGATTCCTCACTGGTCTTTTGAGGGTTTTGGTCAGTTGCCCTCGGCCGGTGATTTTACGGTCAGTCTCTGGCTCATGCTGCCGGTGCTGGTCTTTGCCTTCTACCATGCCCCTGCTATTTCTCAGTTCTCGGTCAATATGCGGCAGCAGTACGGGCCTTTTGCTTCGGTTAAGTCTTCTCAGGTGTTGCGGGCGACCTCCCTAATTTTGACCATCTTCATCATGGGTTTTGTCTGGTCTTGCGTGCTGGCCATTGGCCCGGATGGTCTGGCTGAGGCCCGGGCATCTAACCTGCCGATTCTTTCCTACCTGGCTAATGAGTTTGATGCTCCTTTTATTAGCTGGCTGGGGCCCCTGGTAGCTATTACTGCTATTGTTTCTTCCTATTTTGGCCACTGGCTGGGTGCCCATGAGGGGGCCGTGGGCATTGTCCGGGAGAATCTGGATCCGGCCCGTCAGCGTATCAGCGACAGCGTCCTTAAGAAGGCTGTGGGGTTCTTCCTCATGGTGACGGTCTGGTTGGCGGCGGTGCTCAACCCCAGTATTTTGGGTCTGATTGAGTCCCTGGTGGGCCCCATTATGGCCCTGGTTCTCTTTATTCTGCCCATGTGGGCTATCCGCCGGGTTCCGGCCCTGGCCCCCTACCGGGGACGTCTCTCTAATGTCTTTGTGGTGGTTGCTGGCCTAGCTGCCTTCTCGGCTGTGGTCTACGGACTCTTGCCCCACTAGGTTTCGTCTTTCTCTCTTTGACAAGCCCCCTTACTCGCTGACTTGCCGAGTAAGGGGGTTTTCTCTGTCTACCGTAGGCACAAGGGCCTAAGAGATAACCACCTAGCCGCTTTGAGCGACCATCCGTCCTTTTGGGCCCCGGCAGCCCAGTTCCAGCCCCTAGGCTTAGAAGTGACAGAGAGAAGAAACCTCAGAAAGTATCCGCACCATGCAATTTATCCTCCACCTCGACCCCCAGGAAGAGGACGAACGGGTCGAAGTCTACGCCAGAGAAGAGCGGCCCTTCCTACAGGAACTTGAAACCCTCACCCTGGGACACAGAGGCCGCCGCTACCTGGTGGGACTCACAGGGCAAGGGCACAAGCTCATCCCTTACTCGCAGGCCTACCTCTTCTTCACCCGCGCCAAACGGGTCTGGGTCCGCACCCCGCAGGGAGAATACCCCATCAGGGAACGGCTCTTTGAACTAGAAGAAATCCTGGACTCCAGACACTTCGTCCGCATTTCAAACAGCGAAATAGTCAATATCTCCCAAATCGATTCCCTGGACTTCTCCAGGGCAGGCAGCATCACCCTGCAGCTCAAGGACGGGCACACCACCTACGTCTCCCGCAGGGCCCTGGCCCGCTTCAAAAAATCACTCGGCATCTAAAACCCCTCTAGGAGAAAACCATGAAAAACCTTATCCAGGCTGGCCTGATCGGTCTAGCAATCGGCTCCCTGATCGAGCTACTCGTTTCTTTCCTACAAGCAATCGGCGACACCCCTGAATACGTCTGGGCAACTCCCGCCTACCTAGAAGCCTTCGGGGGAAACACCCTGGCAGCCGCCACCCTAGCCAAGGCTAGCTATATCCTCTTAGGGATTCTCTTTCAACTAGCCAACCGCATCTACGCATCAGAAAAAATCTCCCTCACCCTGGCCACCTTCAGCCACTTTCTGCTGGCCCTTGCCGGGGTTGCAACAACAGGTCTGGTCCTGCGCTGGTTCCCCCTCACCCCCGCTGGTTTCGCCGTCTTCGGCCTGATTTTCTTCCTGGTTTACAGCCTCATCTGGGGCATCTCCTGGCTACGAACCTCCCGCAGCGTCCAGGAGCTACAGAAGAAACTAGGCCAGCAGGCCTAGCCTTCAGGGACAGACGCCCACCGACAAAGAAAAGGCCCCTCAAATGAGGGGCCTTTTTGACAGTAATCCCTTTAGGAGTTCGCTTGGCTCACAGCTTCCATTCGCTCGCTCTTGCTTCACCGCCCGCGGTGAACCGCTCGCTCATCGTGTTGGCTTCGCGCCTCGTCCCCCAAGTCTCATTGCAGGCTCACCTGAATCGTTCTTGAGGGCAGCGCGAAGCTCCTTAGGTAGGGAGAAGAGAATATCTTCCTTAGCGGTCTCAAACTTCTCAACATCGCTGTAAC